>JAYKJG010000181.1:0-33786 GCA_035286285.1 Prochlorothrix sp.
GTTTCATCGGCTTGGAGGATAATATTGCCCGTAATCGCCTCTAGGACAGTTTCAGAAATTGTAAAAGTGGCCCCAGGACTGTCTGCGGGGGTGATGCTACCATCGCTAAGCTGGCTATCCTGAAGACCACCATTCCCGTCTACGATCGTGATATGGGCCGGATCCAGCAATAAGGTTCCCATTTCGCCGCCGATCGCCCCTACATTCACCTGACCTCGGAAAATCAGGGTTTCTTTCCCCGAAACTTCTACAAAACCGCCACGGCTACCCGCCCCATAGCCTGTTGCTTGGATTTGGCCATAAAACCGCGTTCGATCGTCAGCCCACAAAATCACCGTCCCCCCCGAAGCGGCTGGGATTGGAAACGGGGGGATTTGAGGGAAGTCGGTTGTTAAAAGGTTAGAACTGGGCAAACCAAGGCCATTGGCTAGGAGTTGGGAATTTTGATCGACAACCGTATCCTGGGCGGCTTTGAGCGTTCCTTGCCCTTGGTAATCTCCGCCGATGTAAATCTCACCCCCGGCAACCCCGGAAGCCTCGATCGTACTGGCCAATAGCGCCACCCGATCGCCCAACACCTCCACCCGTCCCCCGGTCCCTAGGCCACTGGTTGCCGTGATTTCACTACGATCGACCTGCATGAGTCCTTGGATGGCTTGGAGTTGGACTAAACCACCACCTTGACTGCCATCGGCGGCGATCGTACTCCCCCGCACCGCCACAGAACCACCCTGAATCTTCAGCAATCCCCCAATTCCCACTAAATTAGACAAGGTAAGCGCACTGTTCTCAATCTCGCTGCGTTGGGTTCCCTGAATCTCAATCTGACTGCGGGCTGAGCCGTGACTGCTGGCCTGTAGACTTGCCCCCGTTACTTGAACCCGATCGCCCTGCACCAAAACCTGACCTGCCCGCTCCAGTCCCCCAGGACTCGCCACCGTCACAGAACCCGATACCACCGCCGATCCCGTTAGCGGATCGATCCCAATCCCTGATCCCCGTAAATAAACCCGCCCATCGACGATCTGGAGAGATGTAGCATGATCCACCGTGCCCCCTGTCAGAACCTTGGGTAAATTCCTAGGATTTTGGCTTAAATCTGTGGCAGACAGGTTTTGCTGACTGAGGCGATCGGCTCCCACCTCCAAGCCCATGACCATGCCCTCTTGGCTAATGCGTACCGACTGGGATCCCTCATGGGTCGGTACTGCCACCACAGCCGCCTGCCCCCCCGGAGCCGTCAGGGTGCCGGTATTGATGACGGTACTGCCCGTTAAGCTCAGGTTTTTGCCCTGGTTTACCGCTAAATCGCCTTGATTGACGATCGCCCCGTTACTGCCCCCTTCAAAATTAAAGCGATTCGGTGCAGTGTTGAGATTTTGATAGTTGTTTTGGCCAGTTGCCGAAAATTCGCCGTTCTCGAAGCCGATCGAATCCGCCGTTGTCCCATGGAAGGATCCCGGCACATCCAGCCGCGCATTCTCCCCAAACACCATCCCCGCCGGATTCATCAAGTACAGATTGGCCTCGCTCCCCGTCACCCGCACCGTGCCATTAATCACCGACGGATCCCCCCCCGTCACCCGCCCCAACACATTGGCCGTCCCCGCATCCGTCTGAAAATTAGCCGTTTGCTGCTGTTCTAGCCCAAATTGCTCAAAACTATGCAACTGGTTTGCCCCTGCCTGGGATCCCCCGCTGATATTAAAGGTGTCACCCTGTTGCTGAACCTCGGTACCCGTGCCATCCTGGGCAGCAGTAATCGGTTGAGCGAGGACTGACGTAGTGTAACCGCAACAAAGGGTGACAGAACTGAGGAAAAGCAGGATAGTCTGCCTGTTTAATGCACAGAAAAAACAAGACATAGGAGGATTAGGGGAGGGAATCTTAGTACAGAATGAAAAGAGCGGTAACAGAGAGTCAGAGGCAGGGTCACACAGATCTCAAATTAAGACTCATCAAATCACTGTAGGGCACCTCGGAGAATTCAAGTCTTCGCCTCAGTCACCACGCCAAAATCAGAGTGAGGTCAGTGGGGGGTCGTCGAATTGGAAGCCTTGAGCAAAGGTCAGGGTTACACCCCCGTGGCAACCCCCTAACCTGACGCTAGAAAGCAAATTGAGGGGATTACGGGCTGCTAGACCGCAGCCGGAGGCTGACTTTGGTAGTTACTGTCGGCCTCAACCCCAATCAGACGGGTATCCAGAATCACACCCCCTTGGGACTGGATAATGGACACCGCCTGCTTCAGCGCTTCGGTGCGAGTCACCTGGAACTGCTGCGGCTGAAGCCGATCGACCAGGCCCAAATCCTTCAAGCGCTTATAGGTACTGCCAGAAGCCCCAACCACAAAGACAGTGCGACGATTGTCTAGGGCTTCCTCGATCGCATTCTCAATGGCCAAAGAAGAGGTCACCCCCAGCAGCGGCACATCGGAAAGGTCAAAAATCAAGACCTTGTAGTTATTTACCAAATTGTGCTCCCGCGCGATCGCCTTAGCAACCCCAAAAATCATCGGACCGCTCAAGTGGAACAGCAACACCTGCCCCTGCACGGACTTCATCAGATCTTTCTCCTCAGGGGTCAGCAGGATCGCATCATCCGCATCGGTAATCGCCTTGACATCCTTGGACCGTAATTTGCTGAGGCGATCGATCGTCAAGATATTGGCCACAAAGACCCCCACCCCAACAGCCACCATCAGATCCACCAACACCGTCAACGCAATCACCCCATACATAATCAGGGCCGCTTTGATGGAAATCTTGTGCGCCCGCTTCAAGAAACCCCAATCAATAATATCAATCCCCACCTTAAGGGCAATCCCAGCCAAAACCGCCATGGGAATGCTCTGGGTGAGAGGAGCAGCCCAAACCACAACGACCAGCAGAATAACCGCACGGGTCAGACCCGACAGCGCCGTCTGTGCCCCCGTTTGAATATTGACCACAGTTCCCATGGTGGCACCCGCACCGGCCAAACCGCCAAAAAGACCCGACATCACGTTCCCAATCCCCTGACCAATCAACTCCTTATTCGAGTTGTGCTCAGTCCGAGTCAAGCTGTCGGCCACCACAGAGGTCAGCAACGCATCAATACAGCCCAGCATCCCCAGCACCAAACCATTCACCACCATCAACTGAAGGTCAGCTAGGGGGAAAACCGGAATCCGCAGCATCGGCAAACCAGCGGAAATTTCACCAATTCGGCGAATATCGACATCAGATAACAAAACTAGAGAAATAACCGTGCCCACAATCAGCGCCAAAAGCTGGGGCGGCATCACCCGTTTCCACCGGCGGGGCGTAAAAAAGAGAATGGCAAGGGTAATCAGACCGAGGGAGGTTTCGGCGACGTTGATATTTTGGACCAACTCCGGCATCGCCCGCAGCACCCCCACAACACCGCCCTTAGGAGTCGCTTGTCCCAGGAAGGGCGCAGACTGGAGCACAATCAGGATGATCCCAATCCCGCTCATAAAGCCTGAAACCACGGTATAGGGCATCAGGGTAATATAGCTACCCAGGCGGAGCGTGCCAAAGATAATTTGGAAAATACCAGCTAAAATCACCACACCAAAGGCGAGGGAGAGGCCATATTCGGTATTTTCGGGATAACGGGCAACCATCGTGGCAATCACGGAGGTCATGATCACCGTCATGGGACCCGTGGGTTCAGAAATGAGGGTTGGCGTTCCGCCAAAAAGTGCGGCAAAAAAACCGACTAAAACGGCTCCATAGAGACCCGCTTCCGGACCAGCACCCGAAGCGACCCCAAAAGCCAGAGCCATGGGTAGGGCAATGACAGCAGCGGTAATGCCGCCGAATACATCCCCTTTGATGTTGCTGAAGTTGATGACGTTGGTGATTTGCATTTGTAAGCTGCCTGAAAAGCCAGAAAGATCAGCCTAAACCCAAAGATTTGACTGAACAAGAAACAAGCTTGAACACGAACACGTGAGCAAAGCTCAACGGTCATCTTAGGGAAAAGAACAATAGAACCCAAGGGTTTATCATGAAACCCAGAAAATGATCGCCTCTGGAGATCGACAAATCAATTCTATCTTCGCTTAAGACAGGGAAAAGAAGTAAACGAACGGGGAGGCAGGAAATTACGTTGAAAACAACCAAGATCGCCACTATGAAGGAAAAGACCTAATGGGCTGATCAAGGTGGGTCGGGTGCATTTCACTTTGGAGTAACCCAAACCCTGACCTGTCTCACAAGGCTCGTAGTGCGGACTTTAGTCCGTCCCTTGGCAAACGTGAAACGCACCCCGTGGGTTAAACCGAGGCGCAGGGGTCGGGTCAGGAAACTGACCCCTACCGTCCCACAAGTCTTGTAGAGGCAGAAAAACCGCGCCTCCGGCAGAATTTTTTGTCCGTCAACCAAGACTAGACCATAAGGGCATCGTACTGATTGATTTTGTCCGTCAACCAGGACTAGACCATAAGGGCATCGTACTTATTGATATTGGGCAGATCATTTAATTTATCTTATATCAATGGGGATCTGAGCCGAACTTAAAATTCAAAACTTCGGGCCAACTCAGGGGTTCACGGCTGCTTTAGTTAACAAATGTAAAGAAATCCCCCACAATAATGAAAGATAAACTCATTTGCCTAACTACCGAGGGTTATGCTCCATGCGTGTAATTTTAATGACGGGAAAAGGCGGCGTTGGCAAAACCTCCGTCGCGGCTGCTACAGGTTTGCGGTGTGCTGAGGAGGGCTACAAAACCCTCGTGCTCAGTACGGACCCCGCCCACTCCCTCGCCGATAGCTTTGACCTAGAACTAGGCCATGAGCCGCGCCAGATTAGACCCAACCTCTGGGGTGCAGAGTTAGATGCCCTCATGGAGCTAGAGGGCAACTGGGGGGCCGTGAAGCGCTACATCAGCGAAGTGTTGCAAGCGCGGGGGCTGGAAGGTGTAGAAGCGGAAGAACTAGCCATTTTGCCCGGAATGGATGAAATTTTCAGCTTGGTACGGATGAAGCGCCACCATGATGAGGGGGAATTTGAGGTTCTGATTATTGACTCGGCTCCCACGGGGACTGCCCTGCGTCTGTTGAGTTTGCCAGAGGTGGCAGGCTGGTATATGCGCCGCTTTTACAAGCCCTTCCAAGCGGTTTCCGCAGCCCTGCGGCCCTTGGTGGAACCGCTGTTTCGACCCGTTGCCGGGTTCTCCCTTCCCAGCAATGAAGTGATGGATGCTCCCTATGAGTTTTATGAGCAAATCGAAGCCCTAGAGAAAATCCTGACGGATCCTTCCCAAACTTCAGTGCGTTTGGTCACTAATCCAGAGCGGATGGTCATTAAGGAGTCCCTGCGTGCCCATGCCTATCTCAGTCTCTACAATGTGGGCACGGATATGGTCGTGGCTAACCGCATTATCCCCGATACGGTGACGGATCCCTTCTTTAAGCAGTGGAAGGCCAACCAGGAGCAACATCGCCAGGAAATTCACGCTAATTTCCAGCCGCTCCCCATTAAGGAAGTCCCCCTGTACTCTGAGGAGATGTGTGGGATGGCGGCACTGGAGCGACTGAAGGAAACGCTCTATGGCGATGAAAGCGCGGCTAAGATCTACTATAAGGAAACAACCCTGCGGGTTGTGCAGCAGGATGGCTCCAACTACAGCCTAGAGGTCTATTTGCCGGGAATTCCCAAGAACCAGGTGGAACTGAGCAAGACGGGGGATGAGCTAAATATCCGCATTGGCAACCATCGCCGCAATTTGGTCCTGCCCCAAGCTTTGGCGATGCTGCAACCGTCGGGGGCAAAAATGGAGGAAGATTACCTCAAAATTCGCTTCTCACCGGCTACTTATAGCGGCTAAGACTTGGGTGAGATACAAGCTACAAGCTCCCGTATCTTCAGCAGTAGGGGCGCGGTTTTCGCGCCCCTGGCAGCATTTTGTCCCCTCTCGTCAATCCCCGAAGCGGGCCGGAAGACCCGGCCCCTACCGTTGATACTGCAAAACTTGGGTGTCCCTCACGGACCTGATACCTGCTACAAGGTTGCCACACCGATAAAGAGGCAATCAACGAGGAGCGTCCCGATCAACGTACCGCTGACAATCCAGGCTCCCAACTGGGTCGATCGGCCCGAACCCCAAGCCAAAAGGAGCAACACCAGCGCACACCCCAAAGCCACACCAATCCCCCAAGGCGTTTCCACCCGTGCCACCGCCTCCTCAAAAATCAGCGGCACCTGGGCCGGAGGGGCTGCCATAATCCGCCGCCAGTGGGGAATCACATCAATGAGGTAGCAATAGGCATCGGTGATGGCGGTCCCCAGAAGCGAGCCGAGGTAAAAACAGTGACCCACTGGGGCGATGCTGGAGGGGTGGGCGGTGAGGGGAAGGGGGTCGGTGGGGGTTGGGGTTAAGGGTTTGGCAGTGCTCAGGGTCGAAACTTGGTACAGACCCCAGAGGGCAAAGGGTAGGCCGATCGACTCGATCGGCAAATGTAACAACGGCTCCCAACGGAACCAGCCCCAATAAAGCGACCCCGCCAGCCAACTCCAGCTAAAGCCCAGCAGCAACTCCCCCCAAAAGCCAAAAATGGGATGCCGCCGCAACCGAGACCCCAGCCAGAACCAGAACCCTGTCAGCAGCAAGCTCAGCCAGGGCAAAGCACGGACCAAGGGCGCTTCAAAGAAAACCGGCACCGAAACACAGAAAATGCTGATGGCGATCGCCATCCAGGGCGATCGGGGCTGAAGTAGCTCACGGGCTAACCTCAGTCGCCAGCAGGGCAGGACTGAATCCTTAGAGGCAGATGAGAATAGATAGAAGTTCAAGGGTAAATTTTTAATAGTTGTTACTTTTGTTTACAATACCATGGAGCTAGGGGAGGGGCGATCGCCCGCTCCGATTTTGAGGCGATCGCTACACAGCCGTGGGAGTCAGCACTCTAGCCTTTCTTGTGAAAATTTAAAACGGATCAGGAGAAAACATACCTAGAATGGTTACACTCAATGAGTAGAAATACAGGTCTTAGTCATCCTGAGGATGCTTAGATGACGAGGCAGCAGAACGTTTCAACCTCACCACCCATGACTCAGCCCTACTCTTCCCAAGCCACCCAGGCCACCTCTCACCAAAGCATTCCCAGTCCTAATCCTGCCAGCCCCACCCCCCCAAGGGACAACACCCAAAGCTCCGGCTCCCAAGGCTACAGTATGCTTTCTGAGCGAGAGCTAGAGATTGTGGAGTTGGTTTCCGTGGGCCTAACCAATGAGAAAATTGCCGATCAACTGGAGATTAGTAAGCGAACCGTTGATAACCACATCAGCAATATCCTCAACAAAACCTCAACCCACAACCGGGTAGAACTGGTGCGCTGGGCCTTGCAGTGGGGCAAAGTTTGCTTAGATCAAATTAACTGCTGCGTCTTGCCACAACCCCAGGGGGGGAATCCTGCCCTGCAAGATGCTGCACTGCCCAGTGAGTCGCCCTAGGGGAGGCTGCCCAGGCTGCGGCCCGGAGTTCGCCGCACAATCCATAGCCCTAGCAGTGCCGTCCTAGATTCCATGCAGAAGCGAAGAAGCAAAACCGTAGCAAAACCGTGAAATACGAACTTGAGTTTTTGAACATGCCCCTAGCGGTATACCGGGAAGTTGCAGCCCACTTGCGCCAGGTGGAAGGGGTCGCGGTGGGGTTGCTGCCCCAAACCGCCTCAACCTTTGAGTACACCCAAAGCCAAGTGGGGGGTCTATGGCTGGAGGAAATATCCCCCTCCCCCGGATGGGGAAAACGCCTTGGAGCAATTTTAGCCTACTATGGCGATCGCTATCCCCTGCGGCAGTCCGATGTTTTGGAACGCCTACAGAAAGACTCCTCCACGCCCTAGGAGCGGCGATCGGGCAGTGCTGTTTTCTGTAGATTCCGGCACTGTTCCGGCTGTGATGCCTCCCTGACCCCCTGGGGGGTATCCGCCGCCGCCCCATCACCCTCTTGTCCACCCTCTCTCAACCCCCATCCTCCAAAACCATGGCTCAGATTCAAGCCCCGAAAGGCACCAAGGACATTTTGCCCGATCGCGTCAACTGCTGGCAGTGGGTCGAAGCCACGGCACGGGACTTGTTTCATCGCGCTGCTTTTCGGGAGATTCGCACCCCCATTTTTGAGCAAACCCAACTGTTTGAGCGGGGCATTGGCGAAGCGACGGACGTGGTGGGCAAAGAAATGTATACCTTTTTGGATAAGGGCGATCGCTCCATGACCCTGCGTCCGGAGGGCACCGCTGGAGTTGTGCGGGCTTTCCTAGAAAATGGGCTACAAACCCAGGGCATTCAGCGGCTCTGGTATACCGGCCCTATGTTTCGCTATGAAAACCCCCAAAAGGGCCGACAGCGGCAGTTTCACCAAATTGGGGTGGAAGCCTTGGGAACCCAGGATCCCCGATCGGATGCGGAGGTGATTGCCCTCGCCTGGGATTTGCTCAAAGCCTTGGGTCTGAAGGATTTGCGTATGGATTTAAATTCCGTGGGGGATGGGGCCGATCGCCAGCGCTACCGCGAAGCCTTAGTGAGTTATCTCACGCCCTACCAAGCGGATTTAGATCCGGATTCCCAGGACCGCCTCGATCGCAACCCCCTGCGCATTCTAGACAGTAAAAACGCCAAAACCCAGGAAATTCTCCAAAACGCCCCCAGTATTCTCGATCATTTGGGGCCAGACTCCCGGCAGTTCTTCGATCGGGTCCAGCACTCCCTGACTGATTTGGGCATCCCCTACCGCCTCAACCCCTGCCTCGTGCGCGGCCTCGACTACTACACCCACACCGCCTTTGAAATCCAATCCGACGACCTCGGTGCCCAGGCGACGGTCTGCGGCGGCGGTCGCTACGATGGCCTAGTGGCGGAACTGGGGGGAGCGGTCACGCCAGCGGTGGGCTGGGCCTTGGGGATGGAACGGCTGGTGTTGCTGTTGCAGCAGTTGCAGGAGTTGCCCCCGGTGAGTTTGGATTTTTATGTAGTCTCCCGTGGCGAAACGGCGGAACCCCAGGCGTTGCAGTTGGCCCAAAAGCTGCGGCATCAGGGCTTTGCAGTGGAGTTAGATGTGAGTGGGAGTGCCTTCGGTAAGCAGTTTAAGCGGGCCGATCGCAGCGGGGCGATCGCCTGTTTGGTCCTCGGCGATGGGGAAGCGCAAGCGGGGACTGTTAATCTGAAATGGCTTAAATCTGGGCTTCAGGAAACCCTCAGCCAAGGCGATCTCCTCGCTGATGGCCCCAGCCTCCGTCAGCGCCTCAACACTGCCCTCACCGACATTCAGCAGGGTTAAAGCGATCCCGCAGCAGAGTAGATCGCGCTCAGCCCCGATCGGCCTAGGTTTGAGGGGGAAACCCAGGGGCAATGGCAACCCGGCGATCGGGGGCGCAACGACTCAGGGCGAGTTTTCAACGCCTAGTATCGATCGGGGCAAATATTCCGCCACCTTAGACCGCAGAAGCTCCGGTTGGATGGGCTTGCTAATACAACCCTCCGCCCCCCATTCCGCCAAAAACTGACGTGTATTGGCCTCTTCCAAGCCCGTGACAAAGATAACGGGAATATGGGCCGTTTTAGCGCTAGCTTTCAGGCGCTGACAGACTTCATGGCCATCCATTTCCGGCATCATCACATCCAACAAAATCAGATCGGGGGAATTCTCCGATCGGGCAATCTCTAGGGCTTTTTGACCGTGGGTTGCCACTAGAACCCGGTAATCTGACTTGAGAATAGCGACTAATAAGGTGAGATTCTCCGGTGAATCGTCCACCACTAAAATAGTGGGTTTAGAGGACGATCGAGGGACGTGTGGGGTTTGTCTTGGATTCACAGGGTACCACCTCGTACATCAGAGTCGCATGGGAAAAGTCGCATGGAAAAAGTCGAATAGGAGGAATGACCTAGCTGCATCGCTCAGTCATACCAAATCCGTTGAGCCTGAAACAGAATAAACGGGTAGGGGTCGTGCCCCCGTGCCGACCCTCGACCAGCCAAATACAGGGGCAACCACGGGGGGATTGCCCCTACCAAAACCATCGAGATTAGTCGGATTTGGTATAAGGGAGGAGAGGGAGTGTGGGAACCCGTTAAGAGCACGCTCAGTTCTGCCCTGCTGCACTAGCGGGTTTGGAAAACATTACTAAGCATGGGGCGCTGGATTTTGAGGGCAATGCGGGTTAATTGCTCAGCATCCGTGGCTTTCAAGCGCCAACCCAGCGCACCGAGATTTTCCTGGGCTTGGGCTAGGTTTCTCGCCCCTGGAATCGGAATGGTGCCCTGACAGAGGCACCAGTTGATCGCAATTTGGGCCGGGGTTTTGTCATAGCTGCGGGCTAACTCCTCCATCGGCCCCAGCAAGTCCTGGGCACTGGGCAACAGTTGCCGGAACAGCAAGCCCCGCAAGCCCTTGGGCAACTGGTCGGGCTGGCGATATTTACCCGTTAGCAGCCCCAGGGTGAGGGGACTATAGGCAATGATCTGCACCCCCAGTTCGCCGCAGGTCTCCCGCAGTTCCTGAAAGGGAAGGCTGGCGATCGACAGCAGGGAGTACTGAATTTGTAAGGTCGCGAGGGGAATTTGGCGATCGGCAAAGCGCTGATACACCTTCCGCAGGGTTTTGGGGCCATAATTCGACAGCCCTACGGCTCTGACCTGTCCTTGCTCCCACAGATCCCCCAAACCGTCCAACAGCGCCCCCTCCTGCCAAGGCGCATAATTACTCGTGGGCCAGTGCATTTGCACCAAATCCACCGATCGGCCCAACCGCTCCGCCGAAGCCAGTCCCGCCTTCACCATCGCCCCCCGCGTCAAGCGCCAGGGATAAGCGGCTAATTTGGTGGCAATACAAAATGTTTTTGGCAGTTTTCGCCCATAATCCTGGGTAAACCGCCCTAAAAGCTTCTCACTTTGCCCCTTGAGCTTGCCGGTGCCGTAGGAATCCCCCGTATCAAACAGCGTCACTCCCCCCCGCATACAGGCATTAAACACCCGCTGCAACTCCGGATCCGCCCCTGGGTCATAGTCCCACAGCAACCGGTTGCCCCAGGCCCATGTCCCGCAGCCCATCGGCGGTAGCACGAGATTGGGGACGATGGCGATCGGGGTTTCCTGCACCAGGGGGATTTTTGCCTCAGGATCAGCAGGGGCAGCGGCAAAGGGCGATCGGCCTTGGGTCAGTTGTTGCCAGCGATCGCGCAGAATCTGTAGGGGTGAAGCCATAGCAGCAGGGCAAAACAAGTCGGGCGGAACAAGTCGATCGGAACAAGTCGAGTAGCAATACACTCAGCAATAAGCTCTTGTCATCCTACCCCTTCAAGGGTTCCCAGAACCCCTTGGATATCCCGCTGCAAGTCGGCCCAACTTGGACCCTCCCTGGTTGACGGCCAAAAAATCCTGCCTTGGGCGCGAAAACCGCGCCCCTACTAGAATTGGGGAATCTGCGACAATGACCTGGACCCGCTCAAGTTGTCTAAGGTCTGTCTCTTGGAGCCTGAAACCCTCATTCTCCGGTGGTCCCCTGAATCATGACCGGGCAAGAGGGAGGGAGAGTGCGATCGAGCCAAATTTGGGCCGCTTCGGGACTGAGGGGCTTAGAAAAGAAATAGCCTTGGCCATAGTCACAGGACCACTGGCGCAACAAGTTGACCTGCTCCTGGGTCTCAATGCCTTCCGCCGTGACGTTAATGCCAAGGTCATGGCTGAGGTTGACAATATTTTTAACCAAGGTGCGATCAGCCTGTCCGTGGGGAATGCGGCTGACAAAGCTTTTGTCAATTTTGAGGGTATCGATCGGGAACCGACAGAGGTAGCTCAGGGCAGAATACCCGGTTCCAAAATCATCCAAACTCAGGCAAATATCTAACGCCTTCAACGCCAACATCGTATCAATACAGTTAGACTCCCGATCGCTGTCTAGATCGGTCTGATCGGGAAGGGCAACACGCTCTGTAATTTCTAGCTTGAGATAGTAGCCCGGTAGGCCCGTGCGCTGGAGAATTCCCGCCACCGTCTCCACCACATTGGCACGGCTAAACTGCTTGCTGGACAGGTTGACATTGAGGATGAGGTGCAACTCTTGGTCATGGGTTTGGGACCAATAGGTGCGCCAGCGTTGCAATTGCTCACAGGCTTGCTCCAAGACCCATTGATCCAGGGGAATGATCAGCCCCGACTCCTCCGCCACTTCCACAAAGGCCGAAGGGGACATAAACCCTTGCTGGGGATGCCACCACCGCACCAAAGCTTCAAATCCCACCAGTTTTTGGGTTTTAAGGTCAACGATCGGCTGGTAGTAAACCTGGAGTTCCTCCCGCTCGATCGCTTGGCGCAAATTTAGCTCCAACCCTAAGCGACGAGTCATCTCCGCATGGAGACCCACCGCAAAAATCTCATAATGACTGCGGCCCAATGCCTTCGCCCGGTACATGGCCGCATGGGCATCCCGGAGCATATCCACCGCCCCATGGGTTCCATCCGCAGGCGCAAAAACAATGCCAATACTGCTATTCACCAGCACCATTGGCTTCGCCGTATCGCCCCCCAAAATTTGCTCTAGACGGGCGCTGATCTGCCCTGCCAGGTGAATGGCCAGTTCCGCCAAGGTGAAGGGGGGATGCAGCAGATCCCAGGAGTCACACTGGGCGGGGAGACCGGCGGCATACTCACCAGGGCGATCGCGGCGAAGGTAGGAATGGGGGTAGGAACCGTTGGCCGTGGCGGTTTCCGTCAACATCAGCCCAAACTCATCCCCCCCAATCCGGGCCAACAGATGGGGCAGGGGTCGGCAGGTGTGGCATTGGTCTAAGCAGGCTTGGAGTTGGTCGCGGGCTTGGAGCAGCAGCCGATCGCCCGCCGCATAACCCAGGGTGTCATTGATTAAACTGAAACGGTTGAGGGCAATGAACAGCACTGTCACTTGGGGCGGAGCCGGGTGGCCCTTGTCGTGGAGGGCATACGTGAGGGACCGCAAAAAGCGGGAGCGGTTGGGCAAACCCGTCAGCACATCATGGAAGCTGTTATAGACGGCCCGGTAGAGGGCCATAATCACCATAGAGCCAAGCAGGACTGCATTGGGGGCAATGGCGGGAACCCAAATATTTTGCGTGAGGGCCACGGCAGTCAACCCCCCCAGGCCCAGGCTTGCGCCCATCCCCGTCACCAGCAGCGCCCCCAAATCAGGGCACCACAGCACCAAGCTAGCCCCAAACCAGCCCCACAGCCCCAGCCACAGAATCACCCCACCGAGGGGCAGGGCACGGGGGAGCGCCTGGTGACCCAGCATGGCGTGGAGCAGTTGGGAGGTGAGTTGGGCTTGGAGCCAGAGGCCGGAGTTGAAGGGGTTATCCTGGGCGATCGCGCTGTAGGGAGTCAGTACCTGCCGCTGGACGCTGGTGGCCGTGGTTCCCACTAAGACAATGCGATCGCGGACCTGCGCTGGATCTAACTCATTGCCCAGCACCTGGGATAGGGTCACCTGCTCCGGTTGCAGCACCGATCGATAGTCCACCAAAACCTGATAGCCGGTGTTATCAATGGCAGCATAGCCGCCCCCCTGGGCGGGCAGACGGGGCAAATTGCTGGGGTTCAGGGGCGGGCCGATCGGCGGGGTTGGATTCCCCAAAACGTAGGCCAAGGCAAGGCGAAGACCGAGGGAGTAGCAGGAGCCAGTGGGCAAGGGCGCATAGAGGAAATTGCGGCGTACCACACCGTCGGGATCCAGAACAAAATCATTAAAGGCCACCCGATCGCTGCTGAGGGCAGGCGGGGGTAAAACGCGCTCCTGAGAGGCATCGGGCAGTTTCCGAATGCCCACGACATTGGGGGCGCTAAGCTGCTCCTGGAGGTCGTCGTAGCCGGGGGGAGTGGGCAAATCTCGATAGAGATCCAAACCGATGACGCGGGGTTGGTATTGTTGCAGGGTTTGGAGGACGTGGGCCAGGGTTTGGTCTTGGAGGGGCCACTGTTGGGTTACCTTGAGGTCTGCCTCGGTAATCGCAACGATTAAGAGGTGGGGATCGGTGTAGCTCTGGGCTTGCCAGCGCACCAGTTGATCAAAGGCTAACAGTTCCAAAGGTTGGAGCAGTCCCCCCTGCTGCATCAGGAAAACCAGCAGAGCGGTGAAGGTGCCCACCAGTATGGAGGTTTGGGGTAGGGAGATCCGATCGCTCAGCCACTCTCCCCAGCGCAAGAATTGGTTTTGGAGGAGGGACCAGAGGGACATGGGGATATAACAGCGTGAGGGGAACGGGGCTAGGGGGAACAGGGCTAGGGACTTGACGGCTATCATAGCGGCTGTGCTTACAACGGTTAGGGGCACGGCCCCAACATTGAAGGGGGGAAAGCACGCGAGGGTTCCGGGCCACGATAAGATAAACCACAAATGGCCCTGCGTTGTCTGTCGCCTGACTGACAAGGGACTAGGGCAAAAGGTCATGTTAAGCCGGTGACACGATCGCCGGTACTGCGACAGAAAACGGTGATGTAGTCTGGGAGGACTCACGTGTATTTATTGATTCCAGCCGCAGGGGTAGGGCGGCGCATGGGCAGCGATCGCAACAAACTCCTGTTGCCCCTCTTGGGACAGCCGATTTTGGCCTGGACCCTGCAAGCCGCCGAAGCCGCCCCTAGCATTACCTGGATTGGCCTAGTGGGGCAGGCGGTGGACTGGCCTGAGATTGAGCCGCTGCTCGCCCGCTTGCACCTGAGCAAGCCCGTGACTTGGATCCAGGGGGGGGACACCCGGCAGGAATCGGTGTTCAACGGCATTAAGGGACTACCAGACGGGGCCGATCGGGTGTTGATCCACGACGGAGCACGCTGTTTGGCCACCCCGGACCTGTTCGATCGCTGTGCAGCGGCCCTGGAGACCTACCCCGGTTTAATTGCAGCGGTGCCGGTTAAAGATACGATCAAAGTGGTGACCGATCAGGGAAGGATTACCGCAACCCCCGATCGCAGCCAACTCTGGGCCGCCCAAACCCCCCAAGGCTTTTGGGTGGATAAAATTCGCCACTGCCACGAGGAAGGAGAGCGCCAAGGGCTAGCGGTTACCGATGATGCGGCGCTCTTTGAGCACTTTGGTCTGCCGGTGCAGATCGTGGAGGGGGAAGAAACGAACCTCAAGGTGACAACGCCTGTGGATCTGGCGATCGCCGAGTTTATTTTACGCCAGCGCCAAGGCTAAAGGGCAAAAAGCTGCTTCAGCCGTTTCCTCGCCCACTCCATGGGGCTGGGATCCTCTTCATCTTGGCGAATCAGGCCCAAACTGCGCAATTCTTGCCGTCGTTCCGCCAACTCTTCCTGGTGTTTCGCCATGCCCTCCAAGAGTAGCTCATAAAAGAGGGGCGATCGGTGTAGGAGTTTTTGAAAGCCATTGTGGTCAATGGCGAAGAGCAGTGTATCTTCGAGGGCGCGGACCGAGGCCGATCGGGGAATGCCCAAAAGCAGGGAGATTTCGCCAAAAAACTGGCCATTGGTCAGCACGGCAAGCTGCTTGCTCAGCGGTTCCGCAAAGATTTCCACCGCGCCTTCCAAAATCACATAGAAGGCATCCCCCGCATCCCCCTCCCGAAACAGCACTTCCCGCTCCTTGAGGCGTTTGCGATAACCTGTCTCTAGCAGTTGGCGAATTTCTAAATCGTTAAGGCAATTAAAATATTTAATTTGGCGCAGAAAATCATCTAGCCCCAAGGGCCGATCGCGCAGCCGTTGAATCGGTTGCAGGCGGGTCAGCTTCTGGCTCATTTCCCGGTTGCGATAGGTGGCGATCGGGTCAATAAACTCTGCACTTTCAAAGGCAATAACCAACTCCTGGTAGGAGGGTTGGAAGTGAATATCCTGTTGGCGGAAGTGGTATTCGATCGAGAAATAAATATTACTGCGAATATACTCAGAAATCCGCATATGGTTCACCCAAACATGCAGCTCTAGCTGATAAAAGTCCTCCTCAACCTCAAGAAAACAAACCCGTGGCGACGGTTCACGGGCCACTTCCGGCTGGAGCGAAGCCACATTCAGCAGCACATCCGTTGTCCGGACCAGATCCACTTCCCGCCCAACGCGCACCGGAACAATTAAGCGGCCCAAGGCTCCCCTAGTGCCCCAGTTCAGCACCGGAAACTCCACCAGGCGGTTGTTGGGAACAATGAGGCTAGCGCCATCGAGGGTTTTAATGGTGGCCGATCGCAGGGAAATGGTAACCACACTGCCACGGATATTGCTGGCCTCGGCCTCAATCCCCAATTCCACCAAATCCCCCACTTTGATATTGCGCTCCAACAGCAGCGTCAACCCTCCAATAAAATCCCGCGAAAAGTCCTGCAAACCAAAGCCAATCCCCACCCCCAAGGCACCGGCCAAAACCGCCAGGGACGCAAAGTTAAACCCCACAATTTGCATGAGCAAAATAAAGGCAAGGGTTCCCGTGGCGTAGCTGACAATGGTGGAGATGGCCTCGCGGTTGCCCTCATCAATCCCCAGACGCACCAGAATATAGTGCTTCAGTCCCCGTTTGACCAACCGGCAAAAGATCAGAATGCCAATAAAGCAAAACAGAATTTGGGCGAGAAAAGCAAAGGAGATGTCCGTTGTGCCAATTTGGAACAGGGTGCGGGTAAAGAAGCTGAGGAAGCTCGACCAAAACTGTTGCAACGATTCAAGCATGGATGGGGTACCTGGATACAGATTTGGTGGGGGCGGTCTTTTCTGGGGTTGCCCTAATTTTGGCTCCCAGCGTTTCGGCATCCTGCGGCTAGGCTCAGGACTAGCAGGGCACGACTGCGATCGGTTGCGTTGGCTTGCTGCCCCCACCTTGGGCTGCGCCCACCGGCAAGATGCCCCTAGAAAGAGGCGAGGGATAGCCAGCCCAGTCAGGGTTTATTGTAAAATAGCCCCCTAGCATTACACGCTCCTTTCCAAGTTCGATCGTCAAAACACGGTCAACATAGCGCTAAAACGCTGCCAAAACACTGCCAAAACACTGCCAAAACGCTGCCGGGAGGGGTGCCTTTCACGTTTGCCCTTGGACAACCGGGACGGCCATTCCACAACAACCTTTTGGGTGGGATCAGCCCCTGGCCCGTCCACAGTGAAGCGGACCCGCCGGGAGACTGACCGAATTGTTTGGGATTTTTTGATTGCCTCCCATTTACTTGATTGCCTGCCATTTACCACTGTTTACCGCTGAGGGAGATCGTCCATGTCTAGTTTTTCTGGCCCGTCCTTGGGGGATCGCTTGGACAGCCTGTCGCTGGAGGTGGCGATCGATCGCCTGCTGCACCGCCAAGGCAAATCCTGGGGCTGTTTCCGCGTTGTTGAAGAAGAGCGCAACCTCTATCGCTTGGAAGTGGATGGCCAGCCGTCCCTGTCGCTGCAACTGGGCAGCGATGGCTACACCTACCGGGCTTGGTGGGGCCACAAAGGTACAACGGCGGTGGTGGTGCGCAAGCGCCAGCCCAAACTGACTAGCGCTAAGGTGGGGACTAAAACCAGCAGTAAAGTGAGTCCCACAGCGCAAAGTCTGTCCAGCAGCAGAAAAAATAATGCCCCAAGTGGTAAAACCCCCGGTAATCCTGAACTGACACCCCTAACCTACGAAATTCAGTGGCGATCGGATGCCCGATCGATTCAGCAGAAAATTACCTGGGGCTTGGTTCAGGCGATCGAGGGCCGCATTCATCAACTCATTGACGAACTCCCCGATGATGAGCCAAAACCTAGGGTTACGGTCACCCTCCTGGACTAGAGCACTATGGCGGGTCCACCACGATCGACAGCAGCCCAAGCGTCAACCCCAGCCCGGAACCTGGCCCATCGTGAGTTCCTGGGGCGCATTCTAGCCCGTTTTCGAGGCAATTCCCACCCGTTCCCCAAGCAACCGATTCCCGGCTTCCAAATGCACGATGATCCGTCCTTAGATGGCCCCTGGCATTGGGCACAGTTGGGGGTTCTCCTCTTGCCCTTTAGCCCTGTCTTAGGCGGGATCGCTTGGTTGGTGGCGCTGGTGTGGACCACGCGGTTACGGGGCGAGGGTTGGGGGCGCGATCGGCTGCACCAAGGCGGATTAATTCTAGCGGTTGGCATGATCATCAGTGCCAGTCTTGCCGCCTATCCCGGCATGGCTTGGCTCGGTTTAGCCAATTTTTTGCCCTGCTTCTGGTTTTTTGCGGCAGTTCGCACCCTTGTACAGTCCCCCCGTCAATTACGGCACCTCGCGCAACTTCAGGTTTACAGTGCCGTCCCCCTGGTCATCCTAGGACTGCTGGCCTTGGGGGGGCTGTTCTCTGGCCCCGTTAACCTGAGCGTGGTGGTGCAATGGCCCCTAGAGGCGGGGGGAACGCCAGCGGGCCGGATGGCGGCGGTTTTTGCCTATGCCAATGTTTTGGCCAGTTACTTGGTGGTGACCTTAGGGCTGGGGCTGGGGTTGGGGCTGGAGGCTTGGCAGCGGCGATCGCGCCAGCAATCCCAGCAAAAATTCCCCGAAAAATTCCCCGAAAAATTCCCAGAACACCAACTCGATCCAGCCCAAGCTGCCAGCCCCGATCGGCCCCCGTCCCCTCCTCCAACCCCCCTCAACGGGTTCCTCCTGGCTGGGGCGATCGCCCTCCAAGGCATCGGGCTACTGCTCACCCACTCCCGCAATGCCTGGGGGGTGGGGCTACTGTTGGGCCTTGCCACGGCGGTGCGTTTGCGCTGGTTTTGGGTGCTGTGGTCAGCGGTGGGGGCCGTCGCAGCCGTGTTTTGGGCCGCCTTTGGCAGCGTGGGCCAAGGGGTCTTGCAGCAGCTTGTGCCCCGCTTCATTTGGGCACGGCTCAATGATGAACTCTATGGCGATCGCCCCCCCGCAGAACTGCGGACTAGCCAATGGCAATTTGCTTGGGACTTAACCC
Source organism: Prochlorothrix sp. (assembly GCA_035286285.1). Classification (GTDB taxonomy): domain Bacteria; phylum Cyanobacteriota; class Cyanobacteriia; order Prochlorotrichales; family Prochlorotrichaceae; genus Prochlorothrix. The sequence continues at coordinate 18,881 of JAYKJG010000181.1, forward strand.
AGCAGCGCCCCTGGACCGGCTGGGGACTGCGCAACTTTACGCCCCTCTATGAAAACGCGACAGGCTTTTGGCTCGGCCATCCCCACAACTTTTTTCTGATGCTCAGCGCTGAGGTGGGGCTACCCCTGACCCTAGGCTTGATGGGCTTTGTGGGTTGGATTTTGGCGCAGGGAGTTATGCAGGGGCGATCGGACTTGCCAACCGCTGCCCCCCGGACCCAAACCTTCGATTCCGATCGGGCCATTCTCCGCACCTATCTCCTCACCTTCGGCGGCTGCATCCTCTTCAATTGCCTCGATGTCACCTTTTTTGACTACCGCATTAATTTGACCAATTGGCTCCTCCTAGGGGCGATCGCCGGAGTCAGCAACCCCTACCCTAGAACAGGAGACCAAAAAGAGGACGCATAGAGTGCATTTCACTTGGGAGCAACCCAGCCCCTAACCTGACTCAAAAGGCTCGTAGTAAGGCTCGTAGTAAGGTTCGTAGTGTGGACTTTAGTCCGCACATAAAAGTGAAATGCACCCAATAAGGCTCGTAGTGCGGACTTTAGTCCGCACATAAAAGTGAAATACACCCAATTCGACCTAGGGTAGCAGTCATGCCCCTGGGCCGACCCTCTGACCGCCAACAACCAGGGCAACCACGGGGGGATTGCCCCTACCTAAATCGGTAAACCCGCCACAGTGAACTGGACCCTATTGCAAGACCCCGCGCCGCTCTTGATCCAGTTCGATCGACTCAAATAACGCTTGAAAATTCCCCTCCCCAAACCCATCATGGCCCTTGCGTTGAATATATTCAAAGAAAATGGGGCCAATACTATTTCTAGTGAAAATTTGCAGCAGAAGTTTTGGATTGCGATCGCGATCGCCACCGCTTAAATCACCACCGCTTAAATCACCATCAATTAAAATCTTATATTTCTGCAACCTAGCCACATCTTCCCCATGTCCCGGCAAGCGCTGATCCAGCAACTCATAATAGGTACTCGGCGTTGTTTGGAACTCAATCCCCTGCTGGGATAAATAATCTACAGTTTGATAAATATCATAGCTCATCAAAGCAATATGTTGAATGCCCTCACCGTTATACTCTTGGAGATATTCCGCAATCTGGGACTGATCATCTTTCGTTTCATTCAGGGGAATAATAATCCCACGGGAAGGGCTAGCCATCACCGCACTATAAAGGCCCGTTTTTTTCCCTTGAATCTGAAATTCCCGTATTTTCTCAAAACCAAAAATAGTCTCATAAAAATGACACATCCTTGCCACTCCACCCACCCGCAAGTTATGGGTCAAATGATCGACTCGTTCTAGGCAGGTCTGCGGGTTAATCCTCACCTCTGGCTCATAGGCAAACCGTCGGAACAGAGCCTGCTCACGGTCATCATCCACGAAATAAATTAAAGACGTACCGACTCCTTGGATCGCAGGCATATCATAATCCGTTTGAGCCGCTGCCACTGCCCCCAAGGCCAACGCCTGCTGAAAAGCTGCCTCAGAATCTTCGACTTTGAAGCCGATCGCACTGGCCCCCCGCCCATGCACCCGCCGAAAAACCTCCGCATTTCCCCCCAATCCCGGATTGGAAATAAAGCGAATTTGGCCTTGGCAATGTAGGGTAACTTGGGGAGATGGCCCAAAGGAGCCAACCTGTTGCATCCCCATTTGCTGAAACAGATCCAACAGTAAATGGGGACGGCTTCCCGAAAATTCCACAAAGGCAAGGGACAAAACCTGTACAGGGGACATGGTAATTTTCCTAATCACCGGATTGACTGACAAAGGGGGGCAAACCTAGGGTGTATTTCACTTTTGCCAATAGGCGGACTAAAGTCCGCACTACGAGCCGTGTGAGCCAGGTTGGGGGGTGGGTTGCTCCATAGTGAATGCACCTGACCGGATAGTGAATGCACCTGACCGGATGCAGTTCACTGTGGCAGGTTCTCCGATTGTGGTAGGGGCAATCCCCCCGTGGTGGTCCCGGTGGTTGGCCACCCAGAGGGTCAGCACCGGGGCGCGACCCCTACGGTTGACTGTTCCAAAGTGAAATGCACCCAGTTTGTTGTCAGTCAACCAGGGCAAAAGTCTAGCCAGAAGTCCAGCCAAAAGTGCAGCCAGAACTGTAAAGCCATGTTAAGTTGATAAGCATTCTGAATTCTGCCTCCTGCCTTTTTGGTTGCTGAACGATGGTTGCTGAACGATTCCCCGACTTAAATCAGGATTACTACGGCCTGTTGGGACTTAGCCCAGCGGCGAGTTTGACCGAGATTCGCCAAGCCTATCGGGACTTAAGCAAGCAATATCACCCCGATACGACGGTTTTGGACCCTGAAGAGGCAACGCAAAAGTTTCAGCAGCTTCAGGAAGCCTACACCACCCTCAGTAATGCCGAGCAACGCCGTCAGTATGACCTGTGGCGCACCTATTTGGCGAAGCGGGCCGCTGTTGCCCTGGCAGAGGCAGAGTTAAAAGGGGGGCCGATCGCCGGGTCTCTGTATCGCCGCGAGGCCGATCGCCCCGAAGCCGATCGCGCGGCTCCCACACCCTCTGCCGCCTCTACCCAGAACCCAACGCCATCCCCCGGCGCAACCGTAACCCCTGGCGCAACCGGAGTCGCTGGACCTGGCCCCATGCCACCCCCCCCCGAAAGCAGGACAGCCGATCGCGCTACGGTGCCCCGTTGGGCGGAACCTGGAGCAATGGGGGAGACAACCGACGATCGCCCCTGGGAAGACTACTACAGTTCCTCAGCTTATTTAGACGCGATCGATCGGCCCCTCTCTGCTGGGGAAGTCTTTGCCCTCTTTTTGCTGGGGATCACCTTTGTCGGCTGCATTGTGCTAGCCCTCGCCCTCGGCATTGCGCGGGGGGAGCTAATTTTGGGCGACGGACTGTAGGGCACGCAGACTGCATCTGCTGCCGTTGGGGGTGCGTTTCCCTTGGGAGCAATCCAGCCCCTAACCTGGCTCCAAAGGTTCGTAGTGCGGACTTTAGTCCGCACCGTAGCAAAAGTGAAATGCACCTGTCTTTGGGGCTGACACCAGGTTCTGAGCAGTCATGTTTCCAGGCTCAGGTACTCTGTTTTAACGATTGAATCTTGGTTATTTAGTGCTGGCTGTGAATTGATATGCCCTTACCTGCTGCACCGCGATCGAGTCCAGACTTAGAACTCGCGCTGGTTCGTCAACCCTTAGTTGTAGACCCTGGTACCTCGGTTTTTAGCGCTTGGCAGTTGATGCAACAAGCCCGATCGGCGGCTCTCCCGCCAGGGGATGCCCAAGCAACATTTTGGTGCAGTTACTACCGATCGGCGCGATCGGGCTGCGTGGTGGTGGTCCAGGAGGGCGCGGGGGAAATCGCAGGGGAGAGCGCAGGCGCACCAACCAGCGGGGGACAAGACCCGGTACCGGGAGGGATGCAGGTGCTGGGGGTTGTGACGGAGCGGGAAATTTTGGACTGTAGTGCCCAACTCTGGGGGAAATCGGCAAAACAAGGGCTAAACGAGGCGGAAACGATCGCTATAGGCAAACCCAAAGCCAAGGCTAGCGCGAAAACCAAAGCTAAGGCTAAGGCCCAGGGGAAAACTCTGGCAGAGTCTGATCTCGATCGCAATCCAGAGGCTGCGGAGACTCTTGCTCCCAGTCCTGACCCCGATCCCAGTCCTAAGGCCAATCCAAACCCCAATCCTGGCCCTGATCCCAGTCCTAAGGCCAATCCAAACCCTAATCCTGGCCCCAATCCTGGCCCTGATCCCAGTCCTGAGGCCAATCCAAACCCTAATCCTGGCCCCGACCCTGGCCCTGATCCCAGTCCTAAGACCAATCCAAACCCCAATCCTGGCCCCGATCCTGGCCCCGATCCCAGTTCTAACCCCGATCGCGAACTGACCATTGGGGAACTGCTGGGAGCGGTCACAGCGGTCAAAGTAGTCAAAGCGGTCAAAGCGGTTAAAGCGGTCAAAGCGGTCAAAGTAGTCACCGCCGCAGACCTCTGTCAGTCCCCAGACTGGCAGCAGTATTTCCAGGACGACCCCAGACCGATCGCCGTTATCGATGCTCAGGCACAACTTCAGGGCATTATCACCCCGGAAACCTTGGCGATCGCGCTGCTACAGAGGCAACAGCAGGGTTTAACCCCACCGATCGCGGGCAAGGTCAAGGGAACCACCACCACCGCCTTAGATCTGACCCTGGAACTTGCTACGGAACTAGTCACAGAACTAACCACAGCACTAGCCACAGCACTAGCCATAAAACCGCCCACAGAACCGGCCACAGCAACCCCCCCAGCGCCAACCGTAACACTATCCGCCCAGTTAACTGCCGCCCTTACCGCAGTTCTCCCCCCCACGGCCCTGCCCGAAGCCCTCGCAGACGTTTTACCCGACACCCTCCTGCAAGAGTTGCTGTCCCACAAAAAATTGATGGAGGTGGGGCCAGAAACCTCGATCGAGCTAATGCAAAGCCGCGAGGCCCGGTATCGTGCCCTGATGGAAGGGGCCAGTGATGCCATTATTGTTGCCAACTGCGAGGGCTTTATCATTGATGCCAACCAAAAAGCTGAGGAACTGTTTGGCTACGCCCAGGTTCATCTGATTCAGCTTCATATTTTTCAGCTCTGCTTACCGGCGGATTGGCCCGGAATTCAGCGGGGTTTTGAGGAAATTGTAGCCGGAACCCGCAAAGACTTCCCCGATACCCGCATTATGCGCCGCGATCGCCAGGTGATCCCGGTGGATATTTCCTCCACCACGATCGAGATTGAAGGCACCTTAATTGTGCAGGCCATCATTCGCGATATTCGAGAGCGCAAGAAAACAGAGCACAAATTAAAGCGACTATCCGATCGGCTGACCCTAGCCCTAGATGCCGCAGAAATTGGCTGTTGGGAGTGGGATATTATTAATAATCAGTTAATTTGGGACGATCGCAGCTATGAACTCCATGGCATTTCCTGGGCCAGCGGCGATCGATCCATCACCTACGAACACTGGCTCTCCTTAATTCACCCCGACGACGCAGAACCTGTCAAAACTCTAATTCAGCAAGCATTAGCCGGAAACCCCAAGTATCGATCGGACTACGGCACCGCCACGCCCTACCAGGTCGATTACCGCGTCATTCACAGCACCGGCCAGGTCCACTACCACCGCACCCACGGCACCGTCCTGCGCAACAGCCAACAGCAGCCCCAGCGCATGATCGGGGTCACCTTCGACATCAGCCAGCAAAAACAGGCGGAAATTGCCCTTAGACGTAGCGAATCCAACTTCCGCCGCCTCGCCGAGAATATTCCCGCCGTTATTTACCGCCATCTCTACCATCCCAACCAAACCAGCACTTTTATCTACATCAACCCCTACGTCCAAACCATTTACGGCCTCGATCCCGGCGAAGTCATCGAAGAAGCCGCCGTTTTGTTTAAGCAAATCCATCCCGACGATGTGGCAGCCTTTTGGTCTGCCCTCGAAACCGCAGCCCAGCGCCTAGAACCCTTTGACTCTGAGCACCGCATTATCACCCTCGCCGGAGACCTGAAATGGGTCAAAGTCAGTGCAACACCCACCCCCCTGCCCGAAGGCGGCACGCTGTGGCAGGGCGTGATTTGGGATGTGAGCGAACGCTGCGAAGCCCAAGCCAAACTTCAGGAACAAAACCGCAGTTTAGCCCACTTTAACCAGCAATTAGAGCGATCGACCCGCCTCAAGGACGAGTTCCTTGCCAACATGAGCCACGAGTTGCGAACACCCTTAAATGCCATTTTGGGCCTCACCGAAGGCTTACAGGAAGAAGTCTTTGGGTCGCTCCACCCCAAGCAGTTCCACTGCCTCAAAACCATTGAAGAAAGCGCCTCCCATCTCCTAGCCTTAATCACCGATATCCTCGACATTTCCAAAATTGAATCGGGGCAAATTGAACTGGAATACACCCGCATTGCGATCCTCCCCTTTTGCCAAGCCAGCTTGACATTTATTCGACAGGCGGCCCTCCGGAAGCAAATTGCAGTCAAACTAGATATTCCGGCTGCATTGCCAGATATCTGTGCCGATGAGCGTCGCCTGCGCCAAGCTTTAATTAATCTTTTAAGTAATGCGGTCAAATTTACCCCAGCCAACGGTACGATTACCCTCAAGGCGATGCGGATTGACGCTGACGATCCCCAGCAACTGCCAATCCTGCGCCTTGTGGTGATGGATACGGGCATTGGAATTGCAGAGGACTATATTCCCCGGTTATTTCAACCCTTTGTCCAAGTGGATAGCGCCCTCAACCGCCAATATGCTGGGACGGGCTTGGGCCTTGCCTTGGTCAAGCAAATTGCAGAACTCCATGGGGGTCAGGTCAGCCTCAGCAGCCAACTCACGATCGGCAGTTGCTTTACCTTGGATTTGCCCTATGTCACCCATTTAGCCAAAAAACAACCCGAATCTCCTGGAATAGCCCATTCTGCATCTGTATCGCCGCGCCGGACTGGCCCCTCGGCTCCTAGCCCGATCGGGCCTTACCCCCTAGGATCACAGTCCAGGGAGTTCCCTGCAACGTCGCCTGAAGCTATCCCCACCGGATCGGCCCCCCCTGACCCAGCCGATTCCACCCCAACCCCTCCGGCCCTGGGTGACCCCAGTGCTAGCCCCCAGACGACCTCCAACTTCAGCTTCCCTAGTTCCCCTGCTCCCCTGTGCCCCCGGTCCCCTTGGCCCGGTGCGGCCAACATTCTGCACGATCGATCGATCTCCCTCCTCCTCGCCGAAGACAACGAAGCCAATATCATCACCCTCAAAAGCTATCTAGAGGCCAAGGGCTATCGCCTTCAGGTGGTGCGGGATGGTCCAGAAGCCTTGGCGGCGATCGAGCAAGCGGCCTTTGATCTCATCCTGCTGGATATCCAAATGCCGGGATTGGATGGGCTAAGCGTTATGCGGAGCATCCGCAGCGGCACCGCCCTCCCGCATGTGCCCATCATTGCCCTAACGGCTTTAGCCATGAAGGGGGATCAAGAACGCTGTTTAGCAGCCGGAGCCACCAACTACATCCACAAGCCCATCCGCATGAATCAACTCCACCATCTCATTCAGGAAACCTTGGGCCTCAGCCACTAAGGGCAATGGTAGGAAAGCCCCTCAGAAAATCGCATCTTAGAAAATCGCATCTCAGAAAATCGTAATTGTCCGATTGTTCACGGCTCTGGTGAGCTATTAACCGTATGAGTACTGTATGAGTAATCATAGTGTTTCCATTCTTGTTGTTGACGATGAACCTCGCAATCTTGATGTGATTGAGGTTCTGCTCAGCCGTGAAAATTATGAGTTGAACTATGTCTCCAGCGGCCAAGATGCCCTGAACTCCCTCGGCGAAATTTTTAATCCCGATCTGATTTTGCTGGATGTGATGATGCCGGATATGGACGGCTTGGAGGTCTGTCGCCGCATCAAAGCCCGATCGGAGTGGCAGGCCATTCCCATCATTATGATTACCGCCCTCACGGAAAAAGAAGATCTCGCCCGGTGCCTCAATGCGGGGGCCGATGACTTTATTAGCAAGCCCCTCAACGGCTTGGAACTGCGGGCACGGGTTCAGTCCATGGTGCGCATTAAGCACCAGCACGACCAATTACACAGTTGGGCCATGGTGCAAAAGCAGACCGTAAGCCTGCTGGAGAGCAATTTAGAGGAAATTCGGGGCAGTTTGGCCTCTACCCTGTCCCATGAATTGAATACACCGCTCCATGGCATTCTATGCAGCTTTTCGGTGCTAGACTCCGCCCTCGAAACCATGAGCATCGCTGAGGTCCGGGAGATTCTGGCGATCGCCCAGCGATCGGCCCACCGCCTCGAAAAACTCACCCAACGCCTCCGGGACTACCTCAGCTTAGAGTTGGAATCATTGCCCCCGATCGGAGCAGCCCCAGAACCCAGCCTCAGCCCCAAACACATCACCAATACCCTGTTTATGCAGGATATGGCCCTGGCGATCGCCCACCAAACCAATCGCCAACCGGACCTTTCCATCACCGTCAACGAAGCCGAAATCGGCATTAGCCACCATCACCTCAAATGCTTAGTCGATGAGCTGCTCGACAATGCCTTTAAGTTTTCCACGGCCCAAACCCCGATCCAACTCACCGGCTCCCTAGAGGGCGATCGGTTCATTATCCAAATCCAAGACCAAGGTCGAGGCATGACAGCGGAACAAATTAACCAAATTGGGGATTTTGTCCAATTTGAGCGCTCCCAATATGAACAGCAGGGCATGGGGTTGGGGCTAAAGATGTCTCAACGGATTGCGAAGCTCTATCAGGGTAAACTCCAAATTGAAAGCATCTACGGCCAAGGAACCGTAATTTCCGTGGAATTACCCGTCATCCCCTCAGATCTCTCGCTGTCTGCCTTTGACCTCAACGACGATTTTTTAATGCCGGGACTCAGGAGCAGCTAGGGCAGGTCAGTAGGTCAGTTCAGTCGGGCGGGTCAGTAGGTCAGGTCAGTCGGGCGGGTCAGTCGGGCGGGTCAGTAGGTCAGTTCAGTAGGTCAGTTCAGTCGGGCGGGTCAGTCGGGCGGGTCAGGAAACCTGACCCCTACGCTCCCAAACCCCTTGTAGGGGCGCAAAAAACCGCGCCCTCGGCAGAATTTTTCACTCGTTCACTAGTTCCCACCCTCTGGGTGGGAATTCCTCCCTAGGCGCTCCAGCGCCCTCTGTCTCCCAGGTCCATTTCACTTTTGCCAAGGGGCGGACTAAAGTCCGCACTACGAACCGTTTGAGCCAGGTTAGGGGCTAGGTTGCTCCAAAGTGAAATGCACCCTGTCTCTCTGGGGTATTGCGGGAGCTTCTCACGGGACTGGACGCAGAGCGTCAAGACGTTCCCACACCGAGCAGGGGAACGAGAGGGGGCCGGAGAGATCACCTAGTTGGGTGCTGTGGGGTCTGGGGAGGCTGGGGCAGACCCAGCGGGCGCAAGGGCAGGATCCGTTAAGCCAGGGGCAGCGGCGGGATCCGTGGGGTCAGGATTGGCGGGATCGGTTCGGGAAGCCTCCGGAGAAGGGGCAACATTGAGCGGGGAAGTTTCCGGGACCGAAGGCGTAAGATTGGGGCTGGGGAGGGGCGAACTGAAGGGATCAGGGCTATTTTTGAGGTTAAAAAAAGGGGAAAACAGAAAAGCCCCGATCACCGTTCCGGCGATCGCCACCACCATCAAACCCCAAATCCACATCAGCGGCGACAACGGCTTTGCCTCAGCCATCCCCAAATCCGTCGTCTCTGGGGCCGTAGTTGGGGCTTGCGCAGGACTTACGGTTTTGGGCAAAAACCCCGTAATCTCCTCCTCTTCCTGCTCTAAACCAGACCGACCCTGGATCGGCTCCGTCAAGAGATCCTGGGGGTTTAGGTTGCCGGGGTGCAACAGATCCAGCAGCGTGCTGGAGTCAAAGGGGGCGGGGGCTTGGAACTTGTAGTGAATCAGCGCCACGGTCACGTTGTCATGGCCATTGAGGGTATTGGCCGCCTGGACCAGCCTCTGACAGGTCTGGGCCAGTTGCTCCGGGTGGTGCAGCCCTGGCAGCAGAATTTCATCCCAAATCCGCTCCAGCAGGTCGTTATCGCTCAGACCATCGGAACACAGCAGCAACAGGGCTTCCTCATCCAGGAAAAAGGGCACGATATTGGGCATCAGGTTCACAGAGGCCGACATCCCCAACGCCTGGACCAGTGCGCCGGAGGTGGGACTTTGCAGCACCGATCGATACAACCCAAACCCCAGGGCCACATGGCGGGCCGCCAGGTCATCATCCACGGTAATTTGCCGACAGTTGTGGGGGGTAATCCAATAGGCCCGACTGTCCCCCACATGGAAAATATAGGTAAAGGGATCCAAGGTCAGGGCCGAAACGACCGTGGTCCCCATGCGCCGCCGTTCCTGGCGTTTTTCGTCGTTATTGCGGCTGCTAATGGCATCGTTGGCCTGGGTAATCGCCCTTTGGATGGGGTACAGCGGATTCTGGGCGGTGTCGGCGTTGGTGAGGGATTGAAGCTGCTCCTGCAAAATTTGCACCGCCATGGAGGAGGCCACTTCTCCCCCCTCATGACCGCCCAAGCCATCACAGACAATGGCCAGGGAAGATCCACCGGCCTGACCTGTTACGCTGGAGTGGCTGGGGGGAAAGCAGGAATCTTCGTTGTTTTGGCGGCTTGGCCCAGCATCAGTTTGGGTGGCGATCGTCAGCACACAGTCCCGCCCTGGGTTGGCTTGCACCACGGCCTGTTGCAGGAGTTGGCTGAGGGGGTGGGGGTAGCGAAGGTCTTGGCTGTGAATCAGGGTAATGATTTTTTGCAGGAAGGGTTGGAGTTGCTCGTTGCTGGTGGGCAGCAGGGTTTCCCACAGGTCCGCCAGCTTCTCCAGGGTGGGGGTTGCGGGGATTAGTTGTAGTTCCAACAGGCGCAGCACTGGCCCATCCACCCGCACCAATTCGGGGTTGAGCAGGGTGGCGGCGACTTTATGCTGCGCTAGGGCCAGCCACAGGTTAGACATTTGCCAGAGCCAACCCAACTGCCGTTGTAGGGAGCTAGTCGCCCACTGATCCTGAAGCGTCGGCAGCAGTTGGCCTTGGGCCTTGGGGGAGTCGGAATGGGCTGGGGACTGGGGGCCAATGTAGGCCCGAACGGGTACATCTTCTAGCAGGAAGAGGGTCAAATCGTCCCGGTAGACAAAGCCGTAGATTTGGGGAACGGCGAGGCGTTGGGGCAACAGCCGGAGGTAGGGCAGCAGCAAGTCTGGGACTGTTTCGACCAAGGCGGGGGTCATCCCCGGTTGGGTATCGAGAACGATGCGATCGTCCCCAGTCCCCACCCACTGATAGCGGTTCCCCAGTAATTGGCCGGGGACGGGCGGCTGGGGCAAGGGGCCAACCACCCGCAAAAGTCTCCGCACCAGCCTGGTATTGCAGGCTTCGCAGTGCACCCGATCGAAGGCGTTGGGGTGCATACAGTGGGAGTTGGGACAGTGGAGGGCAGGGGATGCGATCGCGGCGTTCATGATTTTGGCACTACTCCTGGGGTGCAACTTGGGGTAGACCCATGCTGTAATTCAGCACACGGCTGTTGAGGTTATAGGCGATGCTTCCCCGCTGGAGCAGCGATCGAACAAAATGCTCCAAATCTGAGCCGATGCGACGCAGGTTATATTCGGTCAGGTCTTCTCCTGCATAGGCTTCCACCAGCTCATCAAACTTGCGGTAGACCTGCTGAAGCGTTTCCTCAGTCCAGATGAACTCATTGTCTGGGTCCACGTCCAGGGTGAGCACGCTGTCACTGGGAACAAGGTCGTTTTTCTTGACCTCAGCCGTGAAGATGCGGATATGGCGAGTCGTGCATTTAAGCAGCATGGTCCAATGCTTTAATCCAATAAAGGTGGGCTAAACAGGGTTGCAAAAACTTTCCTTATTGTAGGGGTGTCGGGACCAGAGACAAGCCTACAAGGCGCATCTCCGCAAAACCGGGGCCGTCCGGGGCTAGGGCTGGGGAAACTGCTGGACGGGTTGGTCCTTGAGGGCGCGAATCATAAAGTCTTTCCAAATGGGCGCAACCGTACCGCCCCCCGTTGCATCCCGCCCCAAGGGGCTGAAGTCATCATTGCCGATCCACAGCGCCACTGCAAGCTGGGGCACATAGCCCACAAACCAAATATCGCGCTCGGAACTGGTGGTGCCGGTTTTACCCGCCGTGGGCCGATCGAGCTGCGCCGCCCGCCCGGTGCCCCCCGTCACTACCGCCTGGAGCATTTGGGTAAGCTGAGCCGTGGCCTTGGGATTCAGCACCAAGCGGGGCTGGGGGGTGTTGTCGAGCAAAATGCCGCCGCGACTGTCGGTGACCTGGGCGATAAAGGTGGTTTCGGAGTACCAGCCTTGGCTGGCAAAGGTGGCATAGGCTCCCGCCATTTCTAGGGGGGTGATGCCGATCGCCCCCAAGGGCAAGGACACCACCGGATACATTTCGCTGGTAATGCCGATCAGACGGCAATGCTCAATGACCTTGTTCAAACCCACCTCCTGGCCCAGGCGAATCGCTGGAATGTTCCGGGACAGTTGCAGGGCGGTTTGCAGAGACATGGCCCCCATAAAGCCGCGATCGTAGTTCTGGGGCACATAGCGCTCCCGACCGTCGGGATAGCTGACCGGGCTGTCTTGGATCGTTGAGGACGGGTTATATTTGCCCGTTGCCAGCGCCGTGTAGTAAACAAAGGGCTTAAAGGCGGAACCGGGCTGACGCAGGGCCGAAGTGGCGCGGTTGAATTGGTTTTCGTTGTAGTCCACCCCCCCCACCATCGCCTTGACAAAGTGGGTGCGGGGATCGATCGCCACCAGGGCCATTTGGTCCGCCTGAACCCCCTGCTGACGAATGCGGGGATACCAGGTTTGCACCGTTTTTTCCGCCAGCCGCTGCATGTCATAGTCGATCGTGGTTTGGATCCGCATCCCGCCCTTGAGAATTTCCTCTTTGCGGAAATCCTGGCTGAGTTCTTGGAAAACCGCCTCGGTCACGTAGGGAACCTTACTGCGGGAAAAAGAGGTAATTTCGCCAAAGGCGAGCTTGACCTTTTTAGCCTCCTCCGCCTCCGCCGGGGTAATCCAGTTCAGTTCCACCATGCGATCGAGCACCACCCCCTGCCGCCACTTGGCAATTTTTAACCCCTCCTCCGACAGTTCATAGTTGCCATCAAAGGGGCTGTAGACTTCCGGCGCTTGGACAAAGCCCGCCATCATCGCCGCCTCCGCTAGGGTGAGATCCCTCGCTGACTTGCCGAAATAGCTTTGGGCAGCGGTTTCTACCCCATAGGTGTTGTGGCCCCAGTAGACCTGGTTCAGGTACAGTTCCAGAATTTCATTTTTGCTCAGCACCTGCTCAATGCGCACCGACAGCACCGCTTCGGCGGCTTTACGGCTGAGGGACTGCTCCGGGGTCAAAAATAGGTTTTTCACCAACTGCATGGTCAGGGTTGATCCCCCTTCCACCACGGACCCCTGGGTGAGGTTGGCCACCAGGGCGCGGATGATGCTGTTGGGGTTAATGCCGGGGTGTTGGTAAAAGTGGCTGTCCTCGATCGCCATCATCGCCCGCTTCATGTGGGGGGAAATTTGGTCCAGGGAGACCACCTTGCGGTTGGCTTCGTCGTGCATTGAACTGAGCAGTTGCCCGTTCATGTCATAGATGTAGCTGGTTTCGCTGGGGATATAGTTCTGCACCACCCGCACATCGGGCAGGTTCCGGAAGGAGTTGGCCAGCCCCACTAAGGCTCCCGTCGCCAGGGCACTGGACAGCATCATAATGGTCAACAGGGTGCCCCCAGCAACACTGCTCACCATCCGCAGGGACTGGACCATCAGCAAAAAGCCAGAGGGCGATCGGGGGGACTCAGTTCCGGCTCTGTCTTTACGGGTGTGGGGATAGAGGGTCTGACTTGGGGACACGGCAGGGGATCTGTTCACGAAGGGGTTATGAAGGGTTGCCCCAGGGGTGGGATCGATCGCGATCGGGGCTTGGAAATGCCCCAAGGTCGATCGGGGCTTGGAAACGCCTCAATTAAAAACGAGGACCGGGGATCTGGCAACCAATCAAAGGGGAATGTTGGTGAGAAACCGTTGGCAGTCGGGAGTGTAACAAGTGTAGCGAGTGTAGCGAGTGTAGCGACAATCCATTGAATGAACCGAGGGTTAGGGGTCCAGCAGGGTGACCGTACCCTGGAGGCCATCGAGGCGGACCCGTTGGCCCGTTTGGAAGTAGGTCAGGGCATGGGTCAGCCCCATGACCGCTGGAATGCCATATTCACGGGCGACGATCGCCCCATGGGAGAGCCGCCCCCCCGTTTCCGCAATCACCCCCGCCCCCTGGGCCAACAGCGGTGCCCAGCCCGCATCGGTATAGGGCACAACGAGGATGGTTTGGCGATCGATCTCTGGCCAGGTTTGCAAATTCTGCACCACCAGAATCACCCCTTCCACCTGTCCCCGGCTGGCCCCAATGCCTTGGAATGTTGGGGAGGTGCTGGCGTGGGGAGACCGTTGCGGCGCTGGAGCCTCCGCTGAGAGGGCTGCGGTGAAACCATAAACCATAAAGGGGGCCGACTGCTGAGTCGCTTGATACCACTGGTTTCGGCGTTGGGCAATGGAGGTCAGGATCCCAGGCTCAGCGCTCGATCGACGGCTCCCCGCTCCAGAATTCACACCAGAATTCACACCAGAGGCAGCGGGCAACGCTGCAATCCACCCTTCCAGTTCCGGCCAGGTCAGGAAAAAGAGATCGTCCGGGGCTGCCAAGGAACCCGTCGCCAGCCCCCGATCGGCCAAGGCCAGCAGCGATCGCCGCACTTCCCCCAACAGTTGCAAATACACCTGGGCCACCTTGCCCTTCAGGGCCAAGCGCGATTGCAGCCAGGACTGACGCTGGGGCGTTGCCTCAACAACCGGCGGGGGCGGCGGATTGTGCAGAAACTGTTCCACCAAAGCCAGGGCCGGAGTCGGGTCATCGCGCCAGTTGGCAATGGCCACATCGGTGCCCACCTCGCTGAGGTAGCCATAGCTCTGAATGCAGTCCTGAAGGTCTTGCCACAGTTGTGCCCCTGCGGGGCTGGTTTCTAAACGCTGTTGCAGGGGGGCGGAAGATTCCCTCACCCCAACCCCTCGCCCTGGGGGAGAGGGGCTAAAACCTTGCAGCGTCTCGTCCTCCCCCGCGCCCGTCCTGGGAGAGGGGGCCGGGGGGTGAGGGCCATCTAACTCCCCCGCGCCTGTCCTGGGAGAGGGGGCCGGGGGGTGAGGGCCATCTAAATAAACCCGAATCCGAGCCGCGATCGCCCCCAACGATCGCAACGCCGCCACCTCCGGCAACACCCCTTGGTCTAAATCCTCATCGGCAA
>JAYKJG010000182.1:0-14884 GCA_035286285.1 Prochlorothrix sp.
GCCCTAACTGACCTGGTTGTACCACTGCATTAGTACGCGGGCGAGGCGGTTGGGGTCGTGGCGGACTTGCTTTTTGGCAAAGTCCTCAATCATGACGTGGGACAAAATAATTTGCCGCCCCAGTTTCAGGACTTCCTCGCGATCGAAGGCCACCGCCGCCGAATTTTCCTGGGCATAGGCCAACTGGATATCATTGGAGGGAGGGCGCTTTTGCACCAGGACCGCATCAAACAGGAGTTGGGGCCAGGTTTTATCGATCGCCCGAATGTGATCCGCCACCGTATAGCCCGTGGTCTCTCCGGGCTGCGTCATCACATTACAGACATAAACCCTCGGCACCCGCGCCTGGGCCACCGCTGCCGCCAACTCCGGCACCAGAAAATTCGGCAAAATGCTGGTGTAGAGGCTACCGGGGCCAATAATGATGTAGTCCGCATCTTGGATAGCCTGGAGGGCGCTGGGCAGAGCGGGGGGATTGTGGGGTTCACAGCCGAGATGGACAATTTGGCCCAAGGCTTCAGGAATATTGGATTCCCCCTCAATGCGCCGACCATCGGCAAAGTCCGCCCAAATTTTCATATCGCTGAGGGTGGCTGGCAGCACCCTGCCCCGCACCGCTAAGACATGGGAACTGGCGGCGATCGCCCGCTCAAAATCCCCCCCCGTAATCTCCGTCATAGCCGTCAGGAACAGATTGCCAAAACTATGGCCCACCAACCCATCGCCGGTTTCAAAGCGGTAGCGAAACAGTTCCGTTAAGAGCTTCTCTTCCTGGGCGAGGGCCGTTAGGCAATTGCGGATATCGCCCGGTGGTTGGACCCCCATTTCCCGCCGCAGGCGGCCTGAGGAGCCGCCATCATCCGCCACGGTGACGATCGCCGTAATATTGGCGCTGTAGTCCTTCAGCCCCCGCAGCAAATTGGAGAGACCCGTCCCGCCGCCGATCGCCACAATCTTTGGCCCCCGGTGCAACCGGCGATGGGTCAGCAGCAGATCAACCAGTTCCTCCTGGGGTTCCGGCATCAGCACCTCGGTAATCGCCCCCAACGTGCGGCTCTGGCCCCAAAACATAAACAAAACCCCCAGCAGCAGCACCACCGGCCCGCTGATATAGCTGGGGAACAGTTGGGTGATGCGCTCCAGGGACGATCGGGTGAATTGGATAATGTAGTGAACCGGACTGAGATTAGCCCAGATCGCCAGTCCCAACACCGTCATCACCACCCCGATCGCGCTCATCAACAACCAGCGCTTCACAAACAGACCGGGCACCAGCCACTTAAACCACTGCCCCACCCGCTGTTGCCCCTGGGGGCGAACTCGCCGACGGGAACTGCGTCGAAACTTGCGGTTGGATTTACGCTCCGGGAACGGCAGTAAGCGGCGAGAGTGATCCATTCGAGAGTGATCCATTGACAATGGGATAATCCTGGGGCAGCAGCAAAGCGTCGGAAGCCTCTTCAGGCGAGTCGCCCCCTAATTCGCTCTTAGCTTAACAGGTGTTAATACCTAGCGCTGGGTTAATTTCGGGTCAGTTGCGGGTTAATTGCGGGTCAGTTGCGGGCCAGTTGCGGGTTAATTGCGCCAGTGGGGCGGCGAGTGCATTTCACTTTGGAGCAATCCAGCCCCTAACCTGCCTCAAAAGGCTTGTAGTGCGGACTTTAGTCCGTCCCTTGACAAAAGTGAAATGCACCCGGGGCGGAGGTGCAGGAGGGGCGAGAGCCTATTTCCTGGGCTAGAGGGCAGGCTAGCAGTTGACAGGCTACCGGTCTTGACTGACATCATAGGCGTATTTCCTGTGGAGCATGGAGAATCATTATGGCGGATTCGATGGTTCGGCTGGAGGGTATTTCCAAAAGCTTTGGCAATAAGAAAGTTCTGGACCAGGTGGATCTGGAGATCGATCGCAATGAAACCCTTGCGATTATTGGGCCTTCTGGCACCGGCAAGTCAACCATTCTGAGGATTGTGGCCGGGTTGCTGGCCCCCGATCAAGGGCAAGTGTATATCGACGGCAAACCCCGCAAGGGCTTAATTGAAGACGAGGCCGACCCCTTTCGGATTAGCCTGGTCTTTCAGCAATCTGCTCTGTTTGACTCCTTGACCGTAGAAGAAAACGTCGGATTTTTGCTGTACCAACACTCCAAGCTCCCCCACAGCCACATTGAGGAACTGGTGCGCCAGAGCCTAGAGCGGGTGGGCTTGCCGGATATTGGGCATTTGTATCCCGCCCAACTGTCTGGGGGGATGCGCAAGCGGGTCAGCTTTGCCCGGGCGATTATGGAGGATCCCGATCATCCCGATGACAACCCGGAATTGGTGTTATACGACGAACCGACGGCGGGTCTTGATCCCGTCGCCTCAACGCTGATTGAAGACCTCATGCGGGATTTACGGTCTAAAGTCCAGTCCTGCGCTTCCTATGTGGTCGTCACGCACCAAGACAGCACCATTCGCCGCACCGCCGATCGGGTGGTGATGCTCTACCAAGGCCAAGTCCAATGGCAAGGCCCCGTTGCAGAGGTGGACCACACCGATAACCCCTATGTCCGCCAGTTTTTTGAGGGCCGGATCCAAGGCCCCATGCAAGTGACGGACTAGAAGCTCAGCTTGTTGACCGCCCGCAAGGGTGCATTGCACTGGGGAACGGGCCGGGGGCTGATCCCACAACAGAGCATTTGTGGCATAGCCGGACCGGCTGTCCATCGGCAAAAGCTGTCCATCGGCAAAAGTGGAATGCACCCGCACTAAAGCTAGACTGCCCTGGGAAGCTCCGGCATAATAAGCTGAGAGCAGAGGGTGTTGAAGCCATGGACTTCTCGTTTTGGTTGAGGTGCTGGGTCAAGGGGCGCAAAACCCGCCAGGGTGCGCCGCCAAGGGCAGCGGTACAACAACTGCGATCGATTGGCGATCGACGGCTACGATCGGTCCAGCGGGCAAAACGCGCCGCAGCCATTATCTGGGCGAACCACAGAGGATGCACAATCTTTTGTATTAGCCCCTGTGTGGAGTGAACCTGAGGAAGCATCATGGGATTGAGAACAAGGCAAGAAGGCGCTGTCGGGTTGTTAATTTTGGCAGGGCTGGGTCTGTTTGGTGGGTTGATTGCTTGGATCCAAAGCGTCGGCTTGGGGCAGCAGCGCTACCGGGTGGTGGTGGAGTTTGAAGATGCCAAGGGGATGCAGGTGGGTGCAGTCCTGCGGTATCGCGGTGTGGAAATTGGCAAGGCGATTCAGATTCGCCCCAACAGTAGGACGGTAGAGGTGGAGGTGGAGATCACAACCCCCTCCCTCAGGATGCCCGGAGATTCGATCGTCGAAGTCCAGAGTGCAGCCCTCTTGGGGGAAAAGTACATGGACATCGTGACCCAAGAGGAGTTGGAAAACGAGGAATCTTTACCCCTGCCAACGGATCCCTCCTGTAACCCAGAGGTGATTGTCTGTGAAGGCTCGGTGCTGGTGGGGGTGGCCCTGCCGGATCTGACGGACTTGATTCGCTCCAGTAACCAAATTGCAGAACTGTTTACCAATCCCCTGATTGTGACGGCGCTGGAAGAGTTTGCCAGCGGGGCAGGACAGGCGACCTCCGGGCTAACGGATATCACCAAGAACTTTGCCGAGCTGACCACCTCCCTGAATGCAGAAATGGGGAATCTCAGTACCACCATCACGAATGTGGGCACAGCAGCCACGGAAGTGGGCGAGGCGGCGGGGGAGATCCAGACAACGGCGGGAGAGGCCCGGAGCATCCTAGAGGATAACCGATCGGCCCTGACCCAAACCCTCAACGGCTTTAGCAATGCGAGCGATGGCCTTGTGGCCCTCATGGGAGACCTCAGCCCTGCGGTGCAGCAGGTGACCCAAGGCGAGATGTTGGATAACCTGGAAGTCCTATCGAAAAACCTACGCCAAACCTCGGCCCAATTAGTCGTGGCGGGACGGGCCTTGAACAGCCCCGAAAATACCCAAATGCTCCAGGATTTGCTGGAGTCAGCCCGAACAACCTTTCAAAATACCCAAAAAATCACAACGGATTTGGATGAGTTAACCGGGGATCCCGATCTGCGCGATGATGTGCGTCGTCTCCTGCAAGGGGCAGGGGAATTGTTTGGGGCAGCGGAACAGCTCGATCGCCAGATTGAAGCCCTCAATGAAGTCTCACCCGACGATAACTTAGCCGCAGCCGCAACCGTTTGGAACTCAGAAGAGTGGTACACCTGGCAGCAGGAAACCGCACAACTGCAAGGGTTGCTGAATGAGTTGGATGCCCGCGATCGGGGGGCCACCAAGGCCAACACCCGCCCCACTCGTCCCGCTCGATCGACCCGATCCGTCGATCTAAACCCCACCAACCTGGACACCACAGCCCCCAATCCCAGCCCCACCGCCTCCCCCTTCCAACATCCCCAGCCCACCCCCACCCGGATCAGCCCCTCCTTCTCCCCCGACGCAACCCCGGAGAATCCCGACCCCGATCGGCCCTCGGATCTGGATCCGGCTTTGAACTGATCCAAAACAGCCCCCGGTTACCCCCGCCCCCCGATCGGCCCTGATTAGCCCCACCGCTCAGCACTCCCCCGCTTCCCCCTCCCCCCCAAGCCTCTAGGCCCGTAAACAAAACTTAAAACAGGGATCGGGCAGGAGCAGGGGATTGAGTAGTACGCTAGGTACGATGTCCTCTCGTGATGTCCTAATACCCATCATTATAAGGAAGAACAATTTATGGCGATCGAGCGCGGTTCTAAAGTGCGGATTCTACGCAAAGCCTCCTACTGGTACCGGGAAGTGGGCACCGTAGCCTCCGTAGACACCACCGAAGGGGTGAAGTATCCCGTTTTGGTCCGTTTTGAGAAGGTTAATTACAGCAGCTATAGCGGCGTTGATGGTGGTGTAAACACCAATAACTTTGCTATGGAAGAGTTAGAGTCCGCCTAGGTTAAACTTGGTTCACTCTTTTTGAATTGGCCCCCTGTGTCGCGATCGGAAGTTTCCAACACGCGGCAGGGGGCTTATTGTTTTTGCTGTCTTTTGAGGGCCACGTCATGCCGGAATTGCCAGAAGTTGAAACCGTTCGCCGGGGTTTAGCGGACCTGACCCAAGATCAGGTGGTGATCGGGGGAGAGGTGCGCTTGGCCCGCACGATCGCCGCCCCCCAGTCCCCAGAAGCCTTTCTAGCGGCACTCCAGGGCTGTCGGTTACAGGCATGGCAGCGGCGGGGCAAGTATCTCCTGGCCCAGCTTCAAGATCCAGCGGGGACAGCAGCGGGCTATTGGGGCGTGCATTTGCGGATGACGGGGCAGTTACTCTGGCTACCGCAATCCGAGGCGCTTTCGCCCCATACACGGGTGCGGCTGTTTTTTCCCCAGGGGCGAGAACTGCGATTTGTGGATATTCGCACCTTTGGCCAAATGTGGTGGGTGCCCCCCGATCGATCGCCGGAAACCGTCATTAAAACCCTAGCCACCTTAGGACCGGAACCCCTGGGGCCAGACCTTGGGGCCACCTACCTTCAACAGCGCTTAGCCACGGTGCAGCGACCCATTAAAAATGCCCTCCTCGATCAGGCGATCGTAGCGGGCCTTGGCAATATCTATGCCGATGAATCCTTGTTTTTAAGCGGCATTCACCCCTGTACCCCCAGCAAGGTCTTGAACCTAGGGCAACTGACCCAGCTTCACCAGGCGATCGTGCAGGTGCTGGAAACGAGCCTGGGCCAGGGGGGAACCACAATGCGGGATTTTCGGAACTTGAAGGGGCTAAACGGCAACTATGGCGATCAAGCCTGGGTGTATCGACGCACGGGCCAACCCTGCCGGACCTGTGGCACCGCGATCGATCGTCTGAAGCTGGGCGGTCGATCGACCCACTTCTGCCCCACCTGTCAGCCCCTCCCCTAGCCCCCCAAGGTGCTGGGGGATTAGCCGCACCGCGCCACAGTCATCCCAACCGCAATCCCAGCCTTAACCCGTCGTCGTGCCAGGGGGCGGCGGCACAGGAGCAGCGGGGTCACCTTCCCCCGGCAAACCTTCGGCGGGTTCCCCAATAAAGCGGGTCACCTCCACACCATTTTGCTCCAGAATCACCACCGGCTCCGAGCCGTAAACTTCAATCCGCTTGACCAAAACCGCCCCCCCAGCTAAGCGCTGACCCACCGAAACATAGCGGCTGGTGGGATCATCCGGGGACTTGACGATCGCCTGGGCCGTTTGCCCTACCTGCACAACCCCCGTCACAGCAATGGCACGGGCCAGGGAAGTATCCACCAAAGAAAAGGGATCCGGAAAGGGATCAAACGCCGGGGGCTTAGGAAGACTGACAGGCGCGTCAGGCCCACGGGTGACCCCACCGCTAGTCCCCCCGCCACCGCTAGTCCCCCCGCCACCGCTGGTACCCCCGCCACCGCTGGTACCCCCACTACCGCCACCACTGTCGGGACTTGGGGGGGCAGGTTCAGGGGGTGGGGGATCGGGAATATTAACCGTAATCGGGATTTGGGAGGGGGCAAAGGGATCGACCCGGCCAGCAGCAAGGGTCCGCAGACGAGCAGTGGGATCCGTCGCTTCAATCAAAAGCTTAGGAGGGGGGGGCGGAGTTTGGGCCACAACCGGCTCTTCAAAGGCTGCTTCCGTAGATCCCTCAGCCGCAGTTCCAGGATCTGCCACTGGTTGCTCGGCAACCGGCTCCTCACCGGCAGGCTCTTCACCACCGCCCGAGAGAAAGGGCAAGGCAGAACAGCTACCTAGGGCAGTGGTCACCATCCCTCCCATCAGAACTGCTAAGGCTCTCCGCATCGCTGACTTCTCAAAAACTGCTGACATAGAATAACGCCTTTCCGTGCGATCAACCAGGCAAACACACAGGACTAGACCCCCCAAGACAATCTTCCCCCAACTCCCCGCATAGTCTAGGGAAAGTATCCACAACACCCCTGTTCGGAAGGTTCTCTGGAGGATCGACTGCATACTCCAAAGGCAAACCATCGGGGTCAGGATGGAGGAATGCCCCCATTACATCACAAAGTTTGTCAGAGTCAAGGTGTTGGCTTCAGGATGATAGGTTAAGGCTTGCGATTGCGGGGGGGAATGCGGCGGCCTTGGTAGAACTTGCGCTCCAGTTGTGTCAAACCCAGCCCTGCACCGCCACCCACCAAGGTTCCCAAACTGAGTAGCACCGCCGCGATCGCGCTGGACAGGCCCGCAAACACAACGAGCAAGGGCACGATCGCCCACAGCACCACCGCACCCAGCACCGCAGCAAGCCGAAGCGTTTGAATCCGGCCTAACGCCTTCAAACAGGTCGGGCAATTTTCAGTGTGGGAATGGTAGCGATCGAGGAGGTCGAGATTACTTTGCGGTAAGGGCAGGGATTGGTGGGGGAAAAGCTGAGCTTGGTAGGTCTGGATCCAGCGGTGGAATTCCAGCACAAAGCGATCGGCGCGGGTCGGCAGATAAAACCCACGGGCCACCGCTGGACTTCCCCCGGCCTGTTCAAAATAGCGCTCCTGCCAGTGGAGGAAAATTTGGTCATCTTCCAGCACCGCATTTTGCCCCAGATGGGAGTACCAGCGGGGCACCAGCTTAAAAAGGGTGCGGAAGCGAGCAGAGGCAAACTTAAAGGGGAAGCGGGCAAAGACCCGACAGCGGCCCTTGGCGATCGGCGTGACATACACCACCGTCAACGTTCGACCAAACTGCTTTGAGGTTAAATCATGCCACATCAGCGCCGGAGCAATAAACCGGGTGTGCTGACTGCCCAGGGTGCCTTTGCGGGGGCCAGCTTCCCAAAAGCCCGTAAAGCCTTGGCGATCGGACTCCAACACCTCTAGCTCTACCGGGGAGGCCGTGTTGCGGTTGCCCACAGATTTATGGTGAGTAAAGGGGACATGGCTAGAATCCAGAACGTTTTCCAGCAGCGTGAGGGCATCGTAGGGCAAATCCCGGAAGATATCGCCAATCACCCAGTCTTGGGGGTCTTCTTCGATCGGATCCACCGTCGGAACCGGGGTTTGGGGGGCAAACTCCGCCGGACCAGGATAGACAAACAGTAAGCCTTGGTGCTCCGTTGTGGGATAGGACCGGACACAAGCGCGGCTTGAGGTTTGGCTCGATCGGCCTTCGGGCAGTTGGGGAATGCGATCGCACGCCCCCGCGCCAGTAAAAGCCCAACCATGGTAAGGACACTCCAACAGGCCATCCTCCGCAATGCGCCCCTCCGACAACGGGGCAAGGCGGTGGGGGCAGCGATCGGCCATCGCCCGCCACTGCTGACCTTGGCGATCCCACCAAATCACCAGATCTTCTTCCAGAAGGGTAAAGCGCGTGAGCTGCTGCGGATCTAAGTCCCGCACAAAGGCAACAGGATACCAAGCGGCTTTCCAGTCAAATGTTGCCAAATCTGGACCCCCTGCGGGAATCGTGGGGGTTTCGGGCTGGGCTGGGGCCGGGGAAACAAAGGCTGGGTTAGGTTTAGGTTGGACCGCCGTCATAGGACTTGCAAAAGACAACAGCTTCCATTTTACAATTCTTAATACACCGATGGCAGAGGAGAGCTACCCTGCCTCTGTCCAGGGCGATACACTCAATTAGGGAGTTCTACGGTTGCACCCATCACCCTTCAGTCCATGGAGAGATTGCATGATATCCTACGCCCGATCGACCTTAACCGCCCTCAAAACCGATTCTGTGCCCTCCATGCCTGCTAAAGCACCCCTTCAGCAAAATCTCCAGAAAATTTGCCGCCAGATCCTGATTTTGCCCCTCAGTTTAAGTGTGCTTGGGGTGGGATCCCTAGCCGTCCAGGCCAAGGAAAGCCGGTTTTATCTGGATCCAGAGATAGACGGACAAGCGGTGTGGCCCTGTACCCACTCCTACCAATACGACCAAGCCTGTAGCCGTCGGGCCGTGGCCAATGCAGCCAATGAGTTTTGTGTGACCCAGGGCTATATGGGGGCAGCGGAGTACTATGTCGAGTCGGCAGAGTTTCCTTGGGAGCAAATAACCGTGATGGGCTGGACCGAGCGCTTGGAGGAATCCGGGAAAATTTGGAGGGGTTGGGAAGATAAGGGAGAGCGCTATGATCGCTTTTCTATGGTGGAATGCCGCGATTATTAAGCGGGCTGTGGCCCAGGGTAGGAGATTAGAATCATGATGCAATTGGAACAGACACTGCAACAAAAGCCGCACCAGAAAACAGAGCAAGTAGCCGCGCCAAGGTTGACACCCCCCTTGCAGAGCCGATCGCGACGGCGATCGGCCCACCGAATGCTGTCCCTTTTGCTGACCTGTGGCTTAGGCTGGGCCATCGTTCCCTGGGCCTCTGCCCCTGGGGGTCTAGCTCCCGCTTGGGCTGAGGCAACAGACCCCGCTGCCCCCTCAGAGGCCGACACCAGCGGCACTGCTCCCGCCGCTTCCCCTGACTCCCCAGTGACCCCCTTAGATCTATCGGATTTACCGGATCCCGCCTTGCCGACCCGCCCGGATCCCGCGACGATCGCTCCCCCTCCCCTTGCCCCACCCCCGATCGCCGCCCCCCTTCCCTCTCCCCCAACCAGCGCCGCAACTCGCCCCACGATTCAGCTTCAGTCCGGCCAAGCTCCCTCCGGCTCTAGCCCCGCCACCGCCGCCGTTCCGCCCCCGCCCCAACTGCCCACCTCGACCCGTACAGCGGGTTCCGCCAATGGCTCCGTCCTGGTTTTCGCCGAGCGCTCCAGTGGCTGCGAAGCGACCATTCAACTGGGGGGAGATATTCCAGCGGGACTCTGTGGCTATGGTCAGGATCGGCCCCCAGAGTTCCAGGGAGACCTGCCCTACGGGATTGCCGTGGATGGCCTGGGAGCCTTTGGCGGACGCTCCCAACAGGGCGCAAACTACTATGGCCGATCGGCCCCCCCGCCTGCCCTCCGGGGTTTCGGCGATCGGGCCTTTCTCTTTCCCTTCGCCAGCCTTGTGCCCATCACCTCCTCCTTTGGCTGGCGACTCCACCCCCTCTTTGGGGACTGGCGCTTACACACCGGCACAGACTTCGGCGCAGCCTGGGGCACTCCGGTCTATGCCGTGCAATCCGGCCAAGTTACGATCGCCGACTTCCTAGGCGGCTACGGCCTCACGGTGGTGATCCAAGGGGAAACCGGAAGCCAAGAGGTGCTCTATGGCCACCTGTCGGAAGTCTTTGTGCAACCGGGCCAGCAAATTACCCAAGGCAGCCCGATCGGGCGGGTCGGCAGTACCGGCAACTCCACCGGGCCACACCTCCACCTTGAACTGCGGCAATGGGGGCCAGAGGGTTGGATTGCCCTCGATGCAGCACCCTATTTCCAACAAAGCCAACTCGCCACGGCCCAAGGGGCACCCGGTGCCTTAGGGTTGCCGCCCTTCGGGCCAAATTCCGGGACAGAGAGCGACATTGATTGGGAACTGCAAACCCTAGGCGCTGGGTTTATCGATGGACCAACTCCCTTGGAAGAAATGGTGACCTGGCTGATCACCCAGTTAGTCCGGGTGCAGGAATTGGCCCAAGCTGCGGAGGCTGACGGCAGGGGTGCGCCGATCGATCCCGCTGCAACCGATCCCACTGCGATCGATCCCGCTGCGACTCGCGCTGGGCTGACCGACCCCGCCGTTACCGACCCCGCCGTTACCGACCCCACTGTAACGGGCGCTGCCTTCCTCGATCGCCCTGCCAGCACCCTTCAGATGAGTTCGGCTCGACGTAACCGCAACGAATAACCGCAACGAATAACCGCAACTAAAATTTGGGTGCATTTCACTCTGGAGCAAACCAGCCCCTAACCTGGCTCAAAAAGCTCGTAGTGTGGACTTTAGTCCGCACCCTGGCAAACGTGAAATGCACCCTAGAATTTAAAACTTGGGCGTACCTCGATCGGGTCGGGGCAAACCCGCCGGGGTTGCCCTAATGTTTGGCCCCAAAACCAAACTTGTCCGGATACCAGACCCGTGCCCTGCAAGAAAAGAGTGGTAGATGCACCCTGATTCCAAGACCCTAGCCTAGGGACAGCCAATCATCCGCCTGCCGGGATTCAGAACTGTGGGCTGACAACGCTCCAGTTTTTCCCACCAGTGCCATACTTATTCACGTAAGGGCAACACTGGGCAGGTAGCGATCTGGTACTGTTCCCTAGAGCTAGGGATTTTTTTTTGAGGATTTTAGACCTATGGAACGGGGTTTGATGTGGTTACCGCTGTTGGCACTGTTTAGCTGGCTAGCCTGGGCGGGTCGGAACGAGTTCCAAAAAGTAGAAGCCTATCGCCGTTGGGCCGAAGGATCCGATCGGGCCAAATACGACATCTACGCCATGCTATGCCAACGGGGATCAGACCTCACCTGGGGCAAACCCAGCCCCAACGGCCCCCTAGCCCTCCAACAGTGTTCGATCGACCAGATTGCAACTTTTACCCTTCAAATTGGGTCACAGCACTGGTCCGGCCCAGCACTCCTAACCCTGGACCCCGCCCAACTCCCCCCAAGCCGCCCGATCGCCCTCCACTTAACCCTCGCCCCTTCCCCCGATCGGCCCCCGGCCCCCCTGACCATCCCCTTTACCGAAACAGCCCTCGCCCTGCAATGGGCACAGTGGCTCCAAACAGACCTGGATCACCTCAGCCTGGATCACCCCAGCCTAGAGCACTAAACCCTGGACAGTCTCAAGCAGGCAGAGTACTTTTGATGCAATAATCGCTCTCCCTGTGTCCTTTTCTACCCTTTCACCCCCGCGATCAAGCCCGTGACCTCGGTTTCCCCTGTTACCGCCCAAACCCTCGCCGATCGCCGCCGCAAGCTCAAACGCCAACGGAGCCTCAAAGTTCTGCGGACCCTGTGGCGAACCACCCTCGTGAGTGCCCTCGCAACGGGTGTTGTCTGGGGACTCACTCGTCCCATCTGGGTCTTGCGAACGCCAACCCAAGTCAAGGTCCAGGGCAACGAGCTACTGTCCACCGAGGCAATTCGATCGCTGATGCCCCTGGAGTATCCCGTTTCGCTTTTTAAAGTTCATCCCGAAGACCTACAACAGGCGATCGCCGCCTCCGGACCCATCCGCCAAGTCACCATTAGCCGCACCCTCATCCCGCCGCAGTTAGTGGTGGACGTGCAGGAGCGTCGCCCTGTGGCCCAGGTCATCCAGCCCAAACCCCCAAAACCGCCCAATTCACCCGGATCCGGCAACACCCCAGGGGAGATCTTAGGACTGCTAGACGATCGGGGCTTTTGGATCGATCGGGCCGACTTGGTGCATCTAGACTCCACCGCCGCGCTCCCGTCCCTCGTTGTCCTCGGCAAGCGGGAAGACTATCGCTCCCTCTGGCCCCAGTTGTATAAAACACTGCAAACCAGCCCCGTGACCGTGCAACAAATTGATTGGCGCGATCCCAATAATCTGATTCTCCAAACCGACTTAGGGCCAGTCCACTGCGGTCCCTTTAGCGCCCACTTTCAAGACCAACTCGCGGTCCTCGATCGGATGCGCAACCTAGCCGACTATCCAGAAAAACAGCAGCTTGCTTACATTGACCTGAGTCGTCCCAACGCGCCTTATCTACAAATGCGCTAAAAATGCGCCAACCCTCTCCTCAATCTAAAGAAAGAGAAAGGTTACCTTGACATTCCCCTTGAGGTGAGAAATAGTTTACTAGAGTTAAATGCTCTAGCCTGAGATTCGCCGTTTATCAGCATTCCCCCCCTGCGATGGAACATTTTCCCAACGTGGATCCAAGCCTAACCCATGCCAATAACGGAGGGGAAAAAACCTCCTATACTGGTAATGCGAACTCGAACCCATTCGCCCAGGCTGGGTTGGGGGGGACCGCCCAAAATCATGATGGAGGACATGGGCCTAGCCCTATGTTGCAGGACAGTACGATTATCCCCAGTAGTATTGCTCGGATCAAGGTGATTGGTGTCGGCGGGGGCGGTAGTAATGCCGTCAACCGGATGATTGCCAGTGACCTGGGGGGCGTTGAATTTTGGGCTATGAACACCGATGCCCAAGCCCTCATCAGTGCCGCAGCGCCCCAGCGTTTGCAAATTGGTCAAAAATTGACCCGTGGTCTTGGCGCAGGGGGAAATCCTGCCATTGGCCAAAAGGCCGCTGAAGAATCGCGCGATGAGATTGCCAAGGCGCTAGAGAACTCCGATTTAGTCTTTATTACCGCCGGTATGGGCGGAGGCACCGGAACAGGCGCTGCGCCCATTGTGGCGGAGATTGCCAAGGAACTGGGGGCTTTAACCGTCGGCATCGTCACCCGACCCTTCACCTTTGAAGGAAGGCGACGGCAGTCCCAGGCCGATGAGGGCATTGCCGCCCTCCAAACACGGGTAGATACCTTGATCATGATCCCCAACGATAAATTGTTGGCGGTCATTTCCGACCAAACCCCCGTCCAGGAAGCCTTCCGCATGGCCGATGACATCCTGCGACAGGGCGTTCAGGGCATTTCCGATATCATTACCATTCCCGGCTTGGTCAATGTGGACTTTGCGGATATTCGGGCGGTGATGGCCGATGCGGGATCTGCGATGATGGGCATTGGCATTGGTTCAGGCAAGTCGCGGGCCAAGGAAGCAGCGGCGGCGGCCATTTCGTCCCCCCTCTTGGATGCCTCCGTGGAAGGGGCCAAGGGTGTTGTCTTCAATATTACGGGTGGCTCCGATTTGACCCTCCATGAGGTGAATGCGGCGGCTGAAACCATCTACGAAGTGGTGGATCCCGAAGCCAATATTATTTTTGGTGCGGTCATTGACGATCGCCTCCAGGGTGAGGTTCGTATTACGGTAATTGCAACGGGGTTTGGCCTCAATGCCCCGGTCTTGACCCAGCAAGCTCCCGCCACGGTCACGGTTCCCCCTGCCCGCATCCCCAATATCTCACGGTCTCCAGCACCCCAAGCCCCACCCCCTCGCCCCACCCCCCCACCTCCGGCCCCCAACAACGGCCCCGATCGTAACCTAGATATCCCTGAATTCCTGCAACGGCGACGGCCCAAGCACTAAGGGACTCTGAAGCCAGCCCCTATGTTCGATCGATCTGCTCTGCCCCCGGTGATAACCCCGCCCCTTTCTCCGCCTGTTGCCCTGACGATCGCAGGCTCAGACAGCGGCGGTGGTGCAGGCATCCAAGCCGATTTGCGGACCTTTGCCTTTCTCCGGGTCCATGGCACCAGTGCCCTAACCTGTGTGACGGCCCAAAATACCCTAGGGGTTACGGATATAGTGGCGATCGCCCCCGCCATGGTAGTCGCCCAAGTCCAAGCGGTTGTGGAAGATATTGGGGTTCAGGCGCTGAAAACGGGGATGTTACTGAATGCAGAAATTATGGCCGCAGTGGGTGAAGTGCTGAGTCAGAGCAGGACGACGGGAGCGGCTGCTAAACCAATGCCTTGGGTGCTCGATCCGGTCATGGTGTCCCGATCGGGGGCCAAACTCATGGACGATCGGGCGATCGCGGCCCTCTGTGCGTTGTTACCCCAAGCCACGATCGTCACCCCCAACCGCTATGAAGCTGAAATCCTCAGCGGGATTACGATTACCGATCAAGCCAGCCAACAGGAAGCCGCCCAGCGGATTCAGGACCGCCACCAAACCCCAGCAGTCTTGGTCAAAGGCGGGGGCTTAGCCGGTGAAAATCGGGGGGTGGATTGGTGGTGGGATGGTAGCCGCTCCCAAGCCTTGGTCACGGCCCCGATCGACACCCCCCACACCCACGGCACCGGCTGTACCTTATCAGCAGCGATCGCCGCCTACCTCGCCCAGGGGCTAGAGCCATTTGAGGCTACCCTACGGGCCAAAGATTACGTGACCGAAGCTTTGCGCTATGCCTTGGCGATCGGCCAGGGCCAAGGCCCAGTAGGCCATTTCTTCCCGCTGTTGCAGTC
>JAYKJG010000183.1:0-8960 GCA_035286285.1 Prochlorothrix sp.
CTCACCCCGATCGCCTTTACGGCGCTATTACCCTCGGTGAAATTTGGCGTTTTGCTATCCTTGACTCAACCCACAAGCAAATTATCCGTGATCTCCACAGCTACCGCGTTCCGGAAGACCTAGAAGCCCTTTTTCAAGTGATTTTAGGCATCCTTGCCTTGACCTAGGGCGGGAGTTAAAAGACGATCGAGGCTAGACAGCAAGAGGGCGGGTTGGAGACAGCTAAGATGATGAGCCAAAAATCCCTTGGTTCTCCAAGGAGCCTCTCCCTGGACTGGACGCAGAGCGTCTGGAAGGCGTTCCCCCGCAGAGCAGGGGAACGAGGGAGAGGTCGAGCCATGGAAATGGGGGATGGGTCGGGAATTTCCGCCCGGACTAGGGGGATGCTTGCTAATCAGTTCCTAGGCGCTGAAATACTTCGCCGCAGGGTGGTAAGCCAC
The DNA here is from genome assembly GCA_035286285.1 of Prochlorothrix sp. Taxonomy (GTDB): domain Bacteria; phylum Cyanobacteriota; class Cyanobacteriia; order Prochlorotrichales; family Prochlorotrichaceae; genus Prochlorothrix. The sequence goes on from JAYKJG010000183.1 coordinate 441, forward strand.
GATCGCCGTTGTGGACTGCTCCGGCTCCAACTGATCGCTGTCATCCATGGTCAGGCCAATGCGATCGGCCTCCAGCAGTGCCAACTGAGTCTGCTGATCGAGGATATTGGGGCAAGCCGGATAGCCAAAGCTATAGCGGGAGCCTTGGTAACGCTGTTGCAGCACATCGCGGATAGTGTCCGGTTCTAAGTCCCCATAGCCCAACTCCCGCCGAATCCGGGCATGGGTCCACTCCGCCATGGCCTCGGCTACCTGCACCGCCATCCCATGGAAATAGAGATAATCGCTGTAGGCATCGCCCTTAAAGAGTTGGTTGGCGTAGTCCGTTGCAATTTGGCCCACAGTCACCGCCTGCATGGGAAAGGCATCGATTTGGCCGGAATCCTTCGCTGCAAAAAAGTCCGCAATACAGAGGCGACGGTTTTGCTTCTGGCGGGGGAAGGTAAAGCGGGCGACGACTGCGTGGGTTGGGTCCGGGTTAGCGTAAATCAGCAAATCGTTACCCTCGGACTGGCAGGGGAAATAGCCATAGATAATCTGAGGTTGCAGAAGATTTTCGGCCAAAATCTTGGCTTTCCAGTCCGCTAGGATGGGATGCACCTTGTCCTGCAAAAAGGCATCATACTCCTCGCGGGACTGCTCCTTGGCTTTGCGGAACTGCCACTGACCGACAAAGAGCGCTTGGAGATCGAGATAGTCAAAGACTTCTTCCAGGGGAATGTCTTGGGGCTGGAGAATCTGGGTGCCCCAGAAGGGGGGCGTAGGACGGGGAATGTGGGGATCGACGGCTTCCGATCGCACCGTATCGATTACGGCTGGCTCAGCAGCAGCTTCAACCCCTGCCATGGAAATTTGAGTATCAGGGTTGATTTCCAGATCTTCTGCTGGGGCTAAGGCTGGGCTAAGGTCTGATTGCGGCCCCTTAAGGGGATTTCCGGCCTCATCCAAAAAGCCTTGGCGATCATCCCACTGACCGGCTGCCTTGGCGGGCATAAGCTGATCCATAAAGTGCAGATCGGCAAAGGCATCTTTCCCATAGACCACCTGCCCTTGGTAGACATTTTGGCAGTCCTGATTGACGAATTTGGGCGTAAGGGCGGCTCCCCCCAAGATGACGGGCACCGTAATGCCTTCCTCATTAAAACGCTCCAAATTATCCTTCATAAAGGCCGTAGACTTGACCAAAAGGCCGCTCATGGCGATACAGTCCACCCGGTTGTCGCGGTAGGCTTTGATGATATTGTCTACCGACTGCTTAATGCCCAGGTTAATGACCCGATAGCCGTTGTTGGTCAGGATAATATCAACCAAATTTTTGCCAATATCGTGGACATCTCCCTTTACCGTGGCAATCAGGAAGCTGCCCTTGGCGTTATCGCTTCCCTCGCTTTTTTCCATGTGGGGTTCTAGGTGGGCCACTGCCGCCTTCATGGTTTCCGCTGACTGCAAAACAAAGGGTAATTGCATTTGTCCGGACCCGAACAACTCCCCAACCACCTTCATACCATCTAGTAGGAAGGTATTGATGATCTCCAGGGGCGGATAGCTGTCCAGAGCTAAATCCAGGGCATCTGTTAACCCAATGCGTTCCCCGTCGATAATGTGCTGTTTGAGGCGTTCCTCGATCGGCAGACTGGCTAAGGAAGCCGTCGATCGGGTGTCCTTGGTGCTCACCCCCTCAAACAGTTGCGTCAGTTTGGTCAGGGGATCATAGACACAAATGCCGTTTTCAAAGTCGCGGCGATCGTAGATTAAATCCCGACAAACCTTTTGGTGATCTTCGCTAATCTTGGACAGAGGCAGGATTTTGGCGGCACTGACGATCGCCGAGTCTAGGCCCAACTGCATGGCATCGTGGAGAAAGACAGAGTTTAAGGTAATCCGCGCCGCTGGACTTAAGCCAAAGGAAATATTGGAGACCCCTAGGGTAAGGTGAACCCCTGGCAGATTTTCCCGGATCATGCGGATAGATTCCAGGGTTTCCCGCCCGTTGACTCGATCCTCTTCGATCCCCGTCGAGATCGGTAGCGCCAGGGGGTCATAGAAGAGTTCGTGGGCGGGAATGCCGTATTCCAGGGCATCGCGGTAGGCCCGTTGGGCAATTTCAAACTTTTTCTGGGCCGTGCGGGCCATGCCGTCCTCATCGATCGTGCCCACCACAACCCCAGCCCCATAGGCTTTAGCCAATTCCAGCACCTTAAAGAAGCGCTCATCTCCATCTTCGTAATTGGTGGAGTTTAGCAGGCATTTTCCGCCCGCTACCTTCAAACCGGCTTCCATTTTGGTCCATTCGGTGGAATCTAGCATCAAGGGTAGGGTCACATTGGTCACCACCCGCGACACTAGCTCATGCATATCCTTTTCACCGTCGCGCCCGACATAATCGACGTTAACATCGAGAATATGAGCACCTTCCTTGACCTGCTCCTTCGCGAGGGAGACTAAGCCATCCCAATCTTCGGCAACTAGCATTTCTCGGCATTTTTTGGAGCCACTGGCATTGAGGCGCTCGCCAATGATCAAGAAGGAATTGTCCTGCTGGTAGGGCTGGGCGGAGTAGATGGAAGCAGCAGCCGGGGTATAGCTTAAGGTTGGGCGAACGGCCCCGTTTTCGGCCCCAGGGATGCGAATGGGTCGTTCTTTCGGTTTTAAGTCCTGGGCAATCTCAGCGAGGGACTGAATATGGCTGGGACGGGTGCCACAGCAACCGCCGATAATTTGTACGCCCATATCCTCCACAAAGCGCATGAGGGCCATTTTTAGCTCGATCGGCGTGAGCTTGTAGTGGGCCTGTCCCCCCACATTCTCCGGTAATCCTGCATTGGGGACGCAGGAAATGACAAAGGGCGCATTTTCGGTTAAATACTTAATGTGGTCCATCATTAAGTCTGGACCTGTGGCACAGTTGAGGCCAAGGATATTAATGGGATAGGGTTCTAAAATTGCCACAACCGCGCTAATATCTGACCCCACGAGCATGGTGCCGGTTTGTTCCATGGTGACTGAGACCATGAGCGGTAAACGGCGCTGTTTTTGGGTAAATGTTTCTTCGATCGCATTCAGTGCGGCCTTGATCTGCAAAACATCCTGACAGGTCTCCACCAGCAGCAAGTCCACACCCCCATCCATTAAGCCTTCAATTTGGGGTAAGAGGGCTTCCCGCAGGGTGTCGTAGTCGATATGGCCCAAGGTGGGTAATTTAGTGCCGGGACCGATGGAACCGGCGACAAAACGGGGTTTTTCGGGGGTGCTGAATTCGTCGGCACAGTCCCGCGCTAAGGCTGCTGCTACCCGGTTTAGCTCGTAGGCCCGATCGGCTAAATCATACTCCGCTAAAACAAAGGTGCTGCCACCAAAGGTATCCGTCTCAATGACATCCGCCCCCGCCGCCAAAAAATCGCGGTGAACCTTCTTCACTGCTTCGGGCTTGGTGATCACCAGGTATTCGTTGCAGCCTTCATAGTCAGCCCCCCCGAAGTCATCTAGGGTCAACTCCTGGGCTTGGAGGTTGGTGCCCATGGCTCCGTCAAAGACGATGACGGGACGATCGGGGCTGTAAAGGCGCTTGAGGAAGAGGCTATCCGTGAGGCTCATAGGGGTTTCAGCGAGTAACGGTAAAATACGGGGCGAGCACTGCGGTAATCTAGGCCGTTGCGATCGGCGCGAGCTTCCAATCTGCAACCCAGGACACCCCAGCGATCGCCCCTCTAACACCGTACCAAATCTTGGGGTTTGGGGCAGAGTCTCTGGTCACAGCCAAAGGACTTGCAACTGCTGCTTAGGGGTAAAGGCGCAGAATATCGCGGCTATGCTTGCGAAAGCCAAGACGTTCATAAAGACCGCGTGCCTTGGGGTTATCCGGTCGCACCTCTAGCTCCAGCATTCGTATTCCCTGCTCTTGGCAGACCTGAATCACCCGCTGGAGGATTTGGGTTCCCAGTCCCTGACCCCGGAGAGCGGGCGGCAGATACAGTTCATCGATCAAGGCTGTGCGACCGTGCAATTCGAGGCTATAGCCAAAGGTCAGGATGCAATAGCCGATCGTGGCGGAATCTTCCTCTAAGGAGTCTGATAAGAGGTCTGATTGGGGCCGGGTTTGGCTTGGGGTTTGGATTGGAGTTTGGACCGGCGGTGAAGAGTTGGCGGGAGGCTGTGGGGGGGCCGATCGAATCACATAGACTTGGCCATAGTCTGGCTTGGCCATGAGCGCTTGCAGGGCTGCCACCACGCCCTCATCTAAAACCAGGCTTTCGTGGGCATAAAAGTCCACCATTGCCCGATGGATCTGGGGAAGATCGGCCAGGGTTGCGCGGGTAAGGTCAGGCAGCATAGGAGCAGGTTTGATGATAGAAGTATGAGCGCGATCGGCACAAACATAGCGGTAGGGGCAATCCCCCCGTGGTTGCCCTAAGGAAACGGTAGGGGCAATCCCCCCGTGGTTGCCCTGGTTTTTGCCCCAAGGTAGAGATAATTCCAAAAAAATTAGCGAACTTTAACCGCCGTTCCCGTTGCCGTAATCAGCAGTAACACCCCTTTCTCATCCACATTAATCGTGCCCGTATCCAAGGCAATCCCCACGATCGCATTGGCCCCCAGGCGACTGGCCCGCTTTTCTAGCTCCTTAATGGCCTCCTGCTGCCCTTTTTCAAAGACCTGCTCATAGCTGCCCGTCCGTCCGCCAATGACATCCCGAATCCCTGCAAAAAAGTCTCGCAGTGCATTGGTCCCATAAACCACTTCAGCCGTGACAATCCCTAGGTAGGACTGAATGGCATGGCCTTCGATCGTCGAAGTTGTTGTAATAATCATTGCGGCAATCCTCGTAAAGAGCAGGGTATACAGAGCAGGGTAAAGATGGGGGCAAAACAGGGGTCAAACTAGGGTGGGGCTGTCTTTAGGGTACCTTGATTCAGCGCAATTTAGGCAGGGTCGAGAACGGCAAGAATTGCCTGGGGATTCAGTTTGTCCTTAAACCAGACGATCGGCACGGGAACCTCTGCGGTGTTGACCCCGGCCTTTTCCAGATTGAGGCGTTCTGAAATGGCCAAAATCAAATCGCGCCGATCGGCCTTGCGCACCTGGGCAAATTTCTTGCGGAGATACTCCGATCGCCAATAGCCAACAATTTCCAGTAAATACACCCGTCCATCGGGATGCACCAGCCGAAAGTCTGGAATCATAACACTGCCGGGAATCGGGATTAAATCCACCTCTCGCTCTAGCTTCCACTCTGTTTTTGTCTTTTCCCAACGGTTAACAAAGGATTCCTCCAGCATACTGTCATAGGTCTTGCCCGGTGGGTAGTGGCTGACCAGATTACACTCAGAACTTAAGCGGTACTGTCCCGTTTTGACTTGGCCGCTGTAGGAATCCTTGCGCTGGAGGGTGGCGGTGAGGCTCCAGCGCGTGACGTGGAGGAGGGCGGGCAGGAGTTTGGCTAAGGAGAGACCATAGCGGGTGTTAGCCTTAAAAAGACTGGTGGGACCATCTACGGTAATGGTAAAACCCTGGTCTGCGTCGCCTTCTATATACGCCATCAGTTGAAAAAGCTTGAGATACCGAAATAAAAGCTTATATTCCCCTGGATCGTTGCGATGGGCGTTAATTACGACCTGGGTTGCTTTGTAGAAAATGCCCTGAACTTGGGATAGGTTGTAGCGGTGAATGAGGGCTTCGGGGGTTGGTGGCTCGTATTGGGTCAAAATTCGATTTTCTGGCAAATCAGCATAGAGTCCCAGGCGGATATCTTGGGCTAGGACGGTTTTTTCCTGTTCTTGGCTCAGTTCAAAGGCCAGTTGCTCCAGCAGGGCTGCTGTGTTGTTTAGGCTGGGGGTTTGCTGGGCCGATCGACTAAAAACACGCTGCCGTAGCTCGATCGGCTCCAAAGGACTGATCACTTCAAACTCAGAAAAGCTACTGCGTAGCAAATGGACTAACCCCCGCACTAACTTGTAGTCAGGGCTGTGCCCCTCCCGATCGGCCAATTCCCGATCTAACTCCCCCTGGGTTTTGCCGCGATAGTCCTGAAAACACTGAATTAACTCCGCAGCTAGCTCTAGGTGAAATTGATCGAGGGGCAATGCCTTGGGGGTTAGGGTTTCGCCGTAGTGGCGATGGAGCAGTAAATCACTGGGTAACACAGGCTTTCCTATCCTCTAAGCATCTGCTTGGAGGGCATCTGCCTTGAGGGCCGCAATAATCCGCTCGTTGGCTTTGGGAAATGGGTAGTCTTCGATCGTCGCCAAACTCACCCACTGGACCTCATCACAGGCTAAGGGCTGGGGTTCCCCAGCGAGATAGTCGCAGTAATAAACCTGAAGTTGCACTTTAAAGTGAGTATAGGCATGATCTACGGTGATTAAATGCTCTTTCACCGCAATTTCAATCCCTAGTTCTTCTTGGATTTCCCGCCGGATACAGTCCTCGATCGTCTCTCCCGCCTCCAGTTTCCCCCCCGGAAACTCCCACAGGCCACCGAGCAAGCCGGACTGGGGCCGCCGATCGATGAGAATATCGCCATTTTCGCGGCGAATGACGGCAACGCCGATGATTTTGAGGGGGAGGGGGGTTGAGGCTTCACGCATGGGGAGTTGGGTTTGGAGGTTAAGGGCATGGGCACGGCAGGCCGATCGCCAGGGGCAAACCAAGCAAGCGGGATTTTTGGGGGTGCAAACCGTTGCGCCGAGATCCATCAAGGCTTGGTTAAAGTCGCGGGGATGCTCTCGATCGAGCAGGGCTTCCGACGCTTGCCATAATTGGGGCAAAACCTTGGCCGGAGGCCGATCGATCGCCAGCAATCGGACCAGAACCCGTTTCACATTACCATCTAAAATGGCCACGGGCTGATTAAAGGCAGCGCTCAGAATTCCTCCGGCAGTGGTGCGACCGATGCCCGGTAGCTTCAGCACAGCGTCTAAATCCTGGGGAAATTCGCTGTTATAGTCCTGAACAATGGTCTGAGCCGCTTTGTGGAGGTTGCGGGCGCGGGCATAGTAGCCGAGACCTTGCCAGAGTTTGAGAACCTGCTGTTGGGGGGCGGCAGCTAGGGCGGCGATCGTGGGGAATGCGGCTAACCAGCGCTGGTAGTAGGGAATGACGGTCTTGACCTGGGTTTGTTGGAGCATAATCTCCGAAATCCAGATGCGATAGGGATCGGGGTTTGGGCGATCGGGAGTTGGACTACTGGGATCCGGGCGATCGAGGTCCAGACGATCGGGATCCGGGCGATCGGCAGTTGGACTACTGGGATCCGGGCGATCGGCAGTTGGACTACTGGGATCTGGGCGATCGAGGTCCAGACGATCGGCAGTGGTCTGACCTGCGGGAGCGCGATCTGTATAACTGCGCCAGGGCAACTCCCGTCCACAGCGGCGATACCAGGTTAGGAGCGATCGGCGCAACTGGGACGGATCCCCGGCAAGACTATCCCCGGCAAGACTATCCCCGGTGAAACTATCCCCGGTGAAACTATCCCCGTGGGGGCTGTCCCAAGGAGTGGGCATAACGGAAAAAGGGCGAAATAACGGGGGCATCTCCCCTTGGAGCCAGTTGGAGCCAGCAAGCAATCTCTCCCAGCCCGCCGATCGGGGAAATTAACGTGAAACCTTGCTTTCTCCCAGAATAATCTCTGGTTGCTGCTTTTTCGTGGGGGTAAACTCTTGGGTAGTTGCTGCTGGGAGTGCCATGGCCGGGACTTCTGGGGCCGTTGTGGTGGCATAGCCTACATAGCGGGCACCGGGTTCGACGTTGAGGGCACTGGCGGTTACGTCGCCTTCAAGCTGGGCTTGGGAACCCAGGAAGAGCTTGCCTTTGAGGTGGACTTTGTTGACCTTGACGATGCCGTAATTGGTCAAGCTTTGGGCACTAATCTCGGAACCTTCAATCAGGCCACTGGCCAAAACCTCAATACTGCCCCGCACTTCCACACGACCGTGAATAATGCCCTCAACCCGAAGATCCCCTTCAACGAAGAGATCCCCTTGGATTTCGCTCTTGGCACTGAGAAGGGTTAGGGGTTGGCTGGGGGAACGGCGGCGTTTAAACATCGGCTCAGTTTCCTGTGATGGATACATTAGGCGCTGCAATTAGGCTCTGCTAAGAAATAATACAGTATTTGTCAAGGAACAACTGCCCCTGGGGTCTGACGGATGCCCCCCGCCGGATGCCGCGCCCAACCGTTGACATTGCTGCTGCATTTTGATTTTCCCCTATGCCGATCGGTGCCCCCATCCCCTTCCACCTTGCCAAACTAGGAATAATCACCTATAGTCTAAAGGGTGTGAGGAGCGAACCAGAGTGGGCACCGAGACGAAACACGGCCAGTCGTCGGTGCCCTTTCTGATTTTAAAACCTTGTTTTGAAAAGCCGCTATGTCTTCCCCCCCCTCGCCTCACGAAATCCTGACCCTCCAGATTCCCACCAGCCTTGATGCTCAGTTAGCCCAAGCGGCGGTTCAGGCCCACCGATCGAAAACCGACATTGCCCTTGAAGCCCTTGCCCAGTACCTCAGCGCCGATCGGC
>JAYKJG010000184.1:0-2747 GCA_035286285.1 Prochlorothrix sp.
CTTTAGGCAGACTCCGGCTTGGGCATCGAAGACGGGTGAATCAGCAAATCCGCACTGGAGCGTTTTTCCACCATATCCTTGGTAATCAAGCAGCGCGTCACATCCTTACGCGACGGTAGCTCATACATCACATCCAGCATAATTTCTTCCACAATGCTACGCAGGGCACGGGCACCAGTCTTGCGGCGATAGGCTTCCCGCGCGATCGCCCGCAGCGCCTCCGGACGAAACTCCAACTGCACATTATCCATACGCATCAGCTTTTGGTACTGCTTCACCAACGCATCGCGCGGCTCCACCAAAATCGCCGTTAACGCCTCCTCATCCAACGGCTCCACCTGGGCCGTCACCGGCATTCGGCCAATAAACTCCGGAATTAGCCCAAACTTAACCAAATCCTCCGGCTCAGTTTGGCGCAGAATATTCGCCGCCCGCCGTTCCCGCGACTGGGGATCATTCCCCTGAACAAAGCCGATCGACTTCTTGCCCGTGCGCCGCTCCACCACCTTATCCAGGCCCACAAAGGCACCGCCGCAGACAAAGAGAATATTGCGGGTATCAATCTGAATGCAATCTTGGTAGGGATGCTTACGCCCGCCCTGGGGAGGCACATTGGCGATCGTCCCCTCCAACATCTTCAACAGCGCCTGCTGGACCCCCTCCCCCGACACATCCCGTGTAATCGACGGATTCTCGCTCTTCCGGGCAATCTTATCAATTTCGTCAATATAAATAATGCCGCGCTGGGCCTCTTCCACATCCAGATCAGCCACCTGCAACAGCCGCAGCAGAATGTTTTCCACATCCTCACCCACATAGCCCGCTTCCGTCAGCGTCGTGGCATCAGCAACCGCAAAGGGCACATCCAACAGCTTGGCTAAACTCTGGGCCAGCAAGGTTTTCCCGCAACCCGTCGGACCAATCAGCAGAATATTGGACTTTTGCAGATCAATCTGGTCATCGTCATCCTTACCGCTGATCTGCTCTAGATAGCTCAGGCGCTTGTAATGGTTATAGACCGCAACGGACAAAACCTTCTTCGCCTCATGCTGCCCAATGACATGGGAATCCAAATACTTTTTGATTTCCTGGGGCTTGGGGATTTGGGCCATGGTGATCGGCGAAGACCGCGTTTTGCGCTTCTCCGGGGGAGCCTCACGGCGGGGAGCCGTTGGGTTAGGCGCGGCCCCCGAATCAAACAGTTCTTCGTCTAGGATCTCATTGCAGAGATCCACACATTCATCGCAGATGTAGACTCCCGGCCCCGCAATCAGTTTGCGAACCTGTTCCTGGGACTTGCCACAGAAGGAACATTTCAAATGGGAGTCGTACTTAGACATAGCTGCCTCTTAGCTGACTACAGCAATAGGGTTGGTGGAAGTGGTGGTGCCCGGTTTGGTCAGCACTCGATCGATCAAACCATACTCACAGGCTTCTTCAGCAGACATGAAGAAATCCCGTTCAGTATCAGCTTCAATGCGCTCTAAGGGCTGGCCGGTATGTTCCGCAAGTAGCTCATTGAGCTTGCTCTTGTGGTACAGAATTTCCTTAGCTTGGATCTCAATATCCACCGCTTGACCTTGGGCACCGCCCAGGGGTTGGTGAATCATAATCCGGGAACTGGGCAAGGACAGGCGTTTACCCTGCGTCCCACCAGACAGGAGGAACGCCCCCATACTAGCAGCTAGACCAAAACAAATGGTGACGACATCGGGAGCAATTTGCTGCATGGTGTCATAGATGGCCATTCCAGCAGTCACGGAACCACCCGGAGAGTTGATGTAGAGTTGAACATCCTTTTCGGGATCGTCAGCTTCTAAGAACAAAAGCTGGGCCACGATGGAGTCGGCAACATTGTCGTCAACCTGGGTTCCCAGGAAAACAATTCGCTCCCGCAGCAGTCGAGAGTAAATGTCGAAGGCACGCTCCCCTCGCCCCGACTGCTCGACCACCGTGGGCACAATGCCCGTGGGGGAGAGGGAAGCCAAAATTTGGCCTTGGGGGTTGAGGCTGGTGACAACCGGTCCCAGGGCTTGAGAATATAGCGTTGAGTTGGATCGAGAAGTCAGCATACCTTGGCAATGTAACGGGGTTATGGGAAAGCTTCGGCTGGAATTCTGTCCAGTGTACAAGGTCATGCTGGGTCCGGGGAAGTTTGCCCAGATTTTTTCCAGGGGAACCGGGCCGTTTGACCCTAGAGCCTAGCCTGATCCTTCCCATCGCTTCAATTATAGGGCACCGATAGGGCAACAATAGGCCACCTCAAAGGATGCATTTCACTTTGGAACCCTCGGCCTAGGGTAGGGGTCGCGCCCCCGTGCCGACCCTCTTAGCGGCCCAAAACCGGGGCAACCACGGGGGGATTGCCCCTACCGACTGGGTAAATCTGCCAAAGTGAAATGGACCCAACCAGACTACGCAAATTCTCCCCCAAGGGGATCCCAACCTCCTAGAGCCTTTCCCCTCGCCCCCAGGGCCAATGCTCACACCGTCCCCGCCCAGGACAACCCCCTACGTCGGCAGCAGAAGTTCGGGCCGCCCTGCCACGGTGAAGCATGGATTCAAGGAGGGTCTAGACCCCAGTCAGACATCCAACAGTGGAACACTCCAGTCCAGCGGGGGGATTCTGACCGACCAATCTAAGGGTTGCACCAGGGCTAGCCCCGTGGGACTAGTCCACATCGAAAAAATGCCGCTGGTTGATCAGGGACTTGAGGTCACTCCCCTGATATCGGAACGAGATGTCA
>JAYKJG010000185.1:0-7477 GCA_035286285.1 Prochlorothrix sp.
CAGTTTTGTCAGTCTAATCAGCAGTTCGTTAGATAGGGTTGGCTAGGTTGCGGAAACGGGTATATTGGGGTTCAAAGAGGAGTTTTATAGTGCCGATCGGCCCGTTACGGTGCTTGGTAATAATCACTTCCGTGATGCCCCGATCGGGAGTATCCGGGTTATAGTACTCATCCCGATAGAGCATGATAATCAAATCCGCGTCTTGCTCAATGGATCCACTTTCACGTAAATCTGACATCATAGGCCGCTTATTCGTCCGCGATTCCACACCACGGCTCAACTGCGACAGCGTAATCACCGGCACGTTTAATTCCCGCGCCATACCCTTCAATGCACGGGTAATCCGCGACAGTTCCTGAACCCGGTTATCAGGACTGGCCCCCTCCATCAACTGGAGATAGTCAATCAGAACAAGGCCCAGTTCCGTATTATGCTCTAAGGCCAACTGCCGCGCCTTCGATCGCATATCGCCCACGGTCAAATCCGGCGTATCATCAATATAAATCGGCAATTCCGACAGATTATTCATCCCCTGGCACAGCGTCGCCCACTCATCATCCCGCACCCGCCCCGCCCGCAGGCGACCGCTTTCAATCCCCACCTCACTGGACAGGAGCCGGTACACCAACTGCTCTTTGGACATTTCTAAACTGAAGATACAGATTGATTTTTTATGAATTGCGGCGATATTCTGAGCTACACTGAGAACAAAGCTAGTATTATGCACACAGATGTCATTGGCGACAAAATTATGGGTTTCAGGAATGGTAAGGTCGTATACCTGCTTATAGCCCGTGAGTTCGATCGAAACAATTTCATCCCAATAGATATCACTCGCTGCAAGGTTCTCTAATTGTGTATCCTGGAGGGAACGAGACAAAACCGCCCGCCGATCGCGGCTCACAGCACACACAGGCAGAGGACTGCTGCCTTCAATCCCCGATCGTTCTGCCAAAGCCTTCCAGCTTTCTGACCCTTTTGCGGCTGCCAACTGCGTCGAGACCTCCACCGGAATCAGATCGCGGTTGGTTTGGTAGCGCTTTGTGGTTAGTGCCTCCTGAGCCTGAGCCACAGCTTTTTCCTTGCCAAAAATGCCGATTTTTTCAATAAAAGTTTGGATCGATCGGCCATCGGTAATCTCCAACTGCCACGCAGGGCAGCGGGTTCCCTGCTCCTTAACTTGACGGGCCTTGAGGCGGGCAATAATCCCAAACCGCAGTAACAAGTGCTGAAGCTGACGCACCAGTTTTTCGCTCACACCGGCATAGCCCACCTGGACTTGACCCCGTTTGAGTACCGTCATCCAGCCATCGGTGGCAAAAAGACGATTCAGGAAAAGGGCCATTTGGGAAGCTTCAAGCTGAAAAATGGGGCTAGGCACAAACTTTGTGTGGGAATCCTGACCCCAGAGACCCAGGTCATCCAGCCACTCTGTTAAACCAGGAAAATAACCCACAGCCTCAGCAAAGTCAGCTTGGAGCAGATGGTTGCAGTGCGTGAACTGGGGTGAAGATCCCGTTAGACAGCCATCGCCAATGAGGTAAGCTAGCACCTTAATCTGAGCTTTAGGCAGCGATCGGCAGCCAAAAACTGGAATTTGGCGAGGAACGGCAACCTTAACCCCGGATTGTAGCGCTTCTAAAGGCTTCCAACCCTCAATCGTTAGAAACGGATGGGTTAAGGTCGTTTCAATCGATCTGCCCAACCGGGTCACCACCCGAAACACTGGCTTGATCCCATCATCCACAAAAACCGAGGGTTGAGTCAGTCCCAAACGCCAATCCTGGCCCAGAGTCAGCACACGCGGCACAGACTGTCCAATCTGCTGTTGCGATCGATAGATCTCTGCAATCGTTTGCACAGAACCATCACTCAACACAATCTCACTATCATAGGCCAAGCATTTCCCCATTGACGGCCTCCCGGCGACGATAATCAAGTCAGAGCGCTGGAAACCCTGGGTCATGGCATCCAAATCATAGAAATTGCAGGAAATTCCCGCCGCTTCCTTGCCCGTCGATCGCTGCTCGATCTCATTAAAGGTTGCCGCCAAAATCGAAGCTGTCGCCGTCAAACCCCGATTTTGGGGCCGATTTTGGGCCAAATTAAAGATTTGCTGCTCTGCTTTGTCTAAAACCTTCTCTAGGGGTTGGCGGGTGTCATAGCCCAACTGAATAATCTCATTTCCGGCCTTAATCAACTGCCGCCGCACCGCTTTGTCAATCACTAGCTCGGCATACTGATCCACATTGGCGGTGCTGATGGTGCGATCGACCAGTTGCGCCAACCGACTTTGCCCCCCCACCTTGTCTAGCTTGCCCTCATCCTGGAGATAAGCCGCCACCGTTGTTAAATCCGTGGGCTTGCTCTGGTTATAGAGGCGCAGAGCCGTATAGTAAATTTCCCGGTGGGCGCTAATATAGAAGGCTTCTGGCTTCAAACGCTCGGAAATACGGGAGATTGCCTCAGGATCGAGCAGAATACTACCGAGAATGGCCTCTTCAGCCTCCACAATTTGGGGAGGGATACGATCGGGTAGGGGTTGAAAGCTTTGTTCTTCTTGCAGCATAGCAGCAGGAGGGGGGGGTAGTCTCAGGGAGGTTGGGCAGGTCCGGCGATCGCAGGGACAGGAGCGACAGGGAAGCACCTCACCATACACCACCCCAGCGGGTTTCGGGAATGGGCTAAGCGGTAACCCGTGGGCCTATTTTAGTACAAGGGTACGGTAGAAGACCTCTGTATTCAAGGAGACTGCCCCAGCGCCCTGCTCCCAAGTGCAACAGACTGTATCGCCAACCTTAAGGAATTCCAAAACTTTGGTCCAGGATCGGAGGGGGGTTCGTTACGATCGGCCCATCCAACCGTAACCCTGTGTCATGACCACGCTTTATTTCTGCTCCTTCTTCATTGGAGGATGTTTCGTGGCCTTGGCGGCCTTGGGCGGACTGGATGGCCCGGACTTTGACATTGACTTTGAAGTCGATCTGCTCGGTCGCGAAGCCAACTCAGCCCCGTCCAACATTGCCCTTACCCTCCTCGATCGGATCCTCACCCTGCTACCCATCACCAGCTTGCGGTTTTGGACCCTAGCCGCTTTTATCTTTGGCCTTTCGGGCCTAGTCTTCAGCTTTCTAGGCAAACTCAGCCCCAGCACCAGCTTAACCCTCGCCATCATTTTGGCCCTCATCATCGGGGGCGGAGGCGCGAACGTCCTGCGCTGGCTGGGGCGTGACGACTCCGACAGCCTTGTGCGGGAAGAAGACTTTGTGGGAGCAGCGGCGACGGTTGAGCTACCCTTTGACAGCAACAGTCGCGGCAAAATTAAGCTGGAATTGCGGGGCAATTTCCTCTACTACCCCGCCCGCACCAGTGAAGCCTGTGCCTTTGAGGTGGGCGATTGGGTCTTGGTCGTGGGGTTAGAAGACGGTATGGCCTGGGTTGTTTCAGAAAAAGGACTCAACCGCGATGCCTTGGTGGCTAGCACTGCCTTAGTCACGGTTCCGTTCAATAACCAGCACCCAGGCCGCATTCAAGTGGACCTTGACGGTACCCTGCTGTCCCTTCAGGCTACCACTGAGGCGGTTCAGGAGTTTGAGGCGGGCGATCGGGTCTTGATTCTTGATCTCACCGCAGATTCTGCCGTGGTTACGGCGGAACCTTCTTAAACCCGAAGCTAGCCCAGGTCTTGTTGACAAACCTCAGCCTAGACAGGTTTTTTAGAGTCCATTCTCCCCCATTTAGCCCGACAGAGGACTTCCATTCTCCCCGTTCCCCTTTGCAGGACTACCCTATACTTGCGCGAGCTTCAGCCTTCGATCGTCTGCCCCTTCAGGATCCCTGAATATGTCAACATCAACCCCCCAACCCAATACAGTCGCGCTAACCCCAAGCCTTAGCCTCGCCCAAGTCATCCCAGGCACCAGCCTAGCCCCCCAAAATACCACTATTTCCGCCCATAGCCTCCAGTCCCCAGCTTTAAGCCCCATTGCAACCCTCGAACCCAGCAGCGGCCTTGCCCCCAATCTGCAACTGCCCCTGATCCTAGCCCAGAGTGGCGGGGGGGTAGCCGGTGCCTTTTTCACCGCCATTTTTATCCTGGGGGTAGTGGGCACCATCTGGCTCCTGAACACCATTATTCGGATTTGCGATCCCAATAAGATTTTGGTGATTTCAGGACGAGACTATAAGTTTAATGGTCGAAAAGTCGGCTATCGGGTCGAATTTGGCGGACAGACCTACTGTGTGCCGCTGCTGGAGACGGTCCAGACCATGGATATGCGCACCATGCCCGTCGCCTTGGAAATTCGCAATGCCTACGCCAAGGGCGGCACCCCCCTCAATATCCAGGCGATCGCCAACGTCAAAATCTCCAACCACCCCGTCATTGTCCGCAATGCGATCGAGCGCTTCCTGGGGCGAAATCCCAACGAAATTCGCCGCGTTGCACGGGAAACCCTGGAAGGAAACCTCCGGGGCGTTGTGGCTACCCTCACACCGGAGCAATTGAATGAAGATCGTCTGGAGTTTGCCGATCGCATTGCCAAGGACGTAAACGACGATCTTGCCAAGTTGGGCCTGCAACTCGACACCCTCAAGATCCAAAGCGTGTCCGACGATGCGGGCTATTTAGACGACATCGGTCGCCGCCAAAGTGCCTTGGTGCAGCGGGATGCCGACATTGCTGAATCCAACGCCAAAGCCGAGGCCGACTCCATTGAAGCAGAGTCCAACCGCCAAGCTGCCGTTGCGGAAACCCAAGCTGAAACCCTAATTCAAGAGAAAAGAAACGAATTACGGCGTATTAAAGCTGATTTAGAGAAGCAAGCCAAGTCCGAGGAAGAACGCACCGTCGCCGCCGCCCAAGAGGCCCGTGCCCAAGCCCAAGAGCAACTGCAATCTGTCCGAGCTGAGCTAGAACGACTCCGCCTCCAAGTCGAGCAGGTGCTACCCGCCGAAGCCCAACGCCAAGCCCGCGTCTTCCAGGCCCAAGGCGAAGCCGCCCCCCTCGCCGCCAATGCCCGCGCCGCTGCCGAAGCCAACCAACTCCTGGCGCAGGTTTGGCAAGAGTTAGGGAGCAGTGCTTCGGAATTGTTTGTTATTCAGCAACTGGACATGATTTTGGAGAAAGCGGCCACGGTTGCAGAACGGTTGCACTTGTCGAATATCAGCGCGATCGACAGCGGCGATGGCAAAGCCCTAGCAGGCTTAGTCAATGCCTATCCCCAGGTGGTCCAGCAATTTCTGCATCAGGTGGAGGAAACCCTGCAAATTAACCTCACCGGTACGTCTTTTCCGCCGCCTCCCCCGGTTACGCCCCCCGTTCCCCCCCGATCGGCAGCACAGTAGCAACCCGATTCGAGGTTCCGGTCCCAATTCCCGGTCCCAATTCGTTTTCCCCCCTTTTTTTACTCCCCTTTCCCCTTGACCATCCCCTTGAGGACTTAACCATGGATCCCATTACCGTCATCCTCCTGACCCTAGGCATTGCCGGGGCGGGCGTGGGGGCCATTAACTTCACCATTCGCAACCTCCTCTATATTTGCAAGCCCAGTGAAGTCCTAATCTTTGCTGGCCCTAAGCAAACCCGCAAAAAACTGCCCAATGGCCAGCCTAAGGGCTATCGCATCGTTAAAGGGGGCCGAACCTTCCGGGCACCCCTCTATGAGAAGGCTTTTCGCATGGATCTAACCAATACCATTATTGAGTTAAAGATCAGCAATGCCTACTCCAAGGGCGGCATTCCCCTCAATGTTGAAGGCATTGCCAACATTAAAGTGGCGGGGGAAGAACCCACGATCGACAACGCGATCGAACGCCTGTTAGGCAAAACCCCCAAGGAAATCGAGAAAATTGCCCAAGAAACCCTAGAAGGCAACCTCAGAGGGGTTTTAGCCAGCCTGACCCCCCAGCAGGTCAACGAAGATAAAATCGCCTTTGCCAAGAGTCTCCTGGAAGAAGCTGAGGAAGACTTGCAAAAGCTGGGCTTAACCCTGGATAACCTCCAAATTCAGACAATTTCCGACTCCGCCAACTACCTCAGGAACCTCGGTCGCAAACAGCGGGCCGATCTCAGTCGTGATGCCCGCATTGCAGAGGCGGAAACACGGGCCGAATCCCGCATTAAGGCAGCGGAAAACAAGCGCAAGACCGAACTTCGCCAATTGGAGGCCGAAATTGAGATTGCCCGCGCCGATGCGGAACGACGCATCCAAAACGCCCTAACCCAGCGGGAGGCGGTGATTGCTGAAGCACGGGGCGAAATTGAGGCAGAAGTGGCCCGAACCGAGGCCGCAGTGGCGGTGCAGCAGGCCCGCATGAAGCAGGT
Source organism: Prochlorothrix sp. (assembly GCA_035286285.1). Taxonomy (GTDB): domain Bacteria; phylum Cyanobacteriota; class Cyanobacteriia; order Prochlorotrichales; family Prochlorotrichaceae; genus Prochlorothrix. The sequence continues at coordinate 6,326 of JAYKJG010000185.1, forward strand.
GGAGCAGCAGTTACAGGCCGATGTGATTGCTCCGGCAGCGGCGCAAATGCAGCAGGCCCTTGCCGTTGCCCAGGGGGAAGCAGCCAAGATTATTGAAGATGGCAAGGCGCAAGCGGAGGGGATTAAGGCTCTGGCGCAGTCCTGGGCTGCTGCTGGCCCCAATGCGCGGAATATCTTCCTGTATCAAAAACTAGAGACGCTGTTGACAACCCTGGCCAATACGGTGCCCGATGTGGAGGTGGAGCGGGTCACCTTTATCAATGCCCAGGATGGTAACCTGGCGGCCCAGTTGGCTTTGTTTATGGAGCAGTTGCGCCAAACCAGTGGCCTGGATGTGGCCGGAGCCGTTGAGGGACTGGCGCGGGGAAAGTCCCGCCGTCCGGCAATGCCTAAATCAGCCACTTCTGCCAATCCCCTCGCTGATTTGCCCTTACCGGACGCAAAACCCCTGACCAGCACTCCCCAACCCAATCCCTTCAGTAGTCCTGTGCCTAGTCCTGTGCCTAGTCCTCCTTCAACTCCCTTTGCCCCGCTAGAGTCGGGACTCGCGGATTTTGAGACGGAGTTGGTGGACAACCTCCATGATCAGGTGCAGGGATTCCTAGATAAGCTGGCCGATCGGGGGCTAAGCTCAGGGGAGGCCAAGAAACTGCTGAAACAGGTGGTGCAGGGCAATGAGAAGTTCCAGCGGCAGCTTAAACGCGCCCTAGCGGCAGGGGGCCAAGAGGCGATCGAGGAGATTTTCCGCCATCCCTTGGTGCGCATTTCTTCGGCAGCGATCGAGGGCTGGCTCCAGGAAGAGTCATAGCTCTGGAATTCTCCTGCACAACAGAACGATCTTAACTGGAAGACCGGCAGTACAACTGCCTAACTCCCAGTGAACATTGTCGATCCCCGGTTTCGCTTAAGGCTTACGCTAGATCCTATGGATCTTAGGCACGGAAACCGGGGATTTGTACCCAGTAGACTCATTTATAGGGTCGAGATCCTCGGTTTCTCCGGCGGGGGCCATGGGATAGCAAACTGTACCCAAGAGACTTATTGATCGATCCACCTCACCCCCCCTCACCCTCTAGGGGATTCAACGTTACTCCTTGGTAGATTTGGGCCAAGGGAAGCTCTAAATTGCCCAAGGGTAACGATAATGTCGCC
>JAYKJG010000186.1:0-6780 GCA_035286285.1 Prochlorothrix sp.
CTGCGCGTCGTCAGTTCCCCCGCCGGAGCGCCACTTTCCCCCGTCACAATCACCCGCACACTATTGGCATCCAGCGGCACCACCTGCACCGACGCAATCCCCGGAGCCGGATTCATCGACTGGAAAGCGCCCCCCTCCGGCAGGGCTAGCTCCGAATTAATAATATCCGCCACCCAGCTAGAGCCACGCTCCACCGAAAAAACTTGGGGCCGATCGCCCGGACGGGCCTGCTTCAGCAGCACCTCAATGCCCCCCTCCGTATCATTGACCTCAACCCCCGTAATCCGGGTCGCCGCCGCCCAGGCCGGTTGGCTCAGCGTCGTGACCAGAGCCGTTGCCGCGATCGTCGAAGCCAACCCCGCAGCATCAAAACCAAACAACGATTTCATCACCATAATCCTCAACACACAATGAAAACACTCAAAAAACCGTAGAGAACAGTCAAAAGCCAGCGTTACAGGCTTAGACCCTCGCTCCAGTGCCCTAGGGGGGTGGAGCCTCCGCCGGAGGAGCTTCTGCCGGAGGTGCTGCCGCCGCTGCCGCTGCCTCCGCCGCTGCTGCCGCCTCCGCCGCTTTCTCCTCTAGCTCTGCATCCGACAGCTTCACCACCACCTGAAGGTTTAGCTCCGTCTCGATCTCCGTCTCGATCGGCTCAAACTTCACCGTCCCCCCCAGTTCAAACCGGAAAAGCTGCACCGGCAACTCAGAGGTTACCTTATAGTTCGAGACCTGAATAATTGGCTCGTATTTCTCCAAATCCCGGAAAAATGCTTGGGTTTTGTTAAACTCCCCCGCCACTGTCATGACGTACTTTTGGCGCTTAAAGCGGCCATTGACCGCTGCCCCCAAAGAGCTATCCGTTACCTCCTCAATATCCCCCTCCGGCGCAAACTTTTTGAGGGTGAGACCTTGGGCTAAGACCAACCGCTCCAAGTCCAGCAAGCTAATATCCAGCACCTCCCCCGACGGGAAAAAGGCCATCAACTCCTGTCGCTGAAACTCAACCTTCTCTAGTTCGGCCTGGGCATCCGCCAGCCCATTGAGCTTAGCCTGCTGCTGCTGGATTTGGCCCTCTAGGTCTTGGCTTTCAGTCTCGATCGTCCCCATTTGCTCCAAAGTTGGCAAGATCAGGCTCCAGACAATGAAACCGGCCCCAGCCGCCCCCAGAACCCCAATAATCGCCCCAATAATCACAGGACTCAAACCGAGTGGCCCCGTCGCCTCCGGAGCCTGTTGATCGGCTACAAACTCATCTGCATAGGTCATTCGGAAATCACCCCCATACCTTGTAATGCTTTAACCCGGACGACTGTCCCCGTTGCCTGAAGGGCCTCCAGTTGCGCCAGGACAGCCTCAGGAGCCGGACTGCTCAGTTCAGCATTGAGGCTAAACTCAACCACATAGGGCAAACCAATCTCAAATTGGGGTAAATACTCCTCTGGAATGGCCTCAGGGGGATCTGCCCCTAGGGGAAGCTCAGGCTCGAACCGCTGAAATTGGAAGACCTCATCGGCCCCCTTTAGCTCAACGGTGCCCAATTTCACGCTTTCCTTGACCAAAAAGGGCGAATTTTTCAGCCCCAGCATAAAGTCATTGAGTTGGGCATAGGACAGGGCCAAGCCCTCGATCGTCACCGTCTTCGGCGGAGCCTCAGGGGCTGGGGGGGCTTCCCCTTCCACCGGAGGAGGCGCAGCGGCAGCAGCAGCGGCAGCGGCAGCAAGTTCCGCCTCAGTGAGTTCTGGGAGTTCCCCATCCTTGGATTCAAAGAGCTTGATTTTTACGCCCGGTGGCGTTTGGTTGCTGACTTCCTGAAGGGAGGCTGAAATGGGCTGGAGTTTCTGGAAAACCCCAATTAAAGCCTCAATATCGGCCTGGGCTGCGGCAATTTGCTCCGTCACGGCATTAACCTCCGAGGCTTGGCCACTCACCGTAGACAGGTTCCCCTGGAGACTATCCCGCTGGGCCGTCATTGCCTGAAGCTGGCTCTGGAGGTAGAGATTGGCCCCAAAGGCTCCCGCCGGGAGTGCTAGCCCCACCAAGGCACCAATAATCATGGGGGTATTGGCGGCTGAGGGGCCACCGCCGCCCTTTTTGGGAGCCGGAGAACCCGCTGCTTGTTCAGCCCGATCGTTGAGGAAATTAATTTCTAAGCTATACATGATCTATACCTCCCGCAGCCCCAGACCCAACACCACCCCCATACCGGGGCGCTGGACTTCGGGGATTTCTTCATCCACCTCAATGCTGAGGGACTCGATCGGGTCAATATGACTCGTCGGCACACTCAGGCGCTGGGTAAAGAATTCATCCAACTGCCCCAAGCCGCCCCCCGGCCCCGCTAGGAGCAACTGGGCCACCTCCAAGTTCTCGTCTTGGTTGAGGTAGAAGTCGATCGATCGGCGCAGTTCATCCGCCAGTTCCCCCAAGACCCGCAGCATGGCCGCCGCCCCTGGATTGCTGGAGGTGGTGTTTCCGGTCATGCCCCCCACGGGGTTAACGGGGACCGTCATGCCTTGGAGCAGTTCTGTATTACGCGAGGGGGGCAGGTTCATGGCACGGGCTAGGGCGTTTTGGATCTGGAAAGCCCCCATGGGTACGGTTCGGGAAAAGTGGGGCACCCCATCGACCACGATGGAAATTTCGGTATTGTCAAATTCAATATCAGCAATGGCAACGGCTTCCTGGGAGCTAAACTGCCGCAGTTGTTGGCGGATGGTCCGAATCAGCGAAAAGCTGCTGATTTCCAAGACATCCACTTCTAGGCCAGCCTCCTGGAAGGTGTTGAGATAGAGATCGGTGATATCTTTGCGGGCTGCGACCAAGAGTACCTGGACCTTTTCAATCCCGTCCTCATCCACAAAGAAGCCCAGCTTCTGGTAGTCCACGTCGGCTTCTTCCCTCGGAAAGGGCAAGTAGAGACCCGCTTCCTGGTTCAGGACCATATCCCGCAGTTCCCGATCGTCCAACTCAGCAGGCACGGGGATCAGGCGGCTGATGACATCCCGCCCTGGAATCGCTGTGGCAACTTTTTTGGTTTTGATCTTGTTCTCTGAGAGGACCGTTTGGAGCAATTCCACCAATGCCGGTGGATCGGTAATTTGCCCGTCCTGGATCAGGTCTTCTGGCATTTCCTCGGAAATGTAGGTGACCAACTTATAGGCTTGCCCCTGCTTTTTCAACTGCACCAGGTTGAGCCGCTCCGGTGTCAGCTCGATCCCAATGCCGGACTTGGCACCTGAGAAGAGATTTTTTAAAAACACCGCTCGATTGACCCCCTCACAACGCTTGTGGACTCGTCCAAAACTGGCTTAAACGCAACTGACCCGAAGGTATCTCTCCCAGGTAGACCCTACCCGGAAGCACAGTGGTGAACGCTTTGCGCAGATGTCTGGAGATTTCCGGAAACTAGACTGGCTCACTACTTAACCCTGTGATGCCCCCTTCGTCAAGGGATTACTCGGAAAAGATAGCTCGGACAAGCTAGAAGCTGGGCGATCCGATCGCCCTCACCTTAAGGCGAAGTCCCAAAAAGTGCAACGGTTTCCTAGCATTTTCCCCAAACCCTGTCAAGATGCCCCCGCTGCTAACCCCGGTTACACGAGGGGATCGGGTTCCTGGGAGCCGATCGCGTCCTGAATGGTGGCCATCCCCAGCCGATCGAGGCGCTGGCCCAAGCCCTGGAGGATTTGCCGCAGTAGCCCCGGCCCTCCATAGATCCAGGCCGTATACAGTTGTACCAGCGATGCACCGGCGCTGATTTTAGCCCAAGCCTGGGCCGCATTGGCCACCCCGCCCACGCCAATAATGGGCACCTGCCCCTGGGATTTTTCCCAAAGAAAGCGCACCACAGCGGTCGATCGCTCACTCAGCGGTGCCCCACTAATGCCCCCGGCCTCTTCGGCAACCGGGGATCCCGTGGCCCGGAGCCGCTGGGTCCGCAGTCCCTCGCGGCCAATGGTGGTGTTGGTGGCAATAATGCCCGCCAAGCGATGGCGCTGGGCCAAATCCACGACCGCTGCCATTGCTTCCCAGTCCAGATCAGGGCTAATTTTGACCAGGAGGGGAAGTTGCCGAGTATTGTCCTGTTGCAACGCCGCCAGCAGGGGGTCCAAGGCTTCGGTGGCTTGGAGCGATCGCAGGCCCGGTGTATTGGGTGAGGAAACATTAACGACAAAATAGCTACCCCAGGGTTCTAGAAGGCGAAAACTGGCGCAATAGTCCCCGATCGCCTGTTCTAGGGGGGTAATTTTAGATTTGCCGAGGTTAATGCCTAGGGGGATCGGCCAGGGCAGCGGAGGAGGGGAAGGGGTTCCCGTCGCAACTTGACCGGTTGCAACTTGACCGGTTGCAGCGGCACCCGTCGCAGCGGCACCCGTCGTAACTTGACCGGTCGCGATCGCCGCCGATCGGGGGAGGCGCTCCAACTGGGCTGCAAACTGCTGGAGCCGTTGGGCCAATGCTGCCGAACCTTGGTTATTAAAGCCCATGCGGTTGAGAATGGCCCCATCTTCCACCAAGCGAAACAGACGCGGTTGGGGGTTCCCTGGTTGTGCCCGGTGGGTAACGGTCCCCAACTCCGCAAACCCAAAGCCTAAATCCCCCCAAAGGGGAGCCGCAACCCCATCTTTGTCGAATCCTGCCGCCAGACCCACGGGATTACTAAAATTTAGTCCCCATAGGGTTTGGCTCAAGCGGGGATCCCGGTAGGTAAATCTAGCCCGCAGCGGCGATCGCACCAGGGTTCCCCAGGGTTGTATGGCGTTTTGGGTCACAAAGCTCAGCAGGTCTAGGGCGCGACCATGGAGGGTTTCTTCATCCCCCAATGCACCGGAAAACAGCAGAGGACGGAGGGCAAGTTGATAGAGGTCCATGGCCGATCGTAGAGTTGAAGATAGGGGTCTCAAGGTTAATGTACTGTTGATTAAACAGGCGAAGCGACGCTGTGTATAGCGATTTGTAGAGCGATTGCTGTCCTGTTTCGATCGAGACTTTCAACCGATACTCTTAACCTAGGCAGATAAAACCATGGCTTACCCCCTTTCCGTGACCCCTGGCCCAATTAAATTTGGCACCGATGGCTGGCGTGGTGTGATTGCCGCCGATTTTACCGTGGAGCGACTGTATAGAGCCGCCGCCGCAGCGGCACAGGTTCTCGGCGAGGTTTACGGGGACAGTACAGCCGAAACTGAGAAGAAGATTATGGTGGGCTACGATCGGCGCTTTTTATCGGAATCCTTTGCCCAAACCGTTGCCTTAGCCGTTCAAGCTGTGGGTTTAGAGCCAATTTTGGCCAATACCTACGCCCCAACCCCTGCCCTAAGCTGGGCCGCCTTTGATCAAAAAGCCCTGGGGGCGCTGGTGATTACCGCGAGCCATAATCCCGGTTCCTACTCTGGCCTCAAGGTTAAGGGAGCCTTTGGGGGATCGGTTCCGCCGGAAGTCACGGCAAAAATTGAAGCAATTCTGCAAGATGGCGAAGTGCCTGCCGTCCCCGCCGCCAATCAATGGCAGCAGTTCAACCCCTGGCAGAGTTATTGTGAAGTTTTGCGCAGTAAGGTCAAGATTGAGGCCATTCGAGCCGCGATCGCGGCGGGGACAATTCGGGTTTTTGCTGATGTGATGTATGGGGCAGCGGCGGGGGGATTGGCCCAAATTTTGGGGATTGAGATTGAGGAGTTGCACAGTCAGCGGGATCCCCTTTTTGGTGGGGGAGCGCCGGAACCCCTGCCGCGCCACTTGGCGGACCTGTTCCGGGCGATCCGCAGTGAGCAAGGCCCAGGCTTAAAAGTGGGGTTTGTTTTTGATGGCGATGCCGATCGCATTGCGGCAGTGGATCACTCCGGCGAATTTCTTAGCTCCCAGGTATTGATCCCGATTTTGATCGAGCATTTAGCCGTCCGGCAGGGTTTAAGCGGGGAATTTATTAAAACGGTGAGCGGTTCGGACCTGATGCCCAAGGTGGCGGAACTGTACGGCTGTTCTGTGGCGGAAACGGCGGTGGGTTATAAGTACATTGCCGATCGAATGCTGACCACGCCGGTGCTGCTGGGGGGTGAGGAGTCTGGGGGGATTGGTTACGGCAACCATATCCCAGAGCGGGACGGCTTGCTGTCGGCGCTGTATCTTTTGGAAGCGATGGTGGAGTCTGGCTCTGATTTGGGCCAACTCTACGCTAGTTTGCAGGAAAAAACGGGGTTTTCGTCGGCCTACGATCGCATTGATCTGCCTTTGGCGAGTCTGGACGTGCGCGATCGGGTCCAAAGCACCCTGCAACAGAACCCCCCCACGGAAATCGCCGGTCAAGCTGTAACCGGTTGCCTCACCACCGATGGCTTTAAATTCCGCCTTGCGGACCAGCGCTGGCTGATGGTGCGCTTTAGCGGCACGGAACCCCTGCTCCGGCTCTACTGTGAGGCCGCAAGCCCTAAATTGGTCCAGGAAACCCTCAACTGGGCCAAGGAGTGGGCAACGGGCCTATAACGCCCTGAAATCCAGGGGGTGAGGGGTCTTCATTGCGCTAGATGGCGGTGATTGCCCAAAACCTCCCCCTCCAGGGGTCTCGATCGTCAAAATATCCCCCGCTTCCACAGCGATCGTCACGGTTCCCGCCAAAACTTCCTGACTGCCATCGGCACGATCGAGGCGGTTCACGCCCACTGCTCCGGGCTGTCCCCCCGCCAACCCAAAGGGGGCAATGCGACGGCGATCGCTGAGGAGATTCACCGTCAAGGACTCCTGAAACTGCAACCGCCGTACAGTGCCACAGCCACCAGAATAACG
>JAYKJG010000187.1:0-13740 GCA_035286285.1 Prochlorothrix sp.
CTAGACGCTCCTTTTGGGTCTTAGCCTTAGCAAAGGCTTCCTTGAGGGCGGTCCGCTTCTCAGCATAGCGCTCGACGATTTTGGCACGCTTGACATCGCGTTCAATCATTGACTTTTTGGCCATGACTTTTGGTGGTGTACTCCTAGCCCGATTTTCCAGCGTTTCCCATGCTATCACATTCTTGGGACAGACGATCGACCCACAGTTTGCCGCCCAGCCCCGTTTTTGGGGACGGGGGAAGCATTAGCCCAGATCTTCCCTGGGCGATCGACCCTTTACCGCCCATGCTTCGCCCCTACAATGCTCCATACCCTTTTCTTTCCGTGTTTGAATGCAACCCTCTTCTCCACTGAGCCGCCCCTTGGCCCAACAACTACTCTTCACCGTTAGCCTCATTCTCCTAGGCATCGGCAGTCTCAGCGCTAGTGTAAACACGCTCCTATCTCGCCGCAATTTAAGCAACCTGGCTCAACAACAGGCCCAAATCATTGGTCAGGGCGTTGAGTTTGCGGCTGAGGGCTTGTTGAATGCCCAGACCCAGGATGTCTTGGAGCGAGTGGTCCAGAACTATGCCTCCTTGCCCGGAGTAGAGGAGGTGACGGTGATTGGCCCCGATGCCACGGTGCTGGTCACAAGTGTGCTGTTGCCTGACCCTGTGACGGCCTACGATCGATCGACGCTGCTGCAAACCCAGGTTCGCAAGGCAGCAGCATTAGGCCAGGAACAGCAGTTTTGGTTGCGGGAGCAGCAACACCCCCACGTCGTTCAGATTGTGCCGTGGCAAAGCGCCCAGATTCCGACATCGGTACAGCGTGGGGTAACCGTAGTGGTCTTTGATCCCAAAAAGCTGCAACAGGATGTAGTCGTGGTGGTGTCCCAGGTGGGGGGCGTGTTTCTGGGGGGCATGGCGTTGGCGTTGGCGGGGATTGCGGGGGGGGGTTTGGTATTGGGTTTTGCGGCCCTTGGGACAACTGGAGCAGGGGATTACCCGCAGTCAAGCCCTGGGGTTTTGGCAACCCTTGCCCCCCCTGCCCCACAATGAGATTGGCCGTTTGGGCGAGACCTTTGAGATGGTGTTTCGGGCGCGGCTGGCCAGTGAAGCAGAGGCCCAGCATAAGGCGCTGCGGTTGGAGCACACCTTGGCTACGCTCCAGGCAACCCAGTCACAGCTTGCAGAAACGGAACGGCTGGCCCAACTCAGCCAAGCCCTGCGGGACAGCGAAGAGCGCTATCGGGCCATTGTGGACCAGAGCACGGAGGGGATTGTGCTGATCGATCGGTCCACCTGGCACCTCTGTGATGTCAATGCAGCCTACTGCCGCCTGACGGGGTATAGCCGCGATGGGTTGCTGGCTTCCCGCTTGGATCAACTGCTGTCGCTGTCGGTGGCTCAATTGGATGAGATTTTGATGCTCATCCTGGCGCAAACCCCCGATCGGGCGCTCTGTCGCTGTTTTGAGTGTCAGCATCACCGGGCCGAGGGGGGGGATCTGGAGGTGGAAATTAATGTCAGTCCCATTACCTATGGGGGCCAGACCCTGCTGTGCTGTGCAATTCGGGATATCACAGAGCGCAAGCAGGCGGCGGACCGGCTAACCTATCAGGCTCGCCACGACAGCCTCACCCATCTGCCCAACCGCAGCTATTTCCGCCAGTGCCTAGAGGAGGCGCTCCAAAAAGCAACCCTAGCCCGCAATTATGTGGCGGTGTTTTTCTTGGACTTGGACCGCTTCAAGGTGGTGAACGATACCTTGGGGCATCCCGTGGGCGATCGGCTGCTGACGGATGTGTCCGATCGGCTGCGATCGAACCTCGCATCCCAGATTATTGTCGCCCGCTGGGGCGGGGATGAATTTACCCTGCTGATGCCCGATGTTGAACACCCAGAGCACAGCCAAGCCTTAGCGGATCAAATTGTGCAGCTTTTCCAAATTCCCTTTTTGCTGGAAGAAGAAGAGTTCCATGTCACCGGTAGTTTGGGGATTGCCCTCTATCCCCAGGATGGCGAAGAAGCCGATATTTTGCTCAAAAACGCCGATATTGCCCTCTACCGCGCCAAGGACAATGGCCGCAACTGCTACCACTTCTACAGCCCCAGCATTGACGATCGGACCCAGGAACTCCTGCGCCTAGAAACCGACCTCTACCATGCCCTAGCCCGTCAGGAATTTTTCCTCTGCTACCAGCCCCTCATCGACCTGGGCCGAGGACAGGTGTACGGCGTGGAAGCGCTCTTGCGGTGGCGGCATCCCCAGTTAGGGCTAGTCTCGCCGGGGGTTTTCATTCCCCTTGCCGAAGAAACGGGCCTCATCAACCGCATTGGCGCTTGGGTGATGACAACGGCCTGTGCCCAAAACAAGGCATGGCAAGATCAGGGCTTACCGCCGTTGCGAATAGCGGTGAACCTCTCCACCCGGCAACTGACCCAGCAGCCCGTAGCCTCTTTAATCCACCAAGCCTTAGCCGAAACGGGCTTGCAGCCCCAATGGCTGACCGTGGAAATGACGGAAAGCTCCTTTATGCAAGATGTGTCCGTGGCAGAACGCTGTATCCAGGACTTGCATCACCTTGGGGTTCGGGTTGCGATGGATGATTTTGGCACAGGTTATTCATCTTTAAGCTATTTTCGCCAATTTCAATTTGATATCATCAAAATTGATCAAAGTTTTGTGCGGGATCTGGAGCGGGATCCGGTTAATTTGGCGATCGTCCATGCCCTCGTTGATCTGGTCCAGACAACCCAGCGGGATTTGGTGGTTGAAGGCATTGAGACCCCCGAACAGTTGCACCTGTTGCAAGCAGCGGGCTGTCAACTGATGCAGGGCTACCTTTTCTGTCAGCCTCAACCAGCGGAAGTTCTCACGCCTTTGTTGTACCAGTGGAACCAAGAGGGCACCCCAATCCCCCTTCAGATCTAATACCCAATCCGTTGAGCCTGAAACAGAATAAACGGGTAGGGGTCGTGCCCCGGTGCCGACCCTCGACCAGCCAAATACAGGGGCAACCACGGGGGGATTGCCCCTACCAAAACGAATCAAGATTAGTCGGATTTGGTATTAGTCCGTCCAGCAGCAGCCACAAGGCTCAAAGAGCGCGTAGTACGGACTTTAGTCCGTCCAGCAGCAGCCACAAGGCTCAAAAATCTCGTAGTACGGACTTTAGTCCGTCCAGCAGCAGCCACAAGGCTCAAAAAGCGCGTAGTACGGACTTTAGTCCGTCCGGCAGCAGCCACAAGGGGATCACCGTAGGGTTTGCTAGAGGTGATTAGGGGGTTGAGTCCCAAAAGCGCGGCGATCGAGGGCGGCAGGGGGTACCAAAACAGACCTGATTGGGGGGCATATCCTCCAAAACCGTGCTGTTCACGCCAATCACCGCATTGGCCCCAATGCGCACCCCCGGCCCCACAAAACAACGGCTAGCCACCCAAGCCCCATTACCCACGGCGATCGGCCCCGTCACTACCCCAAAAGCCGGATCCCGTAAATCATGGCTGGCTGTACACAAATAGGTCTCCTGGGAAATCACCGCTTGGCGACCAATCCAGATCGGCGCAATGCTATAAAACACCGCATCATCGCCAATCCAAGCATCATCGCTAATCGAGACGTGCCAGGGATAGGTAAAGCGGGCCGTGGGTCGAATATGGACCCGTTTGCCAATTTTTGCCCCAAAGAGGCGGAGTAGGGTGCAACGAATGCCGTGGGCGGAGTGGTGGCTGAGGGGGAAGACGATCGCCTGGAGCAGCCACCACAGCAGGATGATCAGGGGCGATCGGCCCCGATCGGCTCCAGCGGGTTGATAGCGGCGCAAATCGACCTGGGGCGCTTGGTTGAGCCAGGGATCTTGGCTCGGATCGAAGGATGGCGACATGGTTGGGGAGGAACGGCTAAAGCCGACTACGCAGGACCGCCAAGGTCTCGCCAAGCTGCTTTAAGCGCACTTCTAGGCGGTGTTTTTGGGCCATGGTTTGGCGCAGGGTTTGGTAGCGGGCAATGGCCACGCTCAATCCCGGCAACTGATCCGGAGGACAGGGGCGCGACCAGAGTTGACCATGTTGGTTCAGGCCACAAAGACGGTAGCCCTGCACCGATCCATCGGCCCCCGTATCGGCCTCTAACCAACCATCGACGATCGGCCCTTCCATGTAAATCGCCTGAATTTGGTTATGGACTTCCTCTAGCTCCAGTTGCCACTGGTTCACCACGGTGGCGATATCCTGCAACAGGCTCATGGCAAAGCAGGGATTGCTGCTGTGGCGGTGTTGGGTAAAACCTGGCGTTTTAACCTTGGGGAGGCTGGGTTCCTTGAGGGAGTCGGTGGTGACGGTGAAGGGCTGGACGGTAATGGTGGCGTAGGAGGATGCGGCCCCAGTGCGATCGCGGTGGGGGTAGGGCGCAGCCGCCCCGGAGGTGGAACGGCTAGAGGGCTGAGGGTTGGTCATGGCGGGGGGCGCAGGGGAAGAGGGCGCGGGAGAGGGAGCGCTAGGGGCTGCGGTGCCCGGTTTGGCTGGGCTGGCTTGCGTTGGACCCGGTTGCGTCGGACTAGGTTGCGTCGGACTAGGTTGCGTCAAACCCGGTTGCGTCAAACCCGGTTGCGTCAAACCCGATGAACTGGGTGCGTTACTGCCCGGATTGCCGATCGCCGGATTGCCGATCGCCGAATAACTACCCGGTTGAGTACTGCCCGGTTGAGCAATGCCCGATTGAGTACTGCCCGGTTGAGCAATGCCCGGTTGAGCACTGCCCGATTGAACAGTCTGCTCCCCCGTGGCCACAGTCGCGATCGGCACTCCATCGGTCTCGGCCTCAGGCTCTAGGCCCGATCGATCGGCCTCGATCGTCCCCGCTCCCACACCACCCGATCCCTTTGTTGCCAGCCAATCCGCCGCTTGTTTTGCCGCCGCATCTGCCACCGCATCAGTCGCCGCATCTGCCGCCACAACGTTTGCCGCTAAAGCTGGATCTTGGCCCAAAGCATCCGGGGGGGAAGGATCCGCCCCTTGGGCCGGGAGACGGGGGAGGGACAGACGCGGAGCAACCCGATCCATCAGGCTCAGACTGGGGGCTGGGCTAGGGGGCGGAGAGACAACGCTGGCCTGGGATCGGCTGGGGAGGGTTGGCATTTGCACATCCCGCAACGTCGATCGACTGCGGGCAGCCTGGGCGGGGCGGATTTGGAATGAGGGGTTAGAGGAGGCAGGGGCCATGGTGGGGACTGACGGTAGGACTGGGCAGGCGGGACGGGAGGAGGTCAGGGGGTGCGTGTAGGGTAGCACAGGACTCCCCCGCGTCAACCGCTAAGGCGCAAGGGTCAGCGGATTACTGCGGATTACTGCGGATTACTGAGGGGCGGGGTCTCGTTGGTGCCGTTGCTGTTGGGGAGAAAAGGCCGCACAATCAAAAAGCCTGTACCAAAGGCTGTCATGACAATCAAAATCACCGTCAGCACAAGCCACCAGCCACCGCTCTCCATCCCTTCTCGATCGGGGTCGGGGCGAAGCTCCGGGCGATCGAAGGCCGTGGGTCGGCTAGACACAGTGGGGTTCTCTCCCGCCTGGACCGCTTCCCCAGGGATGGCCCCAGCCTCCGGGCCGGGTGCGTAGCCCCCAGGGGGATAGCCGCTGTTGGCGGGGGGGCCGTAGTTGCCGTAGGGGTCGCCTGGGGCGTTGGCACGATCGAGGCTGGTGGCGCTGTAGGGTGCAACGGAGGAACCCGGAGGACTGAAGGCAAGGCGCTGGGCTGCTTTTTGCAAGGTTTGGGTCAGTTCCACCACCCGATCGGCTTCCTGGCGCAGACTGCGGTTTTGCTCCACAAGGCGCTGGTTTTCGCTGCGGAGTTGATAAAGCTCAGCTTGGGTGGTTTGCAGTTCGGCGGCCAGTTCCCGGTAAACGGAAATCGGCACCGCAGCGGTGGAGGGGGTTGGGGGTTGCCGATCTTGGTCTTCCATGGGGCGTTCTCCTTGGCCCAAGGGCGCTTGCAGGTTCAGTTCAGCATTCATAGGGCTTGCCCGCTAAAAACTACGGCAAAGGATAATCGAAATTTGTCCCCATGGCTGCTTTTTTGAAAAATCCGTCACTTGACGGAGGCAAATAGAGCAGGTTCCCCAGTGTTGCCCATTTACGGCATTATCCCTACAGACAGTCCCCACCACCTCAGCCACCTTGTGATCCCACTCCTCGATCGTTCCCCCCACTTCACCCCTTAAAATAACGTGAGCTTGAGGCTGGACTTCGACCCCCTAGGCAGATAATCGCCCTAGGCATCCCCAGCCATGGTCTTCTACACCCCAGGCCAGACAACCACCTCACGGATACAGGCACCATGCAATTATCTCCCCAGGAAAAAGACAAGCTTTTAATTTTCACGGCTGCCCTAGTGGCAGAACGACGCAAGGATAAGGGGCTAAAACTCAACTATCCGGAGGCAGTGGCCTATATTTCGGCGGCGATTCTGGAAGGGGCGCGGGAGGGGCGCACAGTGGCGGAGTTGATGACCTATGGCACAACGCTCTTGACGCGGGAAGATGTCATGGAGGGGATCCCGGAAATGGTCCATGAGGTGCAGGTGGAGGCCACCTTTCCCGATGGGACCAAGTTGGTCACGGTCCATGATCCGATTCAGTAATCCGATTCAGTAATCCGATTCAGTAACAGGAGGGGCAACTGCCATGCACTCCTCTCGGTAGTGTGGGAACAATCTGCTGTCACCCCATCTTTTTCGCCCCCTGAAGCTGAAAGCGGGCGTTAATCTCAAGTTCTTGCGTAACGGAGCCTAATTACGATGATTCCTGGTGAATTACTGCCCGCTGAGGGCACGATCGAACTCAACGCCGATCGCCCCACCTGTACCTTAACGGTGGCCAATACGGGCGATCGCCCGATCCAAGTGGGATCCCATTTCCATTTTTTTGAAGTCAATACAGCCCTGCACTTCGATCGGGCAGCGGCCAAAGGAATGCGCCTGGATATTCCGGCGGGAACAGCGGTGCGCTTTGAACCAGGGGATACCCGATCGGTCAACCTCGTAGCCCTAGCCGGAAGTCGTCAAGTCTATGGCTTTAACGGTTTGGTCAATGGCCCGGTGGACGCGGCCTAAGACCCAACGCCGCGCTCCTTGCCTCAGCACCGAGCCGCAAGGCCAATCCAGCCGAGAGAGTACAGCTTAGACCCTAGGGTGCCTCTGCCTGATATGCCCAGCCTTCTGACCCTTTGGCGCTTTTCCCGTCCCCACACCATTATCGGCACCAGCCTGAGCGTCCTTGCCCTTTGGCTGCTCACCTCCCCCAGCCCCCAGCCCGCCAGCCTCCTGCCCCTCCTGGGCACCTGGATCACCTGCCTCGGCGGCAATCTCTACATCGTCGGCCTCAACCAACTGGAGGACATCGCCCTCGATCGCATCAATAAACCCCACCTCCCCCTTGCAGCGGGAACCCTCACCCCCCTCCAGGGCCGCTGGACCATTAGCCTCAGCGCCAGTCTTGCCCTGACGATCGCCGTTGTGCAAGGGCCGTGGCTCCTGGCCACCCTCTTCCTCAGCCTCCTCCTCGGCTCTGCCTATTCCCTGCCCCCCCTGCGCCTGAAGCGATCGGCCCTCTGGGCCTCCCTCTGCATCCTCATCGTGCGCGGCCTGCTGGTTAATCTCTGCCTCTTTCAGCACTTTAGCCAAGTTCTGGACCCCAAAGCCCCGGTTTACACCCCCTTTCCCCCGGAAATACTCTCCCTATCTGTCTTTATTGTCCTCTTTAGCCTGGGGATTGCCTTCGGTAAGGATATCCCAGACCTAGAGGGCGATCGCCGCTACAACATCGCCACCCTCACCGTGCGTCTGGGGGCACAGGCGGTGTTTAACTGGGTTCGGGGAATTTTGCTGCTGTGCTATGGCACCCCGATCGCCCTTGCCCTAGGGGGAGTCTTACCGGGCCGATCGATCGTCTGGGTTGCCGTCCACCTGGGGATTGCAGGATTATTCTGGGGGCGAAGTCAGGGCGTGGATGTGGGCGATCGGGCCTCGATCGCCCAGTTTTACCAATTCATTTGGAAACTCTTCTTTTTAGAATATTTGATGTTCCCGGTCTTAACCTGGACCTAGAGATGGCTCCAGAACCTGCCCTAATGGGCCGCATCCCAGGTCCTCGATCGACAGGTACTGGATCGATCGGGGGCTGCAAAGTCCGGGGCCGACAAGGGCGATCGGGGCGACTGAGCCACTGCCGGGGCAGCCGATCGTAGCCACTGCCCCAGGAACCCCTCCAGCCAGCGGTGAACCTCCCCCTGGTAGCAGTAATAGTCCCGCAACTGCTCCGCCGTGGGCTGGGCACCCGATCGGCTCAGCATCTCCGTCCCCGCCTCATTCCAAAACTCCAGCATCGCCAAGGTAATCTCTGGGTGGAACTGCAAACCATAGGCTTGGGAACCATAGACAAAGGCTTGGTTAGGAAAATTGGCACTGCGGGCCAAACCCTGGGCCGTACAGGGCAGATCAAAGCCCTCATTGTGCCATTGAAACACCCGCTCCAGCCCCATCAAGGGCAGGGAGACCTCCGCCGGGGGCAAGACCTCCAAGGGCCAGTAACCCACCTCCACCCGTCCCTCTGGATGGGGCCGGACCCGTGCCCCCAGCACCCGCGCCAGCAACTGCGCCCCCAAACAAATCCCCAGCAGCGGCTTTTCTGCCGCCAGCACCTGCGGGATCCAGTCCAACTCAGCCCGAATAAAGGGTAAACGAGCATCGTCGTTGGCGCTCATGGGGCCACCAAAAATGACAACGCCGCAATAGGCGTGCAGAGCCGTGGGCAGGGGTTGATCGAGGGCGGGGCAGCAAATCTCTAGGTGATAACCCTGGTGTTGGAGCAGGTGGCCGAGGTGGCCCGGAGTGGAGGTTTGTTGGTGAACAACGGCGAGAATAGTGGATTGAGTCACAGGCGGCGAGGGGGAACAACGGCGGGGCAACAGCGGGAAGGTGTCTGGAAATGTCTCGTTGCTTGATAGAGTTTTATAGTGCCTTTAGGTTTAGTCGGTCGCTGTGTCCTGACCGACAGTTCTCGCTTTAGGTATACTTCCTCCCCCTCTATCCATCCACGTTTTGACGCAATTTCTAACCTATGTCCACCGTTGCCCCCCGTCGTAGTGTATTCCCCTTTACCGCCATTGTGGGCCAAGATGAAATGAAGTTGGCCCTACAACTCAATGTGATCGACCCCAAAATTGGGGGTGTGATGATCATGGGCGATCGCGGCACGGGCAAATCCACAACCATTCGCGCCCTAGCGGATCTCCTGCCCGAAATTGAAGTAGTGGCTGATGACCCCTTCAACAGTCACCCCACCGATCCAGAGTTAATGAGCAATGATGCCCAGGATCGGCTCAATAGAGGTGAAATCCTGCCCGTAGCCAAGCGCAAGGTGATGATGGTGGATCTGCCCCTAGGGGCGACGGAAGACCGGGTTTGCGGCACGATCGACATTGAAAAAGCCCTCGCCGAAGGGGTCAAAGCCTTTGAACCGGGCCTCCTGGCCAAGGCCAACCGGGGCATTCTCTACGTGGATGAGGTCAACCTACTGGACGATCACCTAGTGGATGTGCTGCTGGACTCGGCGGCTTCGGGCTGGAACACCGTGGAGCGGGAAGGGGTCTCGATTCGCCACCCCGCCCGCTTTGTCTTGGTGGGGTCCGGCAACCCAGAGGAAGGGGAATTGCGGCCCCAGTTGTTGGACCGCTTTGGCATGAGCGTGGAAGTGCGCACGGTGCGGGATCCCAAAATGCGGGTGCAGGTGGTGGAGGAGCGATCGGCCTTTGACAGCCACCCCGTTGATTTCCTGACGAAACACAAGACCGAGCAAGATGCCCTCCAAGCCAAGCTCGTCGAAGCCCAAAATCGCCTGGATTCCGTCAATTTGGAGTATGACCTGCGGGTGCAAATCTCCCAAGTCTGCTCAGCGCTGGATATCGACGGGCTGCGGGGCGATATTGTCACCAACCGGGCGGCCTGTGCCCTAACGGCCTTGGAAGGTCGCACGGAGGTCACGGTGGATGATATTCAACGGGTTGCGCCCCTCTGTCTGCGCCACCGCCTCCGCAAGGATCCCCTAGAGTCGATCGACTCCGGCTACAAAGTCACCAAGGTTCTCTGCCAAGTCTTTGGTCTGCCCGAACCCGAAGACGCTTAGGTTCCCTTAGGATTGGAAAATTTGTGCCGCCGTCAGTTGGAGGTTGGGAAAAACCTGTGAGACGATCGGGTCATTGCCCCGCAACAGAGACCCCTGGTATTCCCCCTCCACCAACTGACCACTTCCGCCACCAAGGGGATAGAACGGCCATGGGTGAGGGTCGATCGGCTTTCCCAAAGCGGTTCCTCAGCCAAATCCGCCCTATTCACCACCAAAATTCAACCTAACCTACGGCCTCAGGATATTTGATCTGGCAGGGTATCACTGTCTAGACCCTTCAGGATACCAACTAAAATACTGACTAGCTCTGCTAAATCTGCCGGGACACGATAGAGATTGAGATCCTGGGTAATCACCTGGTTTTGACGATCGCAGCGGCTAAACTGCCAGACATTGCCGATCGACACCGCACCATAGAGATAGGACGTGTTAACCTCCGTCCAGTGATGTAAGGCAATCAATTCCACCGCTAATTGGGTAAAACCCCGTTGTAAGTTCTCGTCCTTAGCTTCAATGACCAGTAAGTTGGACTCTGCTTGGAGATAATAGTCCAAGGCACCCCGCAGTTGCTCACTAACTTCAATCCAATAGCTCACCTTGACCTTGAGCGAGATAAACCGGATCAAATCCATTAAAACGGGTGCAATCAGAAACTCGCGCCGTGCTATTTCACTACTCAGCGTAATATGGGGCAGAAAAGCATCAATTCGCTGCGTGAGAGAGGTAACCTCCGATGAGTCCAACTGAGCCTTGGGCAGTGCCATTCTCTGAATCTCTAGACCAAAGCCAAAATAATCCAGAATTGCCTCACTATCAAAGTCCAACTTGAAGTAATCCGAAAAATTATACTTGCGGTTCGGCTCCAAAATTGCGGCCTTCACCATTTCAGTATCCTCCCGATCGCACTAAGGTCATCGCTTATGGGGTCTCACGGCACACAAATCTGAGCCACGGTCAGGTCAAAATCTGGAATAACACCTGAACTGAGCCGATCCTCCCCCGATCGTACCGATTCTTCATAGAGGCCGTCTACCCACCGTAACACCGTCACAATTTCCTGCTGGGGATCCACAATCCAATACTCCGGAATGCACCGGGCCGCATACTCCGATCGCTTGTAGCGATAGTCGCGATCGGTGTTTTCCTTACCCGGTGACACCACTTCCACCACCAGCAACGGGGGTGGCATTTCCGGCAGCACGATCGCCCGCGATCGCCCCTGCAACAGATCCGCCAACTCCAGTGACAGCACCATCAAATCTGGAATCCGAGTCTGGGCACGGTAGCCGCTAACCACCAGTTCCATATCCTTATGACAAAGCTGGGCCGGAGCCACAAACCGCGCAAGGGCCAACAGTAAACGGGTCGAGATTTGAGCATTGCGCCAGCTTTCCGGAGGCATGGGGGTTGGCACTCCTGCAATTAATTCACGGGGTCGATCGTCGGCCCAGTCTTGGGCCAGGTAATCGTCTAGAGTCAGTGGAGGAGCGAGCGTCTTCAGACTGGTCTTCACAGATCAACACCTCACAGTAAATGGGGATCGTTGGCCAACAGCGGATCCACCGCAAACCAAGACCTACGGCCCTCCTGGTACTCAAACACCATCCGGCTACGAATCAGCTTATCGTAACCTACCTCATCGCTAGGGGCTGTCATCCTTTAGTCCTAGAATGCCCTGAGTGTTAGGATTACAGCCCCTAGCCGATCCAACTGGGGTGGGCGTGTAACTCTGATACCCCAAGGGTTCTACGGTGAATTGATGACCCGCCCTAGGATTGGAAAATTTGTGCCGCCGTCAGTTGGAGGTTGGGAAAAACCTGTGAGACGATCGGGTCATTGCCCCGCAACAGAGACCCCTGGTATTCCCCCTCCACCAACTGATAGATCGACAAAGTGGGTTGCTTGGGGGAGCCAATGTAGCGCCGCCCCCCTAGGCCCAGATAGTCCACAATCCAGTATTCTTGGATTTCTAGCTGCTCATAATCATGGAACTTGTGGCCATAATCCATGTGCCAGTTGTGACTGACCACTTCCACCACCAAGGGAATGGAACGGCCATGGGTGAGGGTCGATCGGGTTTCCCAAAGCGGTTCAGTGGGTAAGGCAGTAGCATCGACAACCAACACATCGGGAATATAACCACTCTTTCGACCCAGGGCACGGACGATCGCCTGCTTGGGAAAACAGTAGGGATAGCCTTGGCGACGACTTTCTAGGGTAAGTTCAGCCGCAATGAAAGCGGTCAGGAGTTCATGTTGCCCTGTGGGTTGCATTGGGATCGGGGTACCATCCAGAAGTTCGTAAGCTTGATAGTCAGGTTTCCAGTCAAGAAACTGCTCAAAGGTAAAGGTTGTGTCTGTGGGGAGAGGGGTGAGGATGCGATCGGTCATGGCGTAAAGGGTAAGAACTGGCGGGAGCAAAGGGGCTGGCGATCGGCTGAGGTTATAGGGCACCTCGAAAAATCCAGGGTTTAGCAGGAATAACCACGGCAGCATCAGGGTTAGGTCGGTGAGCGCAGTCGAGTTGACCCGATTAATCGAGGTGCCCTATACTAGATCGGTCAAGAGTAGTGGCTGAAAGGAGAGTGGTCATGATGCTTGCCGAAGTCAACTCCCGAAACCAGCGGTTAATGGAGGTAGCAGCCTCTATCCTCAACCACGTTCCCGACAAAAAGCTCAAAACCGTAGCGCTCAATAAGGCGCTCTTCTATGTTGATCTGGTCAGCCTTCGTGACTTCGGAGATACCATCTCTCACAACACTTATATAGCCCTAGAGCATGGCCCGGTCATTGCAAAATATCCAAATCGACTGGTCAATGGGCTGGTTAAGGCCGGTATTGCCATCCAAAGTTCTGAAGGCAATTCCAAACCTATTGTTCTGAAGCAGATGCCCGATCGACTGGACTATATTGATGTCTCGATCGAGACAGTCATTGAGAAGGTAGCGCTTTGGGCTGCCCGTCGCACTGCCCAGGAGATGTCGGACATTGCACACCAAAATATAGGTTGGATTGTAGCCTATCAAGAGGGTCTGGGTCGTCAGCAACCTGCTCAACCGATCAATTTATATCTGGCTATGCAACAGATTGTCGATCCAGATCCTTGGCTAGAGATGGCTTACACCGCGAGCAATCAAGTCATGGCGGCTGCCGATTGTGATGCAGGAATTGCTTGGTGAAGTACTTTCCTGAGGATGGGAAATGGTCTGTTTTAGAATCTGCCGAGGGAGTTTGGCAGATGAAAGAGCAACTGGATCAGAAAATCTATGAACAAAGCAAGCAGGCCCTAAAGTTATTTCTCTGTGCTTACTTCTCCACTGGAACTTGCACGCAATCTCAGGGCACAAGTATTGTGCCCATCGGTGCAACCCCATCCGGTGGGAAAATCCTCAAAGTGCGCTGGGCACTGCCGGGACAAGGCAAAATGGGCCGAGGAACCCCCAGCCTGACCCATGAAGAAAGCCACTGCTCCGGAGAACAGTGGCCTTGTTGAATGGAAAAACTGTGCTAAAGGAAAGCGGGCGATCGGGTCACCTCAATTTCCCCAGGGTCAGCAACCTACTTGGTTTCCGAGAA
>JAYKJG010000188.1:0-6317 GCA_035286285.1 Prochlorothrix sp.
CCCATGAAGAAAGCCACTGCTCCGGAGAACAGTGGCCTTGTTGAATGGAAAAACTGTGCTAAAGGAAAGCGGGCGATCGGGTCACCTCAATTTCCCCAGGGTCAGCAACCTACTTGGTTTCCGAGAACTCTGCATCGATGACATCATCATCGCCACCGCTGGCGGCACCACCACTGGGGGCAGCACCGGGAGCCTCACCCGTGGGCGCACCCATATCAGGAACACCGGCTGCGGCGGCTTCCTGCTGGTAGACCGCGCTGCCAACGCTGTACAACTCCTGTTGCAGTTCCGAAGTCAGGGACTTCATCTTCTCGTAGTCTTCCTTGGCGACGGCCTCCTTGAGATCCTTAATCAAGCCCTCAATCTTGGTCTTGGACTCCCCAGGCACCTTGTCGCCCAGTTCCTGTAACTGCTTCTCTGTTTGGTAAACCAGAGAATCTGCCTGGTTCTTGGTCTCAATTTGCTCCCGGCGCTCTCTGTCTGCATCGGCGTTCACCTCTGCATCGCGCACCATCCGGCTGACCTCATCATCGGAGAGCGTGGAAGCCCCGGTAATCGAGATCGACTGCTCCTTGCCAGTGCCCTTATCCTTCGCGGTGACATTGAGAATCCCGTTGGCATCAATGTCAAAGATCACCTCAATTTGGGGCACACCACGGGGAGCCGGGGGAATACCGTCGAGGCGGAAGGTTCCCAGGCTCTTGTTGTCCTTGGAAAACTCGCGCTCCCCTTGGAGAATGTGGATTTCAACGTTGGTTTGACCATCCACAGCGGTGGAGAAGACCTCGGATTTTTTGGTGGGGATGGTGGTGTTGCGGGGGATCAGCTTGGTCATGACCCCGCCGAGGGTTTCCACCCCCAAGGACAGGGGAGTCACATCCAAGAGCAGGATATCCTTGACTTCCCCGGCCAGGACTCCGGCTTGGATAGCCGCGCCGATCGCCACCACTTCATCGGGGTTGACGGTTTCGTTGGCTTCCTTGCCTAGAACCTTTTTGACCAGTTCCTTCACGGCGGGAATCCGGGTCGAACCCCCCACCAGAACCACCTCATCCACATCGCTCTTGGTTAGCTTGGAATCCTTGAGGGCGTTCTCCACGGGAATCCGGCAGCGATCGATCAAGTCCGCACAGAGTTCCTCAAACTTGGCGCGGGTCAGCACCAAATCTAAGTGCTTGGGGCCGTCCTGGGTTGCCGTGATGAAGGGCAGGTTAATTTCCGTTTGGGTGACGCTGGAGAGTTCAATTTTGGCCTTTTCAGCGGCTTCTGTCAGACGTTGCAGGGCTTGGCGATCCTTGCGCAGATCGATGCCTTCGTTGGCCTTAAAGGTTTCCGCGAGGTGATCGACGATCTTTTTGTCGAAGTCGTCTCCCCCTAGGTGGGTGTCTCCGGAGGTAGCCAGCACCTCAAACACACCGTCGCCCACTTCCAGAACAGAGACATCGAAGGTACCACCGCCAAGGTCAAAGACGAGGATAGTCTCGTTACTTTTCTTGTCCAGACCGTAGGCCAGAGAGGCGGCGGTGGGTTCGTTGATAATCCGCAGCACTTCCAGACCGGCGATTTTGCCTGCGTCCTTGGTGGCTTGGCGCTGGGAGTCGTTGAAGTAGGCAGGGACCGTAATCACGGCCTGGGTGACGGGCTGGCCCAGGTACTTGCTGGCATCGTCCGCCAGTTTCCGCAAGACTTGGGCTGAAATTTCTTCCGGGGCGAACTGTTTTTCCTCGGCTGTGCAGTCGAGGCGCACGTTGTTGCCCACGTTTAGGACTCTGTAGGACACCTCTGTGGACTCCATCCCCACTTCGTCGAAGCGCCGCCCAATGAAGCGCTTGACTGAATAAAAGGTGTTCTCTGGGTTCATAACGGCTTGCCGCTTGGCAATTTGCCCCACCCGCCGCTCTTTGCTTTTGGGGTCAAAGGCCACGACGGAGGGAGTAGTACGAAAGCCCTCTGCGTTGGCAATTACGGTGGGCTTGCCCCCTTCCATGACGGCGACGCAGGAGTTTGTGGTTCCGAGGTCAATTCCAACTACTTTTCCCATGGCAGTGCTTTGGCTCCATTCAACTTATCCAACGGTGTTGCTCCCCATGGGTTGGGCAGGTTGCCTACAAAGCAGGGTCGCTACAGGCGGTGCTGTGTTGCTGCGATCGCGGTGCTGGTGTGGTCCTTGCCGACCCCCCATGTCTGGAAACGGGTCGTGACTGGCTCTTGGGTCGATCGCCCCCAACAAGCGACGGTCATTTTAGCGACCATCATGGGGGGTTACCCAGGGTTTTGAGCCAGGTTTCACTGACTATCTAGTTTGCGTCATGATCCCGGTCTGGGAGTGTTGCTTTGAAGGGGTATTTACCGAACTCAAGAAGTGGGGGTTCAGGCAGAACCTTGGGAAAAGGGTGCTCAATTCTGGATTCTCCTGGGATTCTTCGGGGGATCGATCGTCCGGGGGGTTGGGCTACGGCTGGGCTGGAACGGGGGCGGGATTAGCCCTAGCTGCGCTCCCAGGGGTGGCGGTACTCCCAGGGGAGGAGTGGATCAAGGAACCGTGCGGGTGATGCTCCAAGTGACCCAGCGGCTGGAGGAGGGCTGGCTCCAGCCAAAAGCCAAGGCAACTACGGGGGGTTTGCCCCGACCCAATTGGTTAATGCGCCAACGTCAAATGAACCCTGTGCATTACAGTTCTGACGCACCACAGAGACGTAAAATACAATTGATAAAAGCCTTAAGTTCTGGACAGGCTTCAATTGCGATGGTGAGATCCTGGCCTTTGAAAATAGCCTTGGCATGGATGATCTTGTTATAGCTTTCTTTACACTGTCCTCTCTCAAAGATCTCCTTAAGATGGTAGGACGGTGGCCGATCGTGGTTGACCTTTTCAGGTTCCGACCCAGGTTTGGCACGATTATGCTTTGCTTTTTTCTGAATGGTGGACCAGTAGGGGAGTAGCCACGCTTCAAAGTCATGGAGCGCGACATGGGGATAGAAGTCAGGATGATTACCGACCCATGTATTCATTTTTTGCTTAGCATCTGCTGCATTTTGAAAGTCTTTTGTACCCGTATAAACATCTGTTAGAGCAATGACAGCATCATAGCCATCGTGATACAAAAGGTTTTCAACCACCCGTTTAAGTTTATCTCCCTTTGGAATTCTACCGCGTTGGGGAATAAATCTAAGTGTTGGCATGGGTATCTGTTGCGCTTGGAGGTAGCCCTTCAAAAAGCTATGCAGCGTCTCCTGGAATGCTTTTTCCGTTTCGCCTTCAACTAAAATTGCAATCCTCACTCCCTGCTGGTTCATGGACGACCTCCCAAAATGTTCATAGCCCAAAGCTGATCTAAGGTGTAATCGGCCAACCAGTGATCTAAATTTAAGGTATCAGCCCAGTTCAGCACGGTTTGACCCTCTTCAACATCAGCAACCAAGATTTCATGCGGCTCTAGGAACTGCACCAGGCGATCGGAGTGGGTTGCCACAACCAACTGAGTGTGCTTAGCTGCTTCTCGCAAGGCATAAACGAGATAGCGAAGAAGTTCTGGATGTAAACTCACCTCTGGCTCATCAATCAGCGTTACCGTGCTCAAAGCAGGGCTATGCAGTAAGGCCATTAACCAAAGAAAGCGCAGGGTGCCTTCGGATAACTCATGGATGTAAATGGGTTGAGAAAAGTTGCGATCGGTCCAAGTCATGGATAAAGTACCCGCAGCAACCGGAGGAAAGCTTAACCGCTCAAAATCTGGGAAAGCCGAAGCAAGGGTATCCTCAATATGCTCAAAGGTATCCCGATCGGTTTCCCGCAGGTTATATAAACAGGACACTAAATATTCTCCCTTGGGGCCAGGAAGGGAAGCGGGACGCATGGCTTGCGGCAAACGCACTGCACTCCCTTCCGAAACATCAAGAGGGCCATAGTAGGTACAAGAAGCCAGATCTTTGCGTAAGCTTTCAGGCTCCTGGTACATTTTGGGGACTTGGGCCAAGGAGGTTTCTAGGGGGTCGTGCTCCCAATTGGGCTGCAACAACCCTGACTGTTCAGGGCTGGAGTACTTAATATTTAAGCGACGGGATTCAATGTATTTAAATGGCTCACTGTGCTGGGGATCACGGTGCTGACTGAGGGATTCTTCTAGGACTTCGTAGGCTAAACCCTTGGGAACCAAATTGAGATGGTAGTTGAGGCCACTTTCTTGGGCAGTGGCTTTGGCAAGCCGGATTTCTAAGCACGCTGCTTTCCCTCTGGTTAAGATTTCTTGCAATCCACCTTTGCGCTGTAGAGCTTCCTGAAGCTGCCCCTTTGCAGAAGCCGACAAAACCGAGAGTGCATCCAATAAAGAGGTTTTGCCAGAGCCGTTGGCCCCAATCACAACCATAAGATTTCGCATCTCTAGATCGATCGACTGGAGACGACGAAAACCCCGAATGGATAAGGATCTAAATTGGCTCATAAGTAGTCCTCAAGTGATACTCAAGTCATGATCATCATCCCCAGTGACCCATGAACCTGCTTGGTTTACCCAGGATTTACCTTGGGTGCGCAGGCTACACTCCTACCAAGACTTGGAGGGGTCCATTTCACTTTGGCGGGTTCACCGATTGAGGTAGGGGCAATCCCCCCGTGGTTGCCCCGGTTGTGTGTCTGAAGAGGGTCGGCACGGGGGCGCGACCCCTACGGTTGCTTGTTCCAAAGTGAAAGGCACCTACTTGGGGAGGAGCAGGGGTCATGTTCCTTGACCCCATTCAGCTATGATCATCTCTCCGCAGCTTTAAGGGCTTGAATATCGGTGTGATACTCAAGATATTCTGCTAATTGCAGGAAATCGGTGCGAGGATGGCTAATGCCCCCATTAAACTGGAAAGCGAGTTGAGGCTTGCTACCATCAAAAATATGATAGCCCCAATACAGGAGCGCATCACTCCGGCGAATTGCTACATCCGTGGGGTCGATAAAGTGGGCAAGGGAGTCTTGATTTAAAAATTTCTCCAATGCTTTGACTAGGCTCCGTAGCATAACCTCGTTCTTCTTGGCTTTAGTTTTGTCGGTAATGTAGCTATTGATCACAGCAAACATTTCAACAGACTGATTGAGTCTACGGATGTGCCGAAACGTCCGCACAATCACATTTGCATTTTTAGCAATTCCAAGGGGGTTAAGGGTTGTTGGGATAATGCAGTAGTCAAATTTCTTGATGAGGTCTTCGGGATTGCATGACAGTTCTGGGGCACAGTCGCAAATAATAATCTGGGTATCAGGATCGGATTCTGGATCCCACTGGTCATGGTTTAAAACGGTAATGCTTGCACCAAGTTGGTTCGTGTGAGGGGGTGGAGGGACATAAAGGGAAGCATCTCCTTCATGATCCTGAAGGTCTTGCAAAAATAGTTTTCTCAGATTTTTGTCAGGATCAAGATCTAGAAGCACTACATCGTATCCCATCAAAGCAAACGCACCTGCGAGGTGAGCCGAGACAGTTGTTTTACCAACACCACCTTTAGACGTGAAAACACCTACATATTTTTGTTTCGGCGGTAGTGGCGGGGGTGGCGGTGGCGGCAGTGGGGTAGTAATAGGGTCAAGGTAGTCCCAAAGCAGTTTTGCATCTGGTACTCTGTAGGTTCCAAGCCCAAGATTCTGGGGCTGTTCCCGATTAATGTCGGCTTTGGCAGGACTGCTAAATCCGGAAAAGGAAATAAACCACCCATCGGTAAACTTGGCGGCGATCGGTAGCTCTAGAAAGCCCTGAAACTTTTGGATCATTGAAATATTGCAAGGAGCCTTGTGGGCTTTCACCTGGACCGCAATACACTGCTCCCCTCTGTATAGCTCAATATCATAGCCCTTAGTATTGGGGGGGGGCATCTCGACATGATAGCCCTCATGCTTAAAATATTGTGCGATCAGTGTTTCGGCTTCGGTCGGAGTCATCGGTTGGGGAGGAGTCATCAGCGTATATTGAGGTTAAGGACGATCGGAAAAATTACGGGTTTAATGACTCAACTGAGTCAACCTCTCTGCATCCGCAAGGTTGAGGACAGGGTGAGCAGCGCCCACCCTACATCGTAACCGTTCGTGCCAGAACGCGCTAGAAAAAGCCTAGGCGGGGACGGCTTCTAGGAGTTCCATGACGTTTTTGCCCGTTTCAAAGAAATAGGCCGCATTTTCCTCCGGCGTTCCCGGCAGAATGCCATGGCCCAGATTGAGGATATGACCCCCCTGACCGGCCTTGCGCACCGTGTCGAGGATGCGCTCCCGGATAAACGGCTTAGAACCAAACAGCACACCGGGATCGACATTGCCCTGGACCATCACATTCGGTCCCAAC
>JAYKJG010000189.1:0-24558 GCA_035286285.1 Prochlorothrix sp.
TCTGGCCCTCCCCGTAGGGGCCAGGTTTTCTGGCCCTCCCCGTAGGGGCCAGGTTTTCTGGCCCTCCCCGTAGGGGCCAGGTTTTCTGGCCCTCCCCGTAGGGGCCAGGTTTTCTGGCCCTCCCTCAGACTCCTTCAGTGTCCCTCAACCCTACTGAATCTCCTTAAACCCTCTTGCAAGATATCCAGATATCCGGCTGCTTCGCTTTACTCCCTATACCACCCCTTTATGATATGACTGAATCCTTAACGCCAGACCTGAACCCGCCAGCGGCCCATGCTCCCTTAGCAGCCCTGAGTCATACCCCTGACGAGGAGAGGGTGATCCAGATGTTTCGAGAGATGGATGTGGATGGGAGTGGGTCGATCGAGGTTGAGGAATTGATTCACATGATGGGAGCGGATGGGATCGATGACTTAGCGGAAGAAGTTCGCAGCCTTTTTGAGCAATTGGACACAAACGGAGATGGTCGCCTTGATTTGGAGGAATTCCGGCGCTATCTGCAAATGTTATAAGAATGTTATAAGAATCTGATAAAAATGCTATAAACCCATGGCCTTTGACCGCAGCAGCCGATCGATCAGGCCATTGGCCTGGGCCTCGTAGCTTCCCCCAAACAAATTGAAGTGATTGAGGATGTGGTAGAGGTTATAGAGGGGTTTGCGGCGATCGTAGCCCGCTGCGAGGGGCCATTCTTGTTGGTAACCTTGGTAGAAACTGGGGGAAAAGCCGCCAAATAGCTCCGTCATGGCGAGATCGACCTCACGATCGCCGTAATACGCGGCGGGATCAAAAATAACCGGCTCCCCCGATCGCAAAATCGAGCCATTCCCCCCCCACAGATCCCCATGGACTAGGCTCGGTTCCGGGTCATGACCGGCTAATAGATCCGGAATGCGATCGAGCAATTCCTGGCCCTGGGGAAAGCGGCCCCCATTGCGGCGACCCAGTTTAAGCTGGTAGGCGATCCGTTTTTCAGACCAGAATTCAACCCAGTCGGCAGTCCAGTCATTGATCTGGGGGGTGGAGCCGATCGTGTTGTTGCGATCCCAACCGAAGCCCCGATCGCTGATGGCCTTGCGGTGCAGTTGCGCCAGTTGTCGCCCCAGGGTTGCCCAGGCTTGGGCAGAACTGCCCCCCCCGATATCCAGCCATTCCAGGACTAAATAGCTCACCTGCTCCGTGCTGCCCCAACAAATCGGCTCCGGCACCTTAATAGCTCTGGCCTGGTGCATCTGCTGTAAGCCTAGGGCTTCTGCGGCGAACATTTCCACTAGAGTGGGGGCATTGGTTTTGACAAAATACTGCTGACCTTGGCCGTTACTGAGGCAGTAGCCCCGGTTGATGCAGCCGCCGCCGATCGAT
Organism: Prochlorothrix sp.; assembly: GCA_035286285.1. Classification (GTDB taxonomy): domain Bacteria; phylum Cyanobacteriota; class Cyanobacteriia; order Prochlorotrichales; family Prochlorotrichaceae; genus Prochlorothrix. Next base: position 1,366 of record JAYKJG010000189.1, read on the forward strand.
CGGGGTGGGCTGGCCTTAAAGGGCTGCTGGGTGGTGGCTTGGATGTGTTGGGCGATGGTGTCCCACATGGTTGGTGATTGGGTAATGGGGTCAGGGGGACGCTGGAGCGTCGGGGTAGGCATTCCCACGCAGAGCGTGGGAACGAGGGAAGCCTTGCAGTATTGACGGTAGGGGCCGGGTCTTCCGGCCCTCTTGGGGGATTGACGAGCGGGGAACGAGGGAGGGTGAAGGGTGGGAACGAGGGAGGCTTTTAGCTTAGGCTTAGGTCTTGCAAAATGAAGCGGGTTTGTTCATAGACCCAGGCTAACTCTTCGTCGGTGATGCAGTAGGGTGGCAGTAAATAGAGAACATTGCCCAAAGGCCGCAGCAATAGCCCCCGTTCCTGTGCTTTCTGCCGCACCTGTAGCCCCCAGTCGCTGAGGTAGCCCGATCGATCGCTGACCCAATCTAAGGCCGCGATCGTCCCCATGACCCGACAGCGACTGACCCCCGGAATCTCCTGTAAAGCCTGCAAATGGCGCGTATGCTGCTGCTCTAGGCCCATAAAGCGCGGTTCATGGTGTTCCATTAAGTCCCACCCGGCGATCGCCGCCGCACAGCCCAGGGGATTGGCCGTGTAACTGTGGCCATGGTAGAGCGTATGGTTGGGATCGTCGCTGTAAAAGGCTTGGTAAAGGTGCTCCGTTGCCACGGTGACAGCCAGGGGCAAAAATCCGCCAGTAATGCCCTTAGAGAGGCAAATAAGGTCCGGCTCTACCGCTGCCCGTTGGCACGCGAACCAGTCTCCAGTTCGCCCAAACCCCGTCATGACCTCATCCAAAATCACCAGCACCCCCGCGCTCCGGCACACCTGCACCAGTTGCTGCAAAAACTCCGGGCGACACATCCGCATCCCCCCCGCCCCCTGAACGAGCGGCTCTAGGATTAAAGCGGCATACTTTTGGGGTTCCCGCTGAAATTTTGCTGTAATCTCTGCTAGAATTCCTTGCTCTTCAGCCTCGATCGCGTCTTTCCCCCACCAGATTTGGGGCAGTGGCGCAAACTCTACCCCAAACATTAAATCATTAAAGGCAGCCGTAAACAAACAGCGCTCCCCCACGGCCATCGCCCCAAAGGTATCGCCATGGTAAGCCCCTTCAAAGGCCAAAAAGGTCGATCGGGGCTGGCCTTGGTTCTGCCAATACTGGTAGGCAATTTTAAGGGCTACTTCCACCGCAGTGGAGCCGTTATCGGAAAAGAAAACGCGGCTGAGGTCGCCGGGTAGCTTTTGCACGAGCTTTTCGGCAAGCTGCTCGGCGGGATCATGGGTAAAGCCTGCGAAAATGACGTGTTCTAGGGTTTGGGCTTGGTGGGCGATCGCCTGGGCAATGTGGGGATGGCTGTGGCCATGGGTGTTGACCCACCAACTGGAGATGCAGTCCAACAGTTGCTGTCCTGTTGCTAGCTCCAACCAAACCCCCTGGGCTGCTTTGACCTTGAGGGGGGGCGGGGCTGTTTTGGCTTGGGTGAAGGGGTGCCAAAGGTTGGGGTGGTTGGAGGGGGGCAGAGCCATGGATATAAAGGCGGGTAGATCGGCGGGTTGGGTTTTGGTGCGGGCAAGATGCCCGTACTAGGACGGGGGTGGGAATTGCTGCTTTGGTGGACTCGGTTCAGGAACTGTCGATCGCAAAATCTAACGCAATTAGGGGAGATGACCTAAATAGACAAGAAACTCCCGTAATTCATCATTGGTCAGTTGGTTACGGGCACCTTTGCCATAGGTTTGGCGCAGATAGTCCTTACCCTGCTGAGGAGTCCACCCCAGCCGATCGCATTCTACCAAAACCTGATCCATCATTTCGGTGCGAGAGAGCAGGGCGATCGCGGGGGGAATGGTTGCGGGTGCGGCACTGGCGGGGGCGGCGCTCCCAGGCGGAACGGAGGCAGGTGGGGCGGGGGCAGACTCCCAGAGGGAGGACGAGGTGTAGGCAGCGGGATCGATCGGGGCAGGGGCTGGAGGGGCGATAGCTGCTGTTCCGGCAGGAGCAGCCTCAAGGGGGGGAATTTCCCAGGATTCCAGGGTATTGGGCAGGGGGGCGGGGCTGGCCGTGCTGGTAGCTGTCGGCGCGGTGGCAGAGGGGCTAGGAGAGACCGCCGCAGGGGGGGCCACTGGGGTGAGTGGGGGCTTGGGGATGGCCTTGAGGGCTTGGATCAGATCGAGCAGTTCTGAGTATTCCGTCACATAGTCCCGTGAAGGGTGGCCATAGTGGGCTTGGAGGTAGTCGGCCTCCTGTTGGGGGGTCCAGCCCAGCCGCCGCACTTCCACATCCAATTGCGCCAAGGATTCACCCCAATCTTCGACTAGGGGGGCTGGGTTGGGGGTTGTGTCTAGGGGAGAGGGGGCTGGGGGAGATTCTAGGGGCGGCACAAGGGAGAGGATGGCCCCGTTGGCGGTGGTGGGCTTGAGGGTTGCCGGTTTGGCGGTGGGTTGAGCGGAACTGTTGTGTTGCAAGTTTTCCCCCGGATGGGGATCCGTAGGGTCAGGGGTTAGGGCAAGGTGGCCATTGTGGGAGGGTCGATCGGCTTCGGACTGCTCCAATTCTTTGCTGATATTCGGAGAATTTAGGCTAATTGGGACTATGTTTTGGGCTAAATGCTCTTCTAGACCAGTGCCTAGGTCTAAATTTAGGCTGCTATCTTGTGTGATTGAGTTTTCGGCCTGATCTGTGGCAGTGTGACTGGTGTCTATACCTATCGCGGTCTGATTGGTGTCGATACCGATCGCGTCGTGACCTAGTGCGGCCTGACTGGTGTCGATACCGATCGCGTCGTGGCCTATTGCGGCGTGACCTGTGGCAGTGTGACTGATCGCGTCGTGACCTAGTGCGGCCTGACTGGTGTCGATACCGATCGCGGCCTGACCTGTAGTAGCGTGGCCTAGTGCGGTCTGATTGGTGTCGATACCGATCGCGTCGTGACCTGTGGCAGCGTGGCCTAGTGCGGTCTGATTGGTGTCGATACCGATCGCGTCGTGACCTAGTGCGGCTTGATCTGTGGCTGGATCACCTGGCTCTGTGCCCTGTTGCGTTGATCTTGGCCCCATCCCCTGCTCTGTCCCTTGCCCCAGCCCCTGGGCTAGCCCCAGTAATTCCAAAACCCGCCGACAGGCCCGATCCTCTGCGGCCTCTAAGGTTGCGCCCTGGGCCATGGCACTGGCTAGCACTAAATGCTCGGTCCGCACCACTGCCCGCACGGCATAGCGCCGATCGGGGGGAGGGCTGGCGGACTGGCCTGCCTCGATCGGGGGCAGAACCGGATCGATCGCCCCCAGAGATAAGACCTCGGTGTCTAGGCCCGCTGTGGGATAGGTGGCCCGTAGGGCGCGGTAGAGTGTGGGCAGGGGCAAGGGGGAATTGGTGGGCGTGGGGGGAGCAGCGTTGCGAGAAGAGAGGGCCATAGGTCAGCAGCAATAGAACAGGAACAGGGGCGGGGAAGATGGGTTGTCAGCGTTGCTCTACCCTAACGAGAGACGCTGCGGGAAGCACCCGATCGTTGCAAAGGTTTAGTAATCGTGGGGGCATAGACTTAGATAACAAAACGGGCTGAGTCCTTAGGGGCATTGGGTTTCAGCCGCTGTCGTGGGCGACCCTGGTGTGGGTGAAGGTTCGGGGGCAACCCACCCATCCCGTGCCTGTGAATGGTACTTTGGTTCGATCGCGTTGGACTTCTTTGTCTATGGCTTCTGATACGTTTGCGCTGCACCATGTCGGTAAAGTGTACGGCAATGGCACGATCGCGCTCCAGAACATGGATTTTACGGTAGCTCCGGGACAATTTGTCAGTTTAGTGGGTCCGTCGGGCTGTGGCAAAAGTACGGTGCTGCGGCTGTTGGCCGGGTTGGAGCAGCCGTCCCAGGGCCGGATCGATCGGCCTGTGCTGGAGCGTTGCGATCAGTTGTCCTATGTTTTCCAGGAGCCAGCCTTGTTGCCCTGGGCGACGGTGATCGAGAATGTGGCGCTACCGCTGAAGTTGGGGGGGCAGTCGGCGCGGCAGCGGCGAGAGGCAGTGGCGGAAGTTCTGGCCAAGGTGGGGTTAACGGAGTTTGGGACGGCCTATCCCCGTGAGTTGTCGGGGGGGATGAGAATGCGGGTTTCGATCGCCCGTGCCCTGGTGACCCAGCCCCAAGTTTTGCTGATGGATGAGCCGTTTGGGGCTTTGGATGAGATTACACGGGGCCAGTTAAATGGGGAGTTGCTGAGTTTGTGGCAGCGGCAACAGTGGACGGTGGTTTTTGTGACCCATAACCTCTATGAGGCGGTTTATTTGTCGAGTCGGGTGGTGGTTATGGCGGCGAAACCGGGGCGATCGATCGCGGATATTGCGATCGATCTGCCCTATCCCCGTCACCCCGATCTACGCACTTCGCCCCTCTGTAACCGCTACTGCCGCGACATCGCCCATCTGCTCCATCCAGCGCCCTAAATCAAGTGGGTAGATGTTGCTCTAAAAAGACAATAATTTGGTCAACGCCGGTCTGATCCTTGAGGTTTGTGAATAGGAAGGGCTTGGACCCTCGCATTTTCTGGCTATCCCGCTCCATCACTCCTAAATCTGCCCCCACTAGGGGCGCAAGATCAATTTTATTGATCACCAGTAAGTCAGACTTGGTAATGCCCGGTCCGCCTTTGCGGGGAATTTTGTCGCCCGCTGCCACATCAATGACATAAAGGGTCAAATCCACCAGTTCCGGGCTAAAGGTTGCTGCCAGATTATCGCCCCCGCTCTCCACAAAGACAAAGTTCAAATCCGTAAAGCGTCGCTCTAGGTCTTCGATCGCCACCAAATTAATGGACGCATCCTCCCGAATTGCCGTATGGGGACAGCCCCCCGTTTCCACTCCGACAATGCGATCGAGGGGCAGGGCTTCCCGCCGCATCAGGAACTGAGCGTCTTCCTGGGTGTAAATATCATTGGTCACAACGGCGATACTGTAGCGATCGCGCAGTTTTCGGCAGAGCACTTCCACTAGGGCCGTTTTTCCTGAACCAACGGGGCCAGCGACCCCAACTCGTAGCTGACTCATAGAACCTTCCTAAGCTTGGGTAGTCGCTTTGGATAATACCTGTCCATCCAGCCGATCCGGTTCCGCCAAAACGGGTACTGTACAATTTGAAGGCCAGACCCTGTTACCGGCCAGATGCCGCTGTGAGCGAGAGCCTGGATCGGCGAAAGTCTGGGCCTCAACGTCTTTGGGAAGCACCGCCATGATGTACCGCCGTCGTTTTTTAAACCTTGCTCTCAGTAGCAGCCTCGCCACCAGCGCGATCGCCTGTGGCAAAACCCCCGCCCCCGCTCCCAGCCCGTCCCCCTCTAGTAGCCTGTCCCTCGATCGGCCCCAGGTTAACTGGCGCATGGCCACGTCGTGGCCCCGATCGGCCACCCTGCTGGGCACCCAAGTCGAACAGCTTTGTCAGCGCGTCAGTTATTTGACCGGCGGAGCCTTTACCCTCACCCCCTACAAAGCTGGAGAACTGGAGGGGGCGAACGATCCCCTGGCCGCAGTCGTCAGCGGCAACATTGAATGTGCCCATGCCTCCAGCCTTACGGTTCTCCAGCAACAACCGGCCCTGGTTTTTAGCCACACCGTGCCCTTTGGCCTCACCACCCAACAGCAAAATGCATGGCTCTACTACGGGGGCGGCTTAGAGTGGATGCAAGAACTGTACCAAGCCCTAGGGGTGATGGCCTTTCCGGCGGGGAATTTGGGGCCAGGGATGGGGGGCTGGTTTAAGCAGGATATTACTGGCGTTGCCGATTTGGCGGGCCTTGCCTTTGCGATCGAGGGGCTAGGGGGCGAGGTCATGGCCGAACTGGGCGCGAAACCCCAAGCCCTCGACCCAGGAGCCATCGTTGCAGCGCTGAACCAAGGCAGCTTAGCGGGCGTTGCGGGGGCCAACCCCCACGATGATGAACAGGCGGGATTGCACCGGGCTGTTTCGTTCTACTACGCTCCGCGTTGGTGGGCACCGGCAGAGACCCTCGCCCTGATGATCAATGGGGAAAAATGGGCTAGCCTACCCCTAGACTATCAACGATCGCTGCAACTGGCCGCCGCAGAGGCCAATCAAGTCCTACCCGCCCGGTACCGGGTTGCCAATGGCCAAGCTTTGGAGCGTCTCCAACGCCAAGCCGTCCAGATTAAGCCCTATCCAACGCCTATTTTAGATGCGGCCTATGCTGCTACGGAAGCCGTTCTCGATCGTCAAAGTCAACAAAACGCTAAATTTCGCGCTGTTTACACCCGTTGGCTAGAGTTTCGGCAACAGGTTTATCAATGGCACCAGTTTAATGAGCTAGGCTTTGCCCAGTTTGTTTTAGCCCGCTAAGGATTTAGGGCAAGAGCCTGCTGCAACGGGATCACCTCACGGGAAAGATCTTCCTGGGAGGATCTAACCCTAGATCGCTGGAGGCGCAGTTTTTGCTCTGTTTTTTGCTCTGCAAGGCCGATTCTCTCAAAAAGCCCGTAGTGCGGACTTTAGTCCGTCCCGTAGTGCGGACTTTAGTCCGTCCCGTAGTGCGGACTTTAGTCCGTCCCGTAGCAAAAAAGCCCGTAGTACGGACTTTAGTCCGTCCCGTAGTGCGGACTTTAGTCCGCCCCCTGGCAAAAGTGAAATGCCCCCGATTCTCCCCAACACCGCTCTGTTTCTGTTTTGCACGCCTGGACTAACCCCTATGTCTAATCCCCTGCCTAATCCCCAACACCCCGATCGTCCCGCGCCCGATCGTGATTGCTCGGCTAATGCTTGCGATCGTCCCGCGCCCGATCGTCCCACGCCCGATCGCCGTCGGTATTCCACTCATCGCCGCAGATTTAACACCGCCCTCGCCGCAGGTGCTGCCGCCCTTGCCTGGGGCCATCGCCCCGGTTCTGCCCCGCTTTTTGCCCCAAGTCTCGCCCAATCGCCTTCCCCCTCCCTCAGCCTCGATCGCACCAGCCTCCCCTCCCTCAGTTGGCAGATGGCGACCAGTTGGCCGAAATCTTTGGAAGTCGTGTTTGGTGGCTCAACCCGCATTTGTCAGCGCGTTGGGGAACTGACCCAAGGCCGCTTTAGCATTACGCCCTATGAGTCGGGGGAACTCACCGCAGGGCTGGACGTATTGGCGGCGGTGGCGGATGGTACTGTCGCCTGTGGGCACACCGCCAGCTACTACTATGTTAAAACGCAGCCCGCCCTTGCCTTTGCCACAACGGTGCCCTTTGGCCTCAACGCTGCCCAGCAAGACGCATGGCTCTACGGTGCGGGGGGGCTGGAACTGATGCAGGAAATTTATGCGGAGTTGGGGGTGATTAACTTTGCGGCGGGGAATACCGGGGCGCAAATGGGGGGCTGGTTTAAGCAGCCGATCGCAACGCCCGCCGATCTTCAGGGGCTAAAAATGCGGATTCCGGGTCTGGGGGGAGAGGTGATGAAGCGGCTGGGGGTGGATGTGCAGTCGCTGGCGGGGACGGAAATTTTTGCGGCGCTGGAGCAGGGCACGATCGACGCGGCGGAGTGGGTTGGCCCCTATGAAGACGAAAAACTAGGGCTAAGCCGTGTCGCTGGCATCTACTACTATCCCGGCTGGTGGGAACCGGGCACCACCTATGAGCTTCAGGTCAATCTGCAACAGTGGCAGCAATTACCCCTGGAGTATCAACAAGCCCTCTATGTTGCAACCCTTGAAACCCATCAACTCATGGTGGCAGAGTATGATGCAGTCAACCGAGAGGCTCTGCAACGGCTGATTCTGGGGGGAACACAGGTACAAGCCTATGAGCCTGAAATTTTGGCAGCGGCCCAGCGGGCTACGCTAGAGTTCTATACAGAACAGAGCCAAGGGGATCAGACCTTTAAGCGCGTCTATGAACAGTGGCGACAGTTTCAAACCCAGACCCATAACTGGCAGCGAACCAGTGAGTTTGCCCTGATGGCCTATACAGCCCAAAAGGTTGCGACGAAGCAGGACTTAGGAGTCTGAAGATGACCGAAATCGAGCAATATAAGCCAAAGTTAGCCCGTTGGCTGAGGCATTTTCTCAATAATCGCAGTATTCGCACCAAGCTAGATTTTGGGTTTGGGGTGTTGGTGGTGCTGGCCTTTGGGGCCGTGGGGCGCACCTATTTTGCCAGTGTGCGAACCACAGACTCGATCGAGCAAACCCAAACGGTGCGGGTGCCCTTGGTGGTGGAGTCGGGGGATGCCCAGATTCAGTTGCTGACTATGCTCTCCAATGTGCGGGGCTATTTGGCCACGGGCCAGTCTGACTTTCGCCATGCTTACCAAGGGTCCCGCTTTGCCTTTGAGGAACACCTCGTTGCGATTAACGCCCTGGCCCAACAGCCGGATTCTGCCCTTGATGCGGACCATCTCGCCCAACTCCAAAGCCTTTACCAAACCTGGATCGTCTTACCAGACCAACTTTTTAGCCTCCGGGACAATACCCTCAAAAACCAGCCTGCTCGCCAACGCTTTGAGCAAGAGGCGATCGTCTTGGCTAGCCAAATTAACAATGATATCGAGCTAATCTTAAATGCCCAAGCCGATCGATCGCCTACTGCTGCCAACCTCACCCTGATGCGAGACCTCACGGCGTTTAAGGCGGGCTTTACCCAAATGATCGCCGCCCTCCAGGGCTATGTCACCACCGGGGATGATACGTTCCGCTTTGACTATAGCGCGAGTATGCAGGTGACAGAAGCCGCTTGGCAGACGCTTCAGGCCCGAAAAAGCCAACTTTCGCCCCAGCAGCAACAATGGCTCGCCCAGATCACCGCTCACTACGATCAGTTGCGGGCCTTGCCCCCCCAGTTGCTGGCCATTATGGAGGGCGATCGTGCCCGTGAGGATCTGTACCTCTTCCAAACCCAGGCCGAACCCCTCGCCAGTGAAATGATTGCACTCCTGGAGCAGATTGTGGCAACCCAGCAGTTGGCCTTGCAGGACGATCTCAACGGCAGTCAGCGGGAGTTGGTGGCAACCCAGTGGCAAACCCTGGGTTTAGCGGTAGTGATTTTGGCCGTGGCCTTGGCGCTGGGTTACCTGCTCCAGGAAAGCATTGCCCGCCGTCTCCACCGCCTAACCCTACGCACAGGGCAAATTATCGACGGAGATCTAGAAACGCGGCTATCTATGGTGGCTCAGGATGAGATTGGCACCCTCGCTAAGCAATTTAACGCCATGACGGATCACCTCCAGGCATCCCTACGGGAGCTAGCCGAGGCCAACCAAACCTTAGAAGATCGCGTCCAAGAGCGAACCCTAGAGCTACGGGCCAGAAACCAGGATTTAGCGAAAACCCTCAGCCGCCTCAAGCAAACGCAAACCCAACTGATTCAAACGGAGAAAATGTCCAGTTTGGGTCAAATGGTTGCGGGGATTGCCCATGAAATTAATAATCCTGTCAATTTTATTTTTGGTAACTTAAAATATACTGAAAGCTATGGCCTAGGACTCCTCAAGCTGGTGGATCTCTATCAGCGCTATTACCCCGATTCCCATCCAGAGATCCAGGATCAGATCGAGGAGCTAGATCTAGAATTTGTCCAAGAAGATTTACCCAAAATCCTTGAATCGATGCATGTGGGGGCAACCCGAATTCAGGAAATTGTCAAGTCTCTTCGGAACTTTTCACGTTTGGATGAGGCCGACCTCAAAGAGTCGGATCTCCATGAGGGCATTGAAAGTACGTTATTGATTTTGCAGAATCGGTTGCGGGAGCAGCGCAGCCATCCGGAGATTCAAGTGGTGCGGGAGTATGGGCAACTGCCGATGGTGGAGTGCTATCCCAGTCAGTTAAACCAGGTGGTGATGAATATTGTGGCCAATGCGATCGATGCCCTGGAAACCATGAGTTGGGAGCAACCCCATTGCATTACCATTCGGACCCAGGTGCTACCGGAGCAGGCTGCGGTGCAGATTCAGATCCACAATACCGGCGACCCGATCCCCCCCGCCATTCAGGCCAAGTTATTTGATCCCTTTTTTACCACTAAGGATGTGGGCAAAGGGACGGGTTTGGGCCTTGCGATTAGTCATCAAATTGTGGTCGATCGCCATCGGGGCACCCTCACCTGTCGGTCAGAGCCGAACTTTGGCACCCTGTTCACCATTCAGTTACCCCTCCATCAACCGAGGGCGGAACCAGAGCGCTCCGCAGATCCCGATCAAGGGGCGCATCCCGCCTTAGAAACCCTCACCCTCAATCCCTCTCCCCTGATTGACCGACAAAAGTAGGTTAAACCTAGGCGCAGAGGACGGGTCAGGAAACCTGACCCCTACGATCCCAAACGTCCTGTAGGGGCGTGGTTTTCGCGCCCAAGATGCAGCCAAATTACTGGCCCAAATCACCTTGCAAGTCCCGATGGGTAAAGGCTTTAGCGCCATCACCGCTGTAGGTCGCTGCAATATGGCCATTGCCTACCAATTGGTACTGATAGGTCACCAAACCTTCTAAACCCACCGGACCACGGGGGGGCATCTTTTGGGTACTAATGCCCACCTCTGCCCCAAAGCCATAGCGGAAACCATCGGCAAACCGGGTTGAACAGTTGTGATAAACCCCGGCGCTATCGACCTGGGCGAGGAAAGTGGCCGCAACGGCTTGATCTTCCGCCACGATCGCATCCGTATGGCGAGATCCGTAGGTATTGATATGATCCAGGGCCATGTCTAGGGAATTGACCACCCGGATCGAGAGGACCAAATCGCTGTACTCCGTAGACCAGTCCTCTTCTGTGGCTGCGGCGAGATGGGGTAAAACTTGGCGGGTTGCTGCGTCTCCCTTCAAAACAACGCCTGCGGCCTCTAGGGCTTGGGCGATCGGCCCTAAATGGCTCTTGACGGCTTCTTGGTGAATTAGGAGGGTTTCGATCGCATTACAGGCAGCGGGATATTGGGTCTTGGCATCAATGGCAATGGCGATCGCCTTGTCTAGGTCAGCACTGGGGTCAATATAGAGGTGACAAATGCCGTCGGCATGACCTAGGACCGGAATGCGGGTATTGTCTTGGACAAAGCGAACAAAACTGTTGGATCCCCGTGGAATAATTAAATCTACGTACTGATCCAGGCTCAGCAGTTCTAAGGTCTCCTCGCGGGTTGTCAGCAGTTGCAAGACCTGGGGATTGACCTCACTGTGGGCTAAACCGGCCTGGAGGGCTGCCATAATCGCCTGACAGGAGCGCACCGCTTCTTTTCCCCCCTTGAGAATGGCCCCATTCCCGGACTTGACCGCAAGGGCCGCAATCTGAATAACTGCGTCGGGTCGAGCCTCAAAAATCACCCCTAGAACCCCCACGGGGCAGCTTCGCCGCTTCAGCACTAAGCCTTTATCTAATTCCCGCAAAATCTGCACAGTTCCGACGGGATCCGCCAACCGAGCGACATCACGTACCCCGGCGATCGCCCCCCGAAGTTTGGTTTCCCCCAGCTTGAGCCGCGCCGCCAAAGCCGGAGCAATGCCGTCGTCCTGGGCAGCGGCACAGTCGGCTGCATTGGCCGCCACGATCGCCGCCGCTTGGTCTGCTAAGGCTTGGGCCATGGCTTCGAGGGCGGCATTGCGCTGCTCTAGGCTGAGGGTGGCCAGGTGGCGGGCAGCGGTGCGGGTTTGGCGACCGAGGTCGGTGAGGGTGGCGCTAGCGGTGAGGGTCATAGGGCAAGGGTTAACGGTATCGCTGGGCTGGAATCTTTGGGCTGGAATCTTTGGGCTGGACCTGGGGCGCATCTCACCGGGGCAGACTCTGGGAAGCCTCTGGTCGGGTGCAGTTCACGTTTGCCAAGGGGCGGACTCAAGTCCGCACTACAAGCCTTATCGGTTTATCTGTCCCCGTTGAGCCAGTGAGATGGACCCTTGGATTTTGGATTATAGGGTTGGATTTTGGATTATAGGGTATGTTGATCGCCCTGTTCCCAACTGGGTGCGGGGGGCAAGGGCGGCGATCGGCGGCGATCGGCAGTGATCCTAGGGGTTGCGGAGGCGCTGGGTCAGCCAGATGACCCCTAGGCCGCTCAAGGTCATGGTTACCAAGGGCGGGACTAAGGGGAGCCAGCCCCCGCTGCTGACGAGAACGCCGTAGCAAACCCCTGTCAGCAGCAGTACCAGCCCCATGCTGCCCAAAAGCCGCTTATTAGTCGCTGAAACCCCCCACATTAACCCTGCCACCAGCGCAGCCCACAGCCCACTCCAAGCCGTTTCCGTGGTCCAACTCCACCACCAAATCAGCGGACGATCGTCGAGCACCGCATTGATCAACTGGCTGGCCATCTGGGCTTGGACATGGACCCCCGGCATTTCCCCCACGGGGGTAGACCAAAAATCACTGGTGGGATCGGCCCGATCGCTAAAGCCCACAAACACAACCCGATCGGCCAGTAACTCATCCAGTTCTGCCGCTGTTTTTTCGCCGGTTAACAGGGCTTTTAGGGAAATACTGGGGGCAAAGTAGGTAGGAGACGGGGCTAGGCTGGAATCCTCAGGATGATAGGAACTGCGGTAGTTGACCATGATTTGGTAGCCATTGAGCAGTCCGCCCAAATCTTGGTAGCCGCCTCCGGTTCCCAGCAGTTGGGGCACCGTCAGATTCCCCAGCTTCAGGAATTTGCCATAGTAGACTTCGCCCCCTTGGCGCACATAGGGCGGTTCATAGCTCTGGCCTTCAGCGTCCACAAACCGCCGCGCCACCACAAAACTCATCGCCCCATCGACGGGACAGAACTCTGGATCACTGGGCTTGAGCATATAGTGGCGACGGACCATTTTTTCGCCATCTTCGGATAAGTCGGCAAAACCGACTCGATTCGGCCAATCGAGGGCTGGAATCTCTGGGGGCGGTGTGTAGCCATCCAAGGCTAAGCCGCGCTCATCAACGGTGGCCGCTTTGCAGACGGTGATCAGGTCTGGGGTTTGGGCAAGGCGATCGGCCACCACGGGGTCCGCCTGAAAGTCCCGGTAAAAGTCTAGGGCAATGAGGCGAGGTTTGTGGTTCAGGAGAATGCCCAGCAGATCGTTGAGGGCAGCGTCGGGAATGGTGCCTAATCCCGGCTCATAGCGGCCCTCAATCAGTTCTTTGCGCAACCAACGGGTGCTTTCTGCATCCACTTCGATCACCACCGTATGGGCATCCTGGGGTTCCACGGGTCGCAGCCGCATCAGGAGGTCATAGGCCCGTAGTTCTGCCCCCTGGGTTGCCCCCAGGAACCGCGCCACAAAGACGGTGACCGTCGCGGCTAGGACGCTTAAAACCGCCGATCGTGGTCGAATCCGCCGAAAAGGCAGGGCTTGACTGGCCTTAATATAGGCCAGTTGCAGGTCTGTGGGCTGGGGCGTGCGATCGCCGATGTGGTTGAGCCAGAGGGTGGCCTGGGTGAGGTCTTTGCCCCGCAGCAAAAAGCCATCATCCCGATCGGCCATGTCCCACTCACTGGCTTTCACCAGCAAACGGGTATGGGCTTGGATATGCTCCGGATCGCTGGCCAACATCCGCACTAGTTCGCCAAAGTTAAACAGGAAGTCTCCCCCCCGACGGCGGAAGTCAATCCACTGGACATTGGCAATGACGGGGTGCAGCGAAGAGGGGGGCACCTCACGGTAGAGAATGACCACAAAGCGCTTGTTGAGCTTGGCGGCATACTCAATTTCCCCCTTGGCATAGGGCGACAGCACGGAATTGGGCGAAATGATAAACAGAAAGTTCTCGGAGTTTTCAATGCCCCGATAGATCTCCCGCTGGAAATCCGTGCCGATGTCGATATTTTCCTGGTCAAACCAGGTAATCATCCCCTGAATCTGGAGGTTTTCATTGAGCTTGCGGGCAAAGTCCCCATCCGATCGCGAATAGGAAATAAAGACATTAAAGGTTTGGTTGGGGGGCTGTCGCCGACTTTCATCGAGAAATTCCTGCTGGATTGCCACCAGACTGTGGAAGGCGTGGGTTTTAGCCACCTGATACCAGCTTTCGACCTGCTTGAGGGCGTTGCCCCGCAGTAAAATACTGGGATTATACTTCTGCCGCTCCCATTTCAGGGCTTGGGTCAGCAGCAGTTTGTGCTGTTGGTGATAGGGGGCATCTTTTTGCAGGGTTTGCAGCAGTTTATTGATGGCTTTATCGTAGGATTCTTCCCCCTCCCCTTGGGTCATGTCAATAAACTGAAGGCTGCGGATATCGGCTGGGATATAGGTGAAATCCGTCGGGGCCATGAGGATGGGAATAATGCGCTTTTTAAAGCCGTGGCCGTAGCCCAATTCATAGTGGCAATTGGGTGAAGCTACGGCATTGGGGGAAACCAAAACAATGAGGTTATCGGTTTCTTCAACGCCCCGATCGATCGTGTCCTGAAAATCAACCCCCTGCTGAACATCCGTCGAACTGCGCCACACGGTAATGCCCTGGCGAGTCAAGCTTTGGCGTACCTTTTCCGCCATGGCCTGATCGGCCTCTGCATGGACAATAAACGCCTGGGTCATAAAACCGTTGGCGTTCTTAATGCTTTCGCAAATATACTCACAGTGTAGATCGGTGGGCTGACAGGGGGCTTGGCGATCGCGGAAACGAGTTTGTAGCCACTCTTCCGCTGCTTTACGCTCATCTCCAACCAATAAATAGCGAATTTGGCGCTGATTGCGGTTCCATTCCAGTGCCCGCGCTAAAATTTCTGTATGTTCATGGACATACTCCCGATCGCGCTCCAACAGTTCCGTCAGCCCCGCAAAGGACTGTTCCGCATCATCCACCCCTTCTCGACAGTAAATCCAGTTCACCCGACCAATGACCGCAGGCATATTGGGGAAACAGGACTGTTTACCCGCTGCGCGATAGGCTTCCCACTCGGCGATCGTGCCCTGGGGGTTGCGTTCCTGCCAGGTTTCCTGACTAATTTCCTCGACATGGAGCAGGGGAATAATGCGCTTATTGCGTCGCGCAGCCAAGTCCACTTCCTTACCGCAGTAGGGCGAATTCACGGAGTGGGGCGCAATGATAAAAATGAAGTTATCGGCCTTTTCTAAACCGTCATCAATTTGCTCCTGGAAATCGACCCCTAGGGGAATATCATTTTGATCAAACCAAATTCGATACCCCACAGCGGTGAGGCGATCGTGGAGGGCCGTCGCAAACGCCTTACTATCTGCCCGCCCATAGGAAATAAAGGCATCAAAAAACTTATTCTTCTCCCGACTTTCGGCGATATAGTCTTCCTGGCTGAGGATGAGGGGCTGAAGTTCCGGTTCCTCACTGTGGGCCTGCTGGGCATAGAGCTTCAGAAACCGCTCCGCCACTGCCAATTGATCGGCCCGGAGCAGTTGGCTTTTAGGCCGTTCTTGGCGATCCCAAACGAGGGTACGCACCAAGAGATCCCGGTGCCACTGATCGTAGTCTTGGTGACGTTTGAGCAGTTGCAACAGCGACTGGATCGCGGTGGAGGTGTTGGGTGTTGTGACGCTGGCAAAGCCTTTGAAGTTAATAAATTGGAGCGATCGTTGCTCCGCTGGAATCTCCTCTAAGGGCATTTCGGCAATCAAGAGGGGAATCATGCGTTTGTTCAACTGGCGGGCATAGGCCACCTCCTGCTGACAGTAGGGGGAGGCGACAGAATGGGGCGAAATTAAATACACCAGGGTATCGGCCCGTTCAATGCCTCGGTTGATTTCCTGCTGAAAATCCACCCCTGTGCGGATATTGGTGCGATTCGTCCAGACGGGCATCCCCTCCCGCATTAAACAGAGGCGGATCCGCTCGGTAACGCCGATATCCTGCTCAGAATGGCACAGAAAGACCCGTGTTGTGCCGTTGTTGGCCTGGAGTAGGCTGGTGCAGATATACTCACAGTGTAAATCCGTGGGAATACAGGGGGCTTGCTCCGTTTTAAACCGGGTTTGGAGCCAATCCTGGGCGGCAGCTAGGGGTTCCCCCGCCAGTAGATCGCTGTCTTGCTTTTGGTGCGTTGCCCAAAGGGTTGCCTGGGCGAAAATCTGGGTATGCTGCCGCACATAGTCCCGCTGCCGCTCGATAATGGCTTCAATTCCGCCATAGGCAGCCTCTAGACTGTCTCCCGCACGGGCATAGACCCAGTTAATCTTGCTCAGGGCCGGATCCAAATGGGCAAAACTGGTGTGCTTACCTGCCAGTTGGTAGGCTTCCCAGTCTGCGTCACTGCCTTCGGGGTTGCGCTGTTGCCAGGTTTCCCGATCGATTTCCTCCACATGCAGGACGGGAATAATGCGTTTGTTGCATTTTAGGGCCAATTCGACTTCTAGGGCGCAGTAGGGTGAGTTGACGGCGTGGGGCGAAATCAGGTAGATGAAGTTGTCGGCTTTGGCGATGCCGTCGTTAATTTGCTTTTGGTAGTCCACCCCTAGGGGAATGTCTTCAAAGTCAAACCAGATTTTGTAACCCTTTGCGGTGAAATGATCGTAAAGGTTCTTAGCAAAGGTTTTGCTGTCGGCGCGACCGTAGGAAATGAAGGCATCCTGTAGTGGGTTCATGGCAAGGGCGGCAGTAAGGGCAAGACGGGAGATGGGGGCTAGCGGCATGGGGGCCAACCCCGTACAGGTGCTTTTTAGGATACAGGGAAGCGCTAGCAATGCTTCAGGGCTGCAAGATATTGCAATAGAATCCGGCCTAGGCTGTGAGGGTTAACTGTGATCCTTGGCTGGTTTTGGTGACCTCAATGCGGGTTTGGAAGGCTTCCTTAAACTGGGACATGTGGGTAATGGTCAGAATACAGGCAAAATCGTTGGCGATCGCATTAATGGCCGCAATCAGACGATCGCAGCCCTCTGTATCCTGGGTACCAAAGCCCTCATCGACAATGAGTAACTGGAGGGCCGCTCCCGATCGCTGGGCCAAGAGCCGCGCTAAAGCCAGCCGAATCGCAAAATTGACCCGAAACGCCTCACCGCCTGAATAGGTCTCGTAGGGACGGGTGCCGCGTACATCGGCAATGCAAATATCGAGGGTATCAATCAGCTTATCACCGCCGCGATCGGGGCCACTGCGACGACTGCGCTTGGCCCGCTGGGTAATGAACTGCACATGGAGTTGGTTAGCACTGAGGCGCGACAGGATCTGATTGGCTTCGCTCTCCAATTGCGGCAGCAAATTCTCGATTAACAGCGCCTGAATCCCATTTTTGCCAAAGGCATGGGCGAGTTCCTGGTGAACCCGCTGTTGATGGCGACAGTGCAGCAATTGCTGGCGTTGTTGCTGGCTTTGGCGATCGAGGGTTTCCAGTTGCCGTTGCTGTTGCTGAACGCGCCCCAGGGCCGCAAACTGTTGATCCCGCTGTTGGCGACGGGCCTCGATTTGCTGCTGAAATTGCTCAATCAGGGGCATTAAGTCCGGTGCCGCTGCAATTTGGGCCTCTAGGGCTTGGATGCGCCCATTCAAAGCGGTGTATTCCCCTTGGTGGCCTTGGCGCTGTTGGGTGAGGGAGTCAATCCGGGCCTGAACCTGGGGGTAGCTGTGCTGGGCTTGGGTCAGTTCTTGGTACCGCACGGCCCATGCTTGGCTTTCCCGCAGCGATCGCCGCAGTTGGGTGTGGCGATCGAGGTCGTAGTCCAAGCCCTGAAGCTGGCGATCGAGGGTCTGCATCTCTTGCCAGAGGGCACCGTGGCCCAGTTGCAGCAGTTCCTGGTTAACCTGCTCCAATTGTGCTGTAATTTGGGGCTTTTGGGCTTCTATCTGCTGATACTGTCGCTCTGCACTTTGGATCTCCGCCTGCCGAATTTCCCCCCAGCGCCAGCGCTCCACCTCCCCGCGAGCAAGGGCATGGGTGCGATCGTCATAGGCCAAGGTCGCCAAGGTGGTGCTTAACTGCTGCCATTCCTGTTGTAGTTCGGGTTCAAAGGCTTCTTGCTCCAGAATTTGGCCAAGCTTCTCCGCCTCAGTCCGTAGAGCTTGTAATTGTGTCTCCCAAGTTTGCCCGGTTTCTAACTGCTGCTGAAGTTGGCCCCGCCGCTCTAAACAGGGGTGATAGTCCCGCACCGCTTGCTCCACCTCTCGGTATTCTTGGCGCAGGACTTGGATCTCGCGATCGGAGACGGACTGTTGGTCCTTGACCACATAGATGAGGTCGAGAATTTCCTGGCGATCGTGCTGGTGCTGCTGTTGCACAATCTCCCAGTGGCGATCGTCCAAGGGCCGATTACACAGCGGGCAGGGCATTCCCGGCTCCTGCAACTGCTCCATTTTTTGATCCAACTCCTCCAGTTGGGTTTCGTAGTCGCGCTGGTGGGCCTGGAGCCGCTCCTGGAACGATCGTCGCTCTAGCCCCTTCTCCTTCACCTGCTCTAGGTACTGTTGCCGCTGTTCCAGGTAACTCACCCGCGCCTGAATCTCCTCAAACTCCCGCTGAAGTCGGGGAAATTTGGCCTGTTGCTGGCTTAGTTCTTGGATTTGGCCATGAACTTGCTCTAGGCGCGTGCTGAGGCGACTGCGGCTGGCTTGAAGTTGGAGTTGGACCTGGGTTTGGCGCTGAAGGAGGGGGGTGACTTGGGCTTGGAGTTGGTCCAGGTGCTGGAGCCGATCGCGGGCCGCACTAAGCTGTTGCACCGCAGCCGCGATATCCTCCCGTTTCTGTAAAATCTGCTGTAAACTCCCTTGTTGCTGCACCATTTGCTCTTGTTGCTGCTGTAGGCGCTCCTGTTGGTGCCGAAGCTGCTGTTCCTGGTCTCGATACTGCTGCCGCAGGGTTTGCCTCTGCTGGCTGAGGTGCTGATAAGTTTGCGCCTTCTGGTTCCACAGTTCCTCCTGGGCTTGGAGCCTTTGCCACTGGGCGTACCCCTGCTGAATCTCCTCAGCTTGCGCCAAGATTGCAGCTAAATGCTGTCCTTGGTCTTGGCTGAGGCTCAGGGCTTGGGTCAGTTGCGCCATGAGTTGACTGAACTGCTGGACCTGTTGCTGAGACCACTGGAGGGTTTTGGCCCATTCCTGTTGCTGTTGTTGCTGTTGCTGGAGCTGGTGCAGTTGGGCGCGATCGTGGTCTTGATCCTGCTGGAGTGCGGCCAAACTCGCCTCTAGGGCCGCACAGTCCTCCGCTAAAGTCCCCGCCGTTCCCAGTTGCTCCTCTAGAAGCCTCAGGCTTTGCTCTAACACCGTCCCTTGGGCCTTATAGTCCCTGGCTTTTTCCTTAGCCCGATCGGCTAAATCATCATAATCCTGCAACTTTAACAAATCTGCCAAGATTTGCTTGCGCTCACTGGGTCGCTTGAGCATAAATTCATCGGCCCGCCCTTGGCGTAAATAAGCCGAATTAATAAAGGTCTCATAGTCCAGCTTCAGGGTTTCGTTAATGCGCTGCTGAGTCGCCCGCACCCCACGCTCCGTTAGGCTCCGAAACTGGTAATTCAAGTCCGTAGCTACTCCCCCTTGGGCGACCTGAAACTCTAAAACTGTACTCTGTTGGCGCTGCCGACTGCGGAATACTCGGTAAATCTGTCCCTGGCTTTCAAAAATAAAGTCAACCTGGGCCTCCTGCTCCCGTCCATGGATCACATCCTCCTCGGTCACTGCCCGACTCTGCCCCCACAGCACCCAGGTAATGGACTCCAGTAGCGATGATTTCCCCGCCCCATTGGCCCCACAAATGCAAGCCGTGTGCAGCCCCCGCAGGTCTAAACTGGCCTGCTGATAGCTAAGGAAATTGCGTAGGGTTAACTGGAGTGGAATCATACAATTTGGCCTCTAAGGGGTGACTAGAGGGTCATTGGGGGTAGTTCGTTGGGTGGATAGTATGGGTCGATCGGGGTAATCCGTGGGTCGATTTGGTGGGTCGATCGGGAGGTTGGGGATAATCCGTGGGTCGATCGGGGGGTATATCAAGGGGTAATCCGTGGGTCGATCGGCCACCGGCGTTTTAGCGTTGCAATCTCTCTTGGCGTTGCAATCTCTCTTAGCGTTGCAATCTCTCTTAGCGTTGCAATCTCTCTTAGCGTTGCGATCTCTCTAACATCAGCGTAACCCATCTATCCTAGCCTTTTCAGAGCTTCTGGTCTCTAGATCAGCCCCGATCGGGCTGGATGAATTGTGTTGGGGCTAAAATTCAACCGCTTCTGCACCCCCGCATTGCCTTGCAAGTCACATCCCTTGCTATTCTAAGGCTGACCCGTCTCGTCGAATTCCCCCCTACCCATGGACGTTAAACCCACTACCCTTGCCGATGTCTGTGTTTTAATTCCCAAAGTGTTTGGGGATCATCGGGGCTTTTTTTACGAAAGCTTCAATGAACAGGATTTCATGGAGAAAACGGGCCAAAAGGTCCACTTTGTCCAGGATAATCACTCCCGATCGGCCCAGCATATCCTCCGGGGCTTGCACTACCAAATTGAGCAAACCCAGGGAAAGTTGGTGCGGGTCATTGCTGGTGAGGTTTTTGATGTCGCCGTTGACTTGCGCCAGTCTTCTCCCACTTTTGGCCAGTGGGCGGGGGAAATCCTCAGTGCTGAGAACAATCATCAACTCTGGGTTCCCCCTGGTTTTGCCCATGGTTTTGTGGTTCTTTCAGAATCTGCTGATTTTCTTTATAAAGTTACGGATTATTACGCACCTCAGCATGAGCGCACCCTACGCTGGGATGATCCTGCGATCGGGGTTGAGTGGCCCTTACCGGCAGGGATTGAGCCTATTTTGTCCCAGAAAGATGCCGCAGGCTTGAGCTTGAAGGATACACCCTTGTTTCCTTGAGGTCAGTTGGTTTTCCCTTCCGTTTCGATTTATCCTCGATCTGACTCACGTTTGACTCTAGCCCCTCACTGCAAGACTGCCCATGCAAGAACTGCCCATGCAAGAACTGCCCATGAAAGGACTCATTCTCTCCGGTGGTAAAGGAACCCGCTTGCGCCCCCTAACCTATACTGGCGCAAAACAGTTGGTGCCCGTGGCCAATAAACCGATTCTCTGGTATGGCATTGAAAGCCTAGTCACCGCTGGTATTACTGAAATTGCCCTCATTGTTAGCCCAGAAACCGGGGCAGAGGTCCAGGAAAAAACGGGATCGGGCGATCGCTTTGGGGCCAAGCTCACCTACATTACCCAGGCAAGTCCCGATGGCTTGGCCCATGCCGTGAAGATTGCCCGCGATTTTTTGCAGGATTCTCCCTTTGTCATGTACCTGGGTGATAACCTCATTCAGGACGCACTAGCCCCCCTGCTGCAAAACTTCACCCAATCCAATTTGGATGCGTTAATCTTGCTGCGTCAGGTATCGGATCCGCGAGCTTTTGGGGTGGCTGAGGTCGATCGTCACGGCCATGTCCTGCGCTTGGTGGAAAAACCCCAGTATCCTCCGTCTAATTTGGCCCTAGTGGGACTCTATTTCTTTGCACCGACGATCCATGGGGCGATCGATCGCATTCAACCTTCCCCCAGGGGCGAACTGGAAATTACAGATGCTATTCAGCAGTTAATTAACGAGGAGAAAGCCGTTAAAGCCCAGGAACTTCAAGGTTGGTGGCTAGATACGGGTAAAAAAGATGATTTATTGGAGGCTAACCGTCTGATTTTGGATACCTATCTCGATCCCAGTGAGTGGGGAGAGAAGCGATCGACGGTTCAGATTGATGACAAAAGCCAAATTAGCGGGCGGGTCGAGATTGGCCCCAATAGCCGCATCCTAAATACAGTCATTCGTGGCCCTGTGAGCATTGGTGCCCACTGTCAGCTAGAAAACTGCTTTATTGGCCCCTATACGAGTATTGCTGAGGGTGTGGTCTTGAAGGAGGCGGATATTGAGCACAGTGTGATTTTGGAGGAGGCCAGTATTGTGGGTATTCACCAGCGCATTGTCGATAGCGTGATTGGGGCAAAATCGCGGCTCACGCCAGCACTCCAGCGACCCAAGGCGTTACGGTTTCTGCTGGGGAAGGATTCCCAAATTGAGTTAGTTTAGCGAAAATCGCAGATTGGGCGCGAAAACTGCGCCCTTACCAGGTGTTTAGGACTGTAGGGGTCAGTTTTCCTGACCCAACCACTGTGCCGAAGGTTGACCCACTCTTTTCAGTCAATCAAGTGACCAACACAACCCACATTATGAAAACTCCTCTGCCTCCCCACTTTGATCCCAGCCGCGTTGACCAAGTTTGGCGTGTCCCCTACCAGCAACGGGCGACTGAAGCTGCTGCTTGGGCACAAACCCATGATTTACAGCCTGTAGCCCAGGATACTCAACGCCTCGGCTTACTCATTATTGATGCCCAAAATACGTTTTGTATCCCCGATTTTGAATTGTTTGTGGGGGGGCGATCGGGTCAAGGGGCTGTGGAGGATAATCAGCGGCTGTGTGCGTTTATTTACCGCAATTTGGGGATTTTAACAGAAATTATCCCCACCCTAGACACCCATACCGCGATGCAGATTTTTCATCCTGTGTTTTGGGTCGATCGCCAGGGCAACCCTCCCGATCCAATGACGATGATTGACTATGCTGCGGTGGAGGCGGGGGCGTGGCGGGTCAATCCGGCTTTGGCGGCGAGTCTGACCCAGGGCAATGGAACAGCGCTGCAAGCCCATGGGCTGCACTATGCAAAAACCCTGACGGAGGCCGGTAAGTATCCCCTCACGATTTGGCCCTATCATTCGATGTTGGGCGGAATTGGCCATGCTTTGGTCTCTGCGGTGGAAGAGGCGTGTTTTTTCCATGGAATCGCCCGCCACAGCCAAACGCGGTTTGAACTGAAGGGCAGTAATCCGTTTACGGAAAATTATTCGGTGCTTTGTCCGGAAGTGTTAACGGGAGCGGATGGGGGCGCGATCGATCACCCAAATCGGGCTTTGATTGAGCATCTTTTAGGCTTTGATGCGGTGATGATTGCAGGGCAGGCGAAGAGTCATTGTGTGGCTTGGACGATCGAGGATTTGCTAACAGAAATTCAAGGGATTGATCCAGCTTTGGCCCAAAAGATCTATTTGTTGGAGGATTGCACTTCGCCAGTGGTGGTGCCGGGGGTGGTGGACTTTACGGAACAGGCGGATGCGTCCTATGCTCGTTTTGCGGCGGCGGGAATGCATCGGGTTCTGTCTACGGATCCGATCGAGACTTGGCCCGATTTAACGTTCTAACCGATCGGGGGATCCGCTATACTGCCTCCAGAGGTTGCCCTTGTCGAGGGTCTGACCCCTCATCCGCCGGTTGCCCCTCCGGGCTGACCTGCACCCCTTGGCTATCGCCCTATCTACCCGATCGC
>JAYKJG010000190.1:0-3053 GCA_035286285.1 Prochlorothrix sp.
GGAGTTGTTGTCTGGCCTTTACCCTTTGCTTTGATCCTGATCCATGAATTCCTCTAATTGCCTAATTCTAGTCGTGGATGATATCGTGGCCAACCTCAGGTTGATGGGCGAAATCCTCCAACCCAAAGGGTATAACGTCACCTTTGCCAAAAGTGGGCGACAGGCCCTCGATCGCATTGGTGCAACCCAGCCAGACTTGATTTTGCTGGACCTGATGATGCCAGAGATGGATGGGTTAACGGTCTGTCAGCAACTCAAGGCTGATCCCCAATACCAAAATATTCCGATTATTGTTTTAACGGCAAGCCACTCCCAGGATCATCTGATTGAAGCCTTTACAGCGGGGGCAGTGGACTATATCACCAAACCCTTCAGTGTGCCGGAACTCCTTGCGCGGGTTCAGACCCACTTGGAACTGAAGTTCCTCCAAGATCTATACCGCCAGGAGCTTCAGGAAGAGCGAGGACGCTACCAACAGCGGCTAGAGCGGGAAGTCCAACAGAAGACCGCTGCCCTACGGGAGGCCCAGGAACTGGCCCACATTGGCAACTGGGAGCTACATATCCCCAGCCAACAACTGCGTTGGTCTACGGAGTTGTTTCGGATGTTTGGCATGGATCCCCACCAGCCAGAACCCAGTTATGAGGAGTTTTGGCAGTTGATTCACCCCAACGATCGCCCGGTTCTTCAGCTTTGTGTAGAGCAGGCATTGACCCAGGGGCTGCCCTATGTGCTGGACTACCGCATTCGCCACGCCAAGGGTTCCTATCGCTACCATGAAGGGCGGGGACGGGTGGAGCACGATCGCGGGGGGCAGGTGGTGCGCCTGTTTGGGACGGCGGTGGACATCACCGATCGCAAGCTGGGGGAGCGGGAGCTAGTGGAGGCCAAAGAAGCGGCGGAGGCGGCAGCACGGGCCAAAAGCGAGTTTCTGGCCAGTATGAGCCACGAAATTCGGACTCCCATGAATGGCACCTTGGGAATGCTCAAACTGCTCCAAGGCAGTGACCTAGATTCCCAGCAACAACTTCAGGTCAACCTGGCCCAGTCCAGCGCCGAGTCTTTGTTAGCGCTGATTGACGATATTTTGGACTTCTCCAAAATCGAGGCGGGCAAGCTAGAACTGGAAAGCGTAGACTTCAGCCTATACCAGTGTTTGGGAGAATGTGTCCGCAGTCTGGCCCTCCAGGCTTCCGAGAAGGGACTGGATCTAATTCTGGACCTGAGCCAGGTATCCCAGCCCCAAGTCAAGGGCGATCCCAACCGTTTACGGCAGATTTTGACCAATTTACTGGGAAATGCCCTGAAATTTACGCCAAGGGGAGAAATTGTGGTGGCAGGGCGCTTGGAACACTGCGACGATCGCCTTCGCTTGACGGGATCGGTACAGGATACGGGGATTGGGATTCCCGCCGATCGCCAAGCCAATCTCTTTGAAGCCTTTACCCAGGTGGATGCCAGCACCACCCGCCAGTATGGGGGTACGGGTTTGGGGCTGGCGATCGTCAAGCGCCTTTGCACGTTAATGGAGGGCACGATCGCCGTCGAAAGCCAAGTCGATCGCGGCACCTGTTTCACCTTCACCCTACACCTGGAAGCCCCCACCCAAGCCGCCCTACCCGTTGCCCCCGTGGGGCTAGATGGGGCCACCGTTCTCTTGGTGGAGGGCAATGCAACCCAGCGCCATCTCCTAGACCACCAACTCCAAGACTGGGGCTTAGAAGTTGTTAGCCTTGCCACAGGGGAAGCGGCGTTGCACTGGGGCACCGATCGGCACCGGGCCAAGGCCAACCTCAAAACCCGCGATGCGTGGGAAGTCAATTTGCCCCTAGTCGATTTGATTGTGGTGGATGCGAGCTTACCCGATATGACGGGCTTAGAACTGCTCAAAACCCTCCAATCCCAGCCCCACTGGCAACCCCTGCCCCAGATCCTGCTGATGGGCACCCTACACCAACAATCCACCATCCACAGCCTCAGCCAGGAACCTCTCTACCCCTGGGTAACCAAGCCCTTGATTCCCTCGGAACTCTCGGCCTTGCTGGTCCAGGTCATTGCGGGCAACCCCACCCTCGACCCCAATCCCCCGGTTCCCCCCCTCACCTTTGCCCCGTCCCTAGCCCAGCTTCAGCCCCAGAAGCAGCCCCGCCTCTTGGTTGTGGAGGATCACCCCGTCAACCAACTGGTGGCCAAGGGACTGCTGAAACAATTGGGCTATGGGGATGTGGATGTGGTGGATCAGGGGCAAGCGGCCCTGGATGCGTTGGCCCAAGCCCTATCTAGCCGCCCCTATGATTTGGTCTTTATGGATTGCCAAATGCCGGGAATGGATGGCTATGAAACCACCCGTTGCATCCGTGAAGGACAAGCGGGGCAGGATAATTTGGATATCATCATTATTGCGATGACGGCCTACGCCATGAAGGGCGATCGGGATAAATGTATCCGGGCCGGGATGGATGACTACATCACTAAACCGATCGAGGTGATCAGGTTGGGCCAAGTCCTGAACCAATGGCTCACCCCCGGACATCCCCCCCTAGAGGCTCCCGGCCCTTGCCAGGAAAAAGCCTTACCGGTGTTTGATTCCGTACTGTTGCTCAGTCGCCTAGGCCAACAACAAGCCCTGGCCGTAGAAGCCTGTCAAGCCTTTTTAGAGTTTACCCCCCAGCACCTCCAAGACATCCGCCGCCTCTGGCAAGCGGGCGATATTGAAGCCCTAAACTGTAAGGTCCATGCCCTCAAGGGCAGTAGCGCCATGGTGGGGGGGCAGTTGATGGCGGCCCTAGCGGCTCAAATGGAGCAGGCGATTTATCAGCAGAGTTGGCATACGGTCAGCGAGGAGTTGGGGGAGTTGGAAACCCAGTTTGAGGCGTTGCAACGGGAGGTTCAAAACTGGTTAGCCAGTGTGGCCTTAGCGATGGTGTCGTGAGGGGTTGCTGCCTTTGGTTTTGCTGTTGTTGCGGGGTTGGGGCCGATCGGGGGAGTGGGGGTGACCGTAACCGATCGTGAAGGCTGCTTTACAGCAGTAGGCTAAGCCTGTTAAAGTACCC
>JAYKJG010000191.1:0-7124 GCA_035286285.1 Prochlorothrix sp.
TGGAACCCTCGGCCTAGGGTAGGGGTCGCGCCCCCGTGCCGACCCTCTTAGCGGCCCAAAACCGGGGCAACCACGGGGGGATTGCCCCTACCGACTGGGTGAATCTGCCAAAGTGAAATGGACCCAGCGAATCTTGCTAGGGGGTTGCCTAACCCGCTTCTCAATGTCAAGCTTGGGGGCGGAAATCATACCCCTCCAGTGAGTTTACCCAAGCCAAGGTTGCCTCTTTACCTGGCTCAAACGGCTCGTAGTGCGGACTTTAGTCCGTACCGGGGCAAACGTGAAATGTACCCATTGATCCTGTTGCATTGTGATGTTTATGGTGTTAGCTTATGGCGACCAAAAAAGTTACCAGCAAAAGTACCAAGGCGGAAATTCTGGATGCCTATGAGCAACTGCTCAAAGACCAGAAAGCCTTGCAGTCCCAATTAAAAACAGCCCAAAAGCAAGTGGATCAAGCTGTTGCCAGTTCCGCTAACCTCCCAACTGTTGCTAGTCCTTCTCCCCTGAGTCCCGCTAGCCCTGTATCCTCCCCTATCCTTCATCCGTCTGAAACTATGGTTTCCTTAACGCCCTCTCTTTTGGACTTCCCTGCCATTATCGATCGGCTGAACCAACTGCCGCTGCAATTCCGCAGTGCTGCCAATGCTCTTTCAGAACAAATGGTGACCGAATTAACGCAACTTCAAGCGATTCAGTCTGAGATTCAAGCTGAAGTGGAGGGTTTGGAAACTTTACATGATCTAACAGAAATTCATGAAGGGAGTTTAGAGGAGTTAATTCAACGCTATGAGGTCAGTTCTAAGGAGCTAGAGGCCAGTTTTCAGGCCCGCAAAGATGAGCTAGAACAAAGTCTTGCGGATGCCCAAAAGGCGTGGCAGGAAGAACAGGCTAATCATCACCGATCGGTGAGCGATCGTGACCAGGATACCCGCACCCAAACTCAACGGGAAGCAGAGGAATATCGTTATAATTTGGACCTAAACCGCAAGTTAGATCAAGAAACCTATGAACAAGCGCAACAGGACTTGGAGCGGGAACTGGCTGAATTACAGGAGGCTCAAGAACAGCAGTGGTCAACGCGGGAAGCAGCATTGGCAGCGCGAGAAGCGGAATGGGCAGATCTTCAATCTAAAGTGGCTGCCTTGCCCACCGAACTGGCGGAAGCCATCCGGAAGGCTAAGGAAGAAGGTAAAGGAATCGCTCAATACCAAGCCAAGATTAAATCAGATTTAGCGGCTAAGGAAATGGAGGGTCAAAAGCGGTCCTATGAGTTGCGAATTCAGGCGCTGGAGTCAACAATTAATAGCCAAAACCAGCGTTTAGAGTCCCTTTCGCTCCAGTTGGATTCAGCGCTGACCCAGGTCCAGGATCTTGCGGTTAAGGCGATCGAAGGTGCTTCTAATGCCAATGCGTTGCGGGATATGAAGGATATTGCCCTAGAGCAAGCTAAAACCCTCGGTAAAAGTAAATAAGGCGGGAAAACCGGGCGCGGAAAGTGGGCGCGAAGACCGCGCCCCTACGGGATATTGAGGGGTGCGTTTCAGGTTTGCTAAGGGACGGACTAAAGTCCGCACTACGAGCGTTTTGGTTTCAGGTTTGCTAAGGGACGGACTAAAGTCCGCACTACGGGTGTTTTGGGTTCAGGTTTGCTAAGGGACGGACTAAAGTCCGCACTACGGGTGTTTTGGTTTCACTTTTGCTGCTGTACGGACTAAAGTCCGCACTACGGGTGTTTTGGGTTCACTGTCAGAAAAATTGGAGCTATTGAGATTATGAACTACACTAAAGTTAATCTCTCCAGTCTTGTGGCAATTAACCATGAAGACGACTATTTAGAGTTGATTGTCGATCGGGGCCATGAGTTAGAAACCATTGCAATTCCGGCCCCGATCGAAGCCTATGAAGGACTACAAGATCTCAGTGATTTGGTCTCTGATTCTCCGTCCCTGCTGCCCCGTAATCAGGTTGGCCGGGACTTGGGTCAAAGCCTGACCTCAGCCTGCGATGCGCCCTGCGCTGTCAACTCTGGTTTGCAAGTTCAGCCTGTGGAATCCTCTATGGCCCAGTCCATTGGTTACGATGCCGATCGGCAGGTCTTGCAAATTGAGTTCAAAGCCGGAGCAACCTACCGCTTTGAGGAGGTTGATGGCGAAACCTGGCGACAATTGCAGCAATCGGAGTCGATCGGTAAGTTTTTCAACCAACACATCAAGGGTCGCCATCCCGCTTGGCGCAAGCGATCGGCCTAAGCGCCTCCGCGCCCCCCTGGGATAATCTCTTCCAGAACAGCGGGGGACGCGGAAAGCCGATTGCAAATCGGGGATCCCAGGTGGGGGGATGGCTCAGGGTCATTCTCCCAGGGTTGTTCTCCCAAGATCATGCTTCTAGGGTAATTCTAGGCGGAAATCCCCAGAACTTTAACCAAAAAAGCCCATTGGTCGGTGATTTCCTCAATTTGCTTGGCGACGGGCTTGCCTGCTCCATGTCCCGCCTTGGTTTCAATGCGGATTAAAACCGGGGCATCCCCTTGGTGGGCTGCTTGTAGGGCTGCTGCAAACTTAAAACTGTGGGCCGGAACAACTCGATCGTCGTGATCTGCCGTGGTAATAAGAGTTGCGGGGTAGCAAGTGCCCGGTTTTAAGTTATGGAGTGGTGAATAGGCGTAGAGAATGGGGAAATCTTCGGGATTATCCGGGGAACCATATTCCGCACACCAGGCCCAGCCGATCGTAAAGCGGTGGAACCGTAGCATATCCATTACCCCCACGGCGGGCAGTGCCGCCCCAAACAGGTCCGGGCGCTGGGTCATACAGGCTCCCACCAACAAGCCGCCGTTACTGCCTCCGGCGATCGCCAGTTTCGGCGTGGAGGTATAGCCTTCGGCAATCAGCCACTCGGCACAGCTTATGAAATCATCAAATACTGCCTGTTTATTAGCTTTCATCCCCGCTTGGTGCCAAGATTCGCCATATTCACCGCCCCCGCGCAGGTTTGCCACGGCATAAATCCCGCCCATCTCTAGCCACACCGTCAAGCTCACCCGGAAACTGGGGGTTAAGGACACATTAAAACCCCCATAGGCATAGAGATAAGTGGGGTTTTGGCCGTCTAGGACTAAGCCTTTTTTGTGGGTAATAAACAGGGAAATTGGGGTATTATCTTTGCTCGGCACAAAGACTTGGCGCGTTTCGTAGAGAGCGGGGTCAAAGTCAACCTTTGGCTCCCGAAAGAGCGTACTTTGGCCCGTGGTGAAGTCGTAGCGGTAAATACGGGTGGGGGTGGTGTAGCTGGTGTAGCTGTAGAAGGTTTCGGTATCGTCGCGATCGCCGTCAAAACCGCTCACACTGCCCAACCCCGGTAGGGCCAGATCCTGAATAAATTTCCCCGTCAGGTCGAAAATCTTAACCTGGGAGGCAGCATCCTTGAGGTATTGCGCCACAAACTGCTGATTAATCAGGCTAACGCTTTCTAGGGTATCTTCACCTTCGGGAATTACTTCCTGCCACTGCGATCGATCGGGCTGCTCCACCTCGATCGCGATCAGTCGCCCCTTCGGCGCATCCAGATCCGTTTGAATCCAAAACCGATCGCCCTCATTGCCCACAACAGAAAAGCCTGCTTCAAATTCTGAAATGAGTTCAACCACCGGGGCGGGGTTGTCGGGGCTGCTCTGGTGCAAATCTTGATAAAACAAGAGATTGCGGGAGTCCGTCCCCAGCCAAACCGCAATCACTAAATAGCGGCCATCTTCCGTCACCTCAGCGCTAAACCCCCATTCTTTCTGATCGGGGCGGTGGTAGATCAGAATATCCTCACTTTGATCCGTTCCCAGATGGTGATAGTAGAGTTTTTGAAAATAGTTAATCTCTTCAAACTGACTCTCCGCCTTGGGTTCATCATAGCGGCCATAGTAAAACCCCTGGTGATCATGGCTCCAAGCTGCACCGGAAAACTTACTCCACTGAAGCCGATCGGCTAAATCCTCCCCCGTCGTAATGTCACGAACTCGCCACTCTCGCCAGTCTGAGCCAGAGTGAGACAGAGAATAGGCGAGAAGCTGACCGTTTTGACTGATTGAAATACTGCCCAGAGCCGTAGTACCGTCCTCTGAGAGCAAATTGGGGTCTAAAAGCACCTGGGGTTTTTCGTCCAAACCGTCTTGGACATAGAGAACACTTTGGTTTTGGAGGCCGTCGTTTTTAAAGTAGAAATAACGATCGGTGCCGTCTGGAAGTTTTTTGCGGAAAGGGGTGCCGTAGCGCTCAAAGTTCCACAGTTGGGTCAGGCGGTCTCGAATGGGTGCCCGTTGGGGAATATCCGCTAAAAAAGCAGAGGTAACGCGGTTTTCCGCAGCGATCCAGCCTTGGGTTTCTTCGCTGTCGGGGGATTCCAACCAGCGATAGGGATCGGGGACTGCGGTGCCGTGGTAGTGGTCGAGGTGGTCGTCGCGGCGGGCAGGGGGGTAGGAGAGGCGAGAAGTCATGGCAGATGCGGGGTTACGGGGATAGGGGGAGGAGGGAGCCGCTCACGGTGGCGGAGAATGGCGGAAAGGCCCATCCTGGGAGGCTCCTCAAAAGGGCAGGCTCGGACCGATCGCCAGGGGCTTCCCCCGTGAGAGGGATCTAGGGATAAAAGATTAGGGGGTGGTGGATGGGAATATCCAACAGAAACTGAGTCCCCTGGTAGGGCTGGGAATAACAGCGTAATTGGCCCTGATGCCGTTCTACCACAATTTTATAGCTAATGGATAGCCCTAAGCCGGTGCCCTTACCGGGAGGTTTGGTGGTGAAAAAGGGATTGAAAATATTGTCCTGGGTCGTCTTACTCATGCCAATGCCGTTATCGCGAATGCTGACTTGAACCCGATCGTCTTCGAGGAGATGGGGGGCAGATTTTAGGGTTGAGGTGGTAATTTGAATTTGCCGATCGCCCTCGATCGCCTCAACTGCATCGATCGCATTACTCAACAAATTCATAAACACCTGATTTAACTGCCCTGCAAAACACTCCACTAGGGGCAAGTCGCTATAAAAACGCTGTACTTCAATGCCTAAATTCTTCCCATAGGGCTTGAGGCGATGATCCAAAATCATCAAGGTACTTTCAATCCCTTCATGGATATCCACGGGCTTAATTTCCGCTTGATCGAGGCGGGAGAAATTGCGCAGAGAGGTGACAATATCCCGAATCCGTTCTGTGCCGGTTTGCATGGATTGGAACATGCGCTGATAGTCCTGCTCTAGGAATTCAAAGTCAATCTCGTCAAGATAGGCTGTAATTTCCTCCGGGGGATTGGGAAAATGCTGCTGATAGAGTTTGACCAGTTGAATCAGTTCTTGGGTATAGCTAGCCGCATAGGTGACATTGCCCGCAATAAAATTGACCGGATTATTAATCTCGTGGGCCACGCCAGCCACTAATTGACCAAGGCTGGACATTTTCTCACTTTGCACCAAGTGACTTTGGGCCTGTTGCAAACTTTTGAGGGCTTCTTGGAGGTGCTGTTTTTGGGTTTCGGCGGCGAGGGCAATGGCGCGGTTTTGGGCTTGGTAATCGGTATCAACGACTAAGATTCTGGGTACCATAACCTGAACCTCGGTGGAACGGTGGCGGAGATCGGTAAAGACTGCCAGGAAATTGGGGCCGAATTGAAGGCGAATTGGATTCCTACTCTACCCTATTCTGGGTCAGACGCTCAGAGTCTTGATGCGGGGGCGTTTGTTTTTTAGACTGCGCCCTTTGCGGCCCCGCTGGGGTGCTGGATCGCGTTTTATCCTCTTTTGCGCTATAGTATGTCCCCATTACTGCGATCGTAGTAGCCATTTTTTCTCTCTGGTGAAATAGCATGACTCACTCTACTGGTTCAAACGCTTTACCCTCGGATCTACCGTTGCTGCCATTGTCGGAACTCCTAAACGCTCAGTTACCGGCTGAAGTGGATCTGGAGTTGAGCTTGGGGGGAGATCAGGTGCGGGTTGTGTTGCGATCGCAGGATCCCCAGGGGTTGCCGTCCCCTGAGGCGATCGCGGCGGTGTTGCAGGGGTGGGACGCTCAGCAGCAGGGCGTGGGGCCGACGGTGACGGTGGAAGCTTGGTCGTTGGGGCAGTCGGAACCGCTGTGGACTCAGACCTTTGAGCGGTCGGAATCCCCAGAAACCTCATCCCCAGAAATCTTATCCCCAGAAACTTCATCCCGCTGGCGATCGCTGGGCCAAGTGACCCAGGGGGTGCGATCGGGACTGGGGGGTGCTTTGGGCCAAACGGCGAAGATGGCGGGAACCGTGGGCGGAACGGTGGGTAAGGCGGCGGGTAGTGTGGCCAGCCAAACCGGGAAGGTCGTTGGAGGTGCTGTGGGACAGGCGAGCAAGATCGTGGGTTCTGGGGGCGATTTAATCGAAAATACAACGGAGAACCTGGGCAATTTGGCGAAAGCTGCCTCTGAAACGGTTTCGGGTGTGGTTTCGGATACGGTGACAACGGTGGCAACAACGGTGGCAACAACGGTGGCAACAACGGTTGGGGAAACAAGCTCAGCCGCTGCTGATGCCATTACCCAAACTGCGACGGAGTGGGTTGGTCAAGCGGGAGAGGCGATCGCAACGGTGACGGAAACCCTTGTCCAGGGAGCCGAAACAGCCAGTCAAACCATGGAATCCATAGCAGAAGTGGCCAAAACAGCCCCAGGTCAAGGCGTGGGTAATGTGGTTGCAGAAACCACCAAAACCGTCGGGAATGCCGTGGTCAGTACTGGTAAGACAGTGGGCAGTGCTGCAACCCAAGCGGGTAAAGCGGTGGGCAGTGCCGCCAGCAAAACCACCAAAACCGTAGGCGAAGCCGGTAAAACGGTGGGTAGTGCTGTCACAGAGGCCGTAACAGGTGTAGTTAAGACAACGGCAGCAGTTCCCCAGGGAATGCTAGGGCTGCCAAGCCGCATGAAGCAAACCCAAACAGCCTTAAAAGCGGGTGGGGCCGTGGCGATTTTAGCGGTTCTGGCCACGTTTTTTACCGCGATCGCCATGATTTTTGTCTTGATTAAGCTGGGATCGCTGTAACTGTTCACCCCCAACACTATCAGGGCGGTTTTCTGAGTAAGGTTGTCCCCACCTAAGCAGTGCCGCCTTG
>JAYKJG010000192.1:0-21865 GCA_035286285.1 Prochlorothrix sp.
TC
Source organism: Prochlorothrix sp. (assembly GCA_035286285.1). GTDB lineage: Bacteria > Cyanobacteriota > Cyanobacteriia > Prochlorotrichales > Prochlorotrichaceae > Prochlorothrix. The sequence goes on from JAYKJG010000192.1 coordinate 3, forward strand.
CCCCAATCATCACTACACGGGTCAAATCAAAATCAATGACAGCATCGTCACCTTTCCATCGGGGTGAGCTACTTCCATTGCTGCGATCGTCGTCTACCCAGACTCCCCATGCAGCTTCCCCTAGCCCCTCAAGCGCATTAGCGCCACCATCCCGGCTCCATGGCCCATTGTTGGCATCCTTAGGTTACTTTAACCACCCAGACTTTCTTAACGACCCCAACCTCTCCCGATCGCTGCATCACGGGATGGGTGACTTCAGCCAGTTGCCCTTGGGTCGCTTGCAAATTGTCCAAGAACTGTTTCAACAAGCCTCCGATCGTCCCTTCGATCGTCCCAGCAAAGCCGGGGCCGTCCTATAGCCATTCAGGCTGGGGCGAGGCACAAAGATAGGGTGCATTGCACTTTTGCCAAGGTGCTGCCAGTGTGCTGCCAAGGTGCGGACTCAAGTCCGCACTACGAGCCTTTGTGCCCAGTATGCCGGTATCTTCAGGCATAGAAGCGCCGATCGAGCCAGTTGCGCACTTCCTGCTCTGAGCCAAAGTAAAGGCGTTGGTGGCTGTGGGGTTCGTAGACTTCAAACCAGAGGTGGCCTTGGCGATCGTGGCGCTGCCAGATGCGGGGTTCGGCATAGGATGAACCTGCGGCGGCGTTGAGGAGGGTGGTGAGGCCCGATCGGAGATCTAGGGCGAAATCACGGTCTAGCAACCCCTGGGGCAGGTGCCACGACAGAGGGCTGAGCAACCCCTGGCGTGCGGTTAGGTGGATAGCTTTCATGGCGCACCTCCGGTCAAAGGGTAAAATCCGATTTAGGATGGGTCAGGATGGGGTTTGTTTAATATCTTTTGGATATTTTCTGTATCCAGAATAACATTTTGCGGTTTTTCCGTCCATCTACCGGACCCGGATGGGGGAGCAGGTTTAAAGAATGCAGGGGGGCTATGGGGAATGATGGATGCGATGGGGCCATGGGTCGGTAAAATGAAAAAAATTTGCCGAATCACACCGCTACGGCGGGGGTGACTCCGGTTTAGGAGCAACCCACCCCTCCTCAGACCCCTCCCCCCCCAATTCCTCGATCGCCCTGAGGTTCTTACCCTTGCGTTCCCCTGCACCTGTGTCTGTAACCCCTTCAGCTTCTGTGTCTCCTCCCCGCCCCCCCCGACGGCCTTCCTTTAGTCTGTCCCGGTTTGCCCTTAACCATCCCTGGCTGACCATTAGCTTTTGGATTGCCATTGCTGTGGCAGGGCTGTTTGCCTTTAGCTCCCTCAAGTATGCGCTCTTCCCCGATGTCACCTTCCCGATCGTCGTGGTTGATGCAACGGTTCCCCTAGAAGATGTGCTGGAAACCGAGGCCCAGTTGACGAACCCCCTGGAAGAGTGGCTCATGCAGGCGGGGCAGTTAAAAAGCATTGCCTCCACCACCTACAGCGGGCGATCGGTGTTGCAGTTGTCCTTCCAAGAACTGGGCACCACCCTCAAGGAAAGCAGCCAGGAGGTGGAATATCTGTTGGGGCGGGCCATGGCCAAGGAAGCGTTGCCCAACGGCACCAGCTATCGCATTGTTCCCTTTAACCTCAACGAGTCGGCGGCCATTAGCTATATCCTGCGCGGCGCAGATCGGGTCGCCCTCTACGAGCAAGCCAGTACCGAGATTTTGCCGGTTTTGCGCAAGTTTAAGGGCGTGCTGCGGGTGGAGCTACTGGGGGCCGTGGATTTGGTGACGGCGGAGGAAGACAGTGGCGATACGCCCTTTGGGGGGCCAACGTTGGTGCGCTTTAACGGGGAAGATGCGATCGCCATCCAAGTGGTGAAGGAGGGAGAAGCCAATACCCTGGAAGTGGTGGCCCAGGTGGAAGAGGCCATGGCCGAATTGCAACGGCGGCAACCGGACCTAGAGGTGGAACTGGCTGTGAGTCAGGCCGAGTATATTCGGGAAGCCACCCAGGCCACGATCGATGCCCTGATTCAGGCAGTTATCCTGGCGGTTTTGATTATTTTCCCGTTTTTGGGCAGTTGGCGGGCCACCTTGATCACGGCGCTGGCGATCCCGGTTTCGCTCCTGGGCACCTGCATTGCCATGGCGATGTTTGGCTTCAATCTAGAGACCATTACCCTGCTGGCTTTGGCCTTGGTGATTGGCATTATTGTGGACGATGCCATTGTCGATGTGGAAAATATCGTCCGCCACATTGAGGGGGGCGAGTCGCCTCGCCGTGCGGCTTTCCATGCGACCCAGGAAATTGGCTTGACGGTTTCGGCGGCAACCCTGACGATCGTGGCCGTGTTTCTGCCCGTGGCTTTGATGGGTGGGGTGGTGGGGCAGTTTTTCAAGCCCTTTGGCCTGACGGTTTCCGTTGCCGTTGTCACCTCCCTATTGGCGGCCCGGACCCTTTCCCCGGTGTTGGCGGCCTTTTGGCTGCGTCGTAAGGGGTCACCGCTTCCGGCGGAGGGGCTGGGGGATCTGGGGGAGGCCGATCAAGGGACTGGGGCACGACCGTTGCCGGATCCAACGGCTGCTCCGCTGTCTAGGCCCGATCGCACCGCCCGATCGATCGCCCTGTCCGACTCCCTAGAGGATCCTTCCCAGCTATCGCCTTTGATGGAACCGCCCCAAATGGGTCTGTGGCGCTATGCCGTGGTGGGTTATCGTCGGGTTTTAACCTGGGCACTGGGGGCGCGTTGGGTGGTGATTGTGCTGGCGATCGCCAGCTTGGGGGCTGGCATTGCCTTAATTCCCCTGGTTCCCCAGGGATTTATCCCCCAACTCGATCGGGGTGACTTTAACCTCACCTATGAAATTAGCCCCTCCTATCTGGAAAAGACCCTGCGCTCTAAGTTTGAGGCTATGCAGGAGCCGGGGGGCAATGCGGGGGAAAACGCGGGGGAACCGGCAGAGACCGCAGCCCCTGCCTCGGTTGGGGAGGCCGAAGGGGAAGCCACAGCGGGAGCCACAGGAGCCGCACCCCAGGAAGAGCTTCAGGGCTATGCAGCGCTGCTCCAGGGCTTGAATGAAGTCCAGTTAGAGACCCTCAAAGCGTTGGGACGGCGGGCGGTGCGCTCCCATGTGGTCCGTCCTCGCGAAGACTTAGAAGACATTGCGGAGCGCTATTTGGGATCCCGCGAACGCTGGACCGTGCTGGCCCGCATTAACCGCCGCAATGGCCCCACGGATATTAAGGCGGGGGAAAGCATTGTGGTGCTAGATTTGCCGCCGGAGGGGATCCAACCGGAGGACATGGCCCCGGAGGAGTCCCCGGAGGCCCAGTTTGCGCCTTTGGTGCTGGCGGAGTCGCGCACCATTGTCCAGCAGATTGAGCCGATCGTCCAAGGGAACCCCAATGTTGAGTCGGTCTATACCATCCTGGGGGAGCGGGGGGCCATCAACAAAGGGCGGCTCTATATTAAGCTGCGGGACGATCGCGATCGCACCACCGTCGAGGTTCAGGATCAACTGCGATCGGCCCTGCCCAACATCGAAGGCATTAGCCTGAGCGTGGAAGATATTAAATTTGTGGATACGGGGGGCGAAAAGCCGCTGAAAGTTGCCTTTCGGGGCGAAAATCTGGAGGATTTGACCACCCTGGCCCAAACGGTGAAGCAGCGCCTGCTGGAGCAAGAGGCAGGGCTGGCGGATATTACCGCAACGGGGGATGACCAAGCCTTTGGGGGGCGGCAGGAGGTGGAGCACCTGGAGGGCGATCGGGTGGCCTATATTTGGGCGAATTTAGCGCCCGGTCAGGCATTGGGCGAAGCGACCGATCGGGTGGTCAGCGAGGCTCAGCGGATTTTGCCCCCCGGTGTGACGATCGAACTGCGGGGGGACTCAGGCCGCAGCACGGAGGTTTTGGATAGCTTTCTGCAAGTGATTGGCCTGTCGGTGATTGCGATCGCCCTGTTGCTGCTGCTGCTCTTCCGCCGCTTGCTGGATCCCTTGGTAGTGATTCTGGCTTTGCCCCTTTCCATTGTGGGGGCCGTGTTGGCCCTGTTGATCACCCGCAGCGACTTTGGCATGGTCTCGATCCTCGGCATGATTTTTCTGATGGGCCTCGTCAACAAAAATGTGATTATTTTGGTGGACTACACCAACCAATTGCGGCGGATGGGCCTAGAGCGGAATCAGGCGGTTTTGCAGTCCGGGCCGGTGCGGTTGCGCCCGATCGTGATGACGACCCTCTCCACGATTTTGGGGATGATGCCGATCGCCCTGGGCTGGGGGGCAGGGGCCGAACTGCGGCAACCGATGGCTGTGGCCATTATTGGAGGCTTGATTGCGGATACGATCCTGAGCCTCTTGGTTGCGCCCGTGCTGTATACCCTGGTGGATGATGTCCAAACGGCAATTTTTGGCGGTTTCCGCCGCAAACCATCCCGCCAGAGCTAGCTGTCGCAGATGCGCCTCTCCTCCTGTCCCAATCCAGACCCCACAACCTGCTATGGCCCCAACCCAACTGATCCGGAAAGTTCTATCGCCTGCGGTGCGTCTCTGGCTGCGATCGCAGGTGGATTCCGTCGCGGCGCTGACCTTTGAGGTGGGCGGGACCGATCGCCAGTTGCTGTCGGGCGAAATCCCCACCCTTTCGATTTTGGGGGAACAGGTGGTCTACCAAGGGCTATGTCTGAGCCAGATTGACATTGTGGGTGAGGGCATTAAAACCAACTTGCGGCAGGTGCTGCGGGGCAAGCCCCTGCGGTTACTAGAGCCGATTTTTGTCCAAGCGACCCTGCGCATGATCGATCGGGACATGAATCAATGTCTCCAAGCGCCCCTGTTGGCCAATGCCCTCTCCGAGGTGCTGGATCAATGGCTAGAACCCCTGGGTGAGGCGGGGGTTGCTTTGGCTCCGGCGGCTGAATCCCAGGTGCTAGCCCAGGGGCAATCCCAGGGCCAGAAACCCGCAGCAGACCCAGCGGTAACGGCAAAATCCCCCCACTGGCGCGAGATTCGGATGCAATTCCAGCCCCATGCCCTCACCCTTTGGGCGACGTTGGCGCGATTGACGGAACCCCCTCTCAAGGTGACCATGGGGGCGATCGTCCAACTTCGGGATCCCCACACCATTATTTTGGATCAACTGACTTGGAACACCAGCGACCCCACTGCAACCCAGGCATTAGCTGATCTAGACCATCTCACCTTAAATTTAGGCGAAGATGTGGACTTTAAGACCTTGGCCCTCACGGAGGGTCAGGTATTATGTGAAGGTCGGATTCTGATTCGCCCCTAGTGTCGAAATTGCGGAGGACTATCCCCTGCCCGCGCCGATGGAGGCTGCCTTTGAGGAAGCCGAAACCCTGGTTTTTGAGGTGGATCCTGCCCGCCTCACCAGTGTCAGCAGTCAGTGAGGACGGTGCTAGGCTAGGGAGATGGGTTCCCAGGGTGCAATCTTCACAGAATCGGCATTTTTCCTGATGGTCCGGCTTTCCTGATAGTCCGGCTGCGGCGATCGCAATCTGAACAGACCGCAAACCCGCCGCGATCGTCCTTCTCCTTGGCTATGCACTTCTTCCCTCTACAGCGATCATCATGGTTCCCGATTCCCTCCTGCAAACCCCCTGGGGTCAGTCGGTTGTCCAGTCTTGGTATGACAACGGAGGCCCCTACCACCCTCGCTGCATGGTCCTGTGTGAGTGGCGATCGGCGACGGAGTTACAGCAACTTGCCCAAGAACTCGAAAACAAGTTTCCTAAACATACCTTTAAGCCCCTGTTTAACCATCAGCCCGGTTTATGTGGTTTCACGTCCCAACGCCGCCCCGATCGGTAACGTCACCACAAACTCCGTCCCCTGCCCCACCGTGGAAAAACACTCCAACGATCCCTGGTGGCGCTCGACCACGATCGAATAGCAAATCGACAGCCCTAGCCCCGTCCCCTTACCTACGGGCTTGGTTGTAAAAAAGGGATCAAAGATTTTACTCCGGGTTTCTGGGTCAATGCCGGGGCCATTGTCTTGGATCCGCACCTGAATCGTGGTCTCATCAACTTTCGCGGTTGTTAGGCGAATGACTGGCTCGGTGAGGGCTTGGGTGAGGACGAGCGGTTCTAGGGCATCGATCGCATTATTAATTAAATTGAGGAAGACTTGGTTTAACTGGCTGGGATAGCAGCCCACTAAGGGAAGATCGCCATAGTCTTTCATAATTTCCACCTTGGGCAGCCCCGGCCCTAGCTTGAGGCGGTTTTGCAAAATCAGCAATGTACTGTCTAACCCCCCCTGGAGATCGGCCTCTTTATAGTCTGACTCATCTAGGCGGGAGAAGTTACGCAAACTCAGGACAATCTCTCGAATGCGGTGGGTGCCAATCTGCATAGAGTCTAGGATTTTGGGTAAATCCTGCCGCAAAAAGTCTAAATCCATCTCTTCGCGTTGCTGGGCGATCGTCGCTGGAGTCTGGGAATATTCCTGCTCATAGAGTTCGACTAACTTCAGCAGATCAGCCGCATAGAGATTGAGGTGGGAGACATTGCCGTGGATGAAATTGATGGGATTGTTGATTTCATGGGCAATCCCTGCGATCATTTGCCCCAAACTGGCCATTTTCTCGGTTTGAATCAGTTGGGCTTGGGTTTGGCGCAGTTCTTTCAGCGTTGCCTGGAGAGACTGATTGTTCTGCACTAGCTCTTCCGTGCGTGCTTTAACTTTGGCTTCTAGGGTATGGCTGTAGTCCTCCAGTGCCTCGTAGGAATCCTCCAATTGCTGCGTCATGGCATTAAAATTACGGGCTAGCTCGCCAATTTCATTGTCAGTGGAGACTGGAACCCGTTGTAAGTGCGAAAAATAGCCCGATCGGACCTTACTGCCGACGGATTGGGCCGTTTCTGCAATCACCGAGATGGGCGCAACAATCCGCCACCCCAGAATTACAATCACCGGGGTGAGCAGCCCCACCAGTCCTACACCCACCCCAACCATAGATTGCGCCAATTGGCGGGCCGGGGCAAAGGCTTCTGCCTGGGACACCTCCACTAAGAAGGCAACATTTTGCTGCTCTAGCCAGCGATAGACCCCTAAAACGGGCACACCATTGTAGTTTTGGTATAAACCCTGGCCGTCTTTGCCTTTGATCGCCTCTTGAATGCCGGGACTCGTCACGCCAGCCGGGAATTGATCCGATCCAAACCGGTTGGCATCCACAAACACCACCCGACTCGTAAAGTTGCCCCCAATGTCGGCCACCAGGTAACTGGCTCCGGTTTTGCCGAGTCCCTGATTGTTGCCGATCACTTCATCTACTTGCTGAAGGTTGAGGTGGACCGCAATCATGCCCATGCGCTGGCCTTCGTCATTGGTCAGACCCACACTGAAGGTTGCGGTTGGCTTTCTTGTATGGGAATCGGGGTAGAAATTGTAAATAAACGTCGATTCGTCTTGATTTTGGGGGTCGATCTCCCGGCTCTGGTTAATGGGATTGTACCACCCCACCCGATCGGGATTATTGGAAGCCAGCACCTGCCCTCCCCTGGATAGCACGGTAATCTCTCGATAATCATCACGCCCCTCTAAAAAGCTAGCAAAATGAGCCTGAAGTTCCTGCTGGGCAGCCCGGTAGGCCGCAGTTTCCCTTGGGGTCTCGAAGAGGATTTGGGTTTGGCGGCGGATGCTGGGGAGGCGGCTGAAGGAGAGGAGGGTATCTTGGCGATCGCGCAACCAGCGGTTTAATTCAGCCTCCTTCAAGGCGGCGGCAGTGGTAAGCTGGTTGAAAGCACTCTCCTGTAGGGATTGGCGGGCGTTGCGGAAGCTGATGACCCCAACGAGCACCATGATGGTGATGGACAAGAGGGAGAAGGAACCAACAACCTGAAAGAGCAGACTTGTACGCCAAAGCTTAAACATGGAAGGGTCAGTTGAGTGGGGGCCATAATCGGATGCATTTCATTTTGGCCACGGTTTGGCCACGGTTTGGCCACGGTTTGGCCACGGTTTGGCCACTGTACGGACTAAAGTCCGTACTACGAGCCGTTTTGGTACGGTTTAGGGCCATTAAAGCGGCCTTAGGAGTCCCAACGCCCCATAATTTCGGCCATCTGTGCAAAGGCTTCATCGGTGGCTGCTTGGGCCGACAGTTTATCGACAATGACCCGCTCCATGGCCCGTCCCCAGATATTTTCCGCTTGGACCAGGGAATAGGCGGGATTGGTGGCAATATCATTGAGTCGCACCCGATCGGGCTGAAGCTGCTGTGCGGCAACAAATACATGGGGATCCTCAGGGTTATTCCAGAAGGGCTGCGCCAGGAGGTCCGGCATCACGGGAAAAAAGCGCCCTAGGGATCCTTCCAGGTAGGGGCCGAGGTTGTCCGGTTGGAGGAGGTAGTTCAGGAAATCTTGGGCCATCTCAGGGTGGGGCGAGGTCTTGAAGACGACAATCTGCTGGATGCTCACCCGCGATCGAATCGGTTCCCCGTCCGGTTCTGCGGGCAACATCAGGGTTCCGATGCCATTGCGGTAAACTTCCTCATCCTCTCGCACAGCCCCTGGAATAGAAAGGGTAGTATTCCAGGCTGTGAGGCTTTCTTTGTTGAGGAAAGAGGTATTATTATCGCTGTTAGTCCAGTTTTCAGCCGCTGGTGGCACATAGCCTGCTTGATAAAATTGAGTATACCACTCTAAAACCTGGGCAACGGCTTGGCGTGTCGGGGCATCGGTGCGCAGTTGGCCTTGGTCATCAAAGAGTTCAACGTCGTAGATGTCCAGGGCTTGGCTAAAGTTGGAGTAGGTATCCGCAGATTCCCAGCCGATCGGTAAACCCAAGGCATACAGATCCGCGTAACCCTTAGCCCGTAGCCGATCCTGGGCCTCTTGCCAGAATGCCCAAAAGGCATCCCACTCCTTGGGAATATCGGCTTCGCTAAACCCTGCCTCGGCGAGGAGGTCTTTCCAGTAGTGGAAATGTTCCGTGCGTTGCTTGAGGGGGACCGCATAGATCGATCGCGCTTGGGTCGTGTTGTTATACAGCAGTACGGAGTCTAGGGCTTCGGCTGTATAGGTCTCCCGTAGGGGGTTCACCACGGTGCTCAGGTCTGCCAATTGATCATCCCAGGCCCACCGGGGCACCAAGGTTTCATCAATGCGATTACTAAAGAAAATATCGGGCGGATTCCCCTCCTCTAAAACAGCCTCAACTTCCCGCACCAGATCTTCTTCAGGGTTGTTATACAGATTGACGCGATAGCCCGTCTCGGCTTCCCACTGGGCAATAATGGCGTTGAGCGCTTCATCTTCTTGGTCGTAGTAGCCCCGATTCCACCAAACATTGAGAACGTTATCCTCGATCGTGATCCCGGAAACGGAAGAGGGGGTCGATTCCAGCACTGTTTCACCCCCACAACCGCTCAAGAGTATCGTGACCACAGCGCCAAGAACGGAGCGGCAGCAGGGGCGAATACGGTATCGGGAGTTTTGAGCGCGAAATAACATGGGCGGTTTTTCCTGGGAGTTTTTGAGGGGAGTTGGGGGAGGAGTTCCTGGGGAAGGATTGGGGGGGATAATTCCTCTTGTTATTTCAAGAATTTAGAGGGGATTTTCCGGATAATCTGGGTGCATTTTACTTTGGAGCAATCCAGCCTCTAACCTGTCTCAAAAGCCTCGTAGTGCGGACTTGAGTCCGCTCCCTCTCCTTGGTCCTGGGTGTAGAGTCGAAGGGGGAGAGGGATTGGGGGGTTCTCAATCGGGATGGATCCAGGGGTGGGTTTGGTCAGTACACTGGCTTGGCGCTGGAAAACTTACCCGACATATTCAGTCCTGGAATGGGGGTCTGATAGTATTGTAGAGCAGTGCCTCGCGGCGATCGGGGAACCGTACCCCACGACCCAGGTGCCTCCGTCTCTTTGCATTGCCCAAGGAAATTGCCCCATGTCCACCGTGACCCTGCCCGCAGATACCCCCTTTAGCGCCGCTGAAATTGCCAGTGAAGGCATCAAGCCCGATGAGTATTTAATGATTCTGGATCGGCTGGGGCGGCATCCCAACCGGGCTGAATTGGGGATGTTTGGGGTGATGTGGTCCGAACATTGCTGTTATAAGAACTCGCGGCCTTTGCTGAAGCAGTTCCCAACGGAGGGCGATCGCATCCTCGTGGGGCCAGGTGAAAATGCTGGCATTGTCGATTTAGGCGATGGTTTGCATCTAGCCTTCAAAATTGAGTCCCATAACCATCCTTCGGCGGTAGAACCCTTCCAAGGGGCCGCTACGGGGGTTGGTGGCATCCTCCGGGATATTTTCACCATGGGTGCCCGCCCGATCGCCCTCCTCAATGCCCTCCGCTTTGGGGACATTACCCAACCCCGCACCCGCCGCATCTTTGAAGGGGTTGTGGCTGGCATTTCCCATTACGGTAACTGCATCGGGGTGCCCACCGTGGGGGGTGAGGTTTACTTTGATCCGGCCTATAGTGGCAATCCCTTGGTCAATGCCATGGCCCTGGGGCTGATGGAAACACCGGAAATTGTCAAATCTGGGGCTTCTGGGGTTGGAAACCCGGTTTTATACGTTGGTTCCACGACGGGACGGGACGGCATGGGGGGGGCAAGCTTTGCCAGTGCGGAACTGAGCGATGAGTCCCTGGACGATCGCCCTGCGGTGCAGGTGGGCGATCCCTTTTTAGAAAAATCCTTGGTCGAAGCCTGCCTCGAAGCCTTCAAAACGGGGGCTGTCGTTGCGGCCCAGGACATGGGAGCCGCCGGTTTAACCTGTTCTACCTCGGAAATGGCCGCAAAGGGCGGGGTTGGGGTGGATTTAGACCTTGACTTGATTCCTGTGCGGGAAACGGGGATGGTGCCCTATGAATATCTGCTGTCGGAATCCCAAGAGCGGATGCTGTTTGTGGCGGAAAAGGGGCGGGAGCAGGAGCTAATCGAGATTTTTGAGCGCTGGGGACTCCAGGCTGTGGTCGCTGGGCAGGTGATTGCGGAGCCGATCGTCCGGATTCGTTTCCAGGGCGACATTGCAGCGGAAATCCCGGCAACTGCCCTTGCGGACAATACGCCTCTTTATCACCGCGAATTACCCGCCGAACCGCCTGCCTACGCCCAAACGGCATGGCAGTGGACCCTGGATCAGTTGCCCCCCTGTGGGGTGACGGGCTTGGCCGATCGCCCGTGGGATCAAATCCTGCTCACCCTCCTCGATAGCCCCAGTATTGCTTCAAAGCGCTGGGTTTACCAGCAATATGACCATCAGGTCCAAAATAATACGGTTCTTTTCCCCGGTGGTGCCGATGCGGCGGTGGTGCGGCTGCGCTCCCAAGGAGCGGCGGATCGGTTGCCCCAGTGGAAGGGAGTTGCAGCGACGACGGATTGCAATGCCCGCTATGTGTATCTGCAACCCTACGAAGGGGCCAAAATGGCCGTTGCAGAAGCGGCCCGGAACCTCAGTTGTGTGGGTGCAGAACCCCTAGCCGTGACGGATAACCTCAACTTTGGCAGTCCGGAGAAACCCACGGGCTATTGGCAGTTGGCAGAAGCTTGTCGCGGTTTAGCCGAAGCTTGCCAGGAATTTGCCACACCCGTGACGGGTGGCAATGTGTCTCTCTATAACGAAACCCTGGATAGTGAAGGCAATCCTCAACCGATCTATCCCACGCCAGTGGTGGGCATGGTGGGCTTGGTGGAGGATATTCGCCACTGTTGTGGCCAAGGCTGGCAAGGGGTGGGGGATTTCGTCTATTTGCTGGGTTTACCCCTGGGAGTCGTATCCCCGGCAGTTTCCCTCGGTGGCAGTGAGTATTTAGCGGTGGTCCATCAAACTGTGGCGGGACTGCCGCCGATCGTGGATTTTAACCTAGAAAAACAGGTGCAGGGGGCTTGTCGCCATGGAATTCGCCAAGGTTGGGTCCGATCGGCCCATGATGCAGCGGAGGGCGGCGTTACAGTAGCCTTAGCAGAGTCTTGCATTGGGGGTAACTTGGGGGCGAGTGTGCAGCTTGATGCAGCACTGGGGGCCAGTGGCGATCGCTGGGATTTGCTGCTCTTTGGGGAAGGGGGTGCCCGGATCGTGGTCTCCGTAGCCCCAGAGCACCGGGCCAGTTGGGAAGCTTATTTGGCTGAGAATTTGGCCGATCGCTGGCAAAAACTGGGGATGGTGACGGCTGCTGAAGCGGGACTCCAGATTACGACAGGAGCAACGACGGTGTTGAGTGTGGAGCTTGGGGCGATGGTGGAGCAGTGGTCGGGGGCGATCGATCGGCGCTTGGCCCAATAAGGGGGCCGGTTGGCTGGGGTGCAGTTCACTGTGGAACCATCGGCATCCGGTCGGGGTCGCGCCCCCGTGGCTCCCCTCTGGGCGACCTACAACCGGGTCACCCACGGGGGGACTGCCCTACAATCTAGGACCGTAATAAACGGCTTGCTCGCTCTTGTAGGGTCGCGACACTGGCTTTTTTCGGAGGGTTTGCCCAGGTGGCCATGGCGCTGCTGCTGGGATCGAGCCACTTTTTACCGGTGAATATGCCCAAGGGCTTCAGACTCCATTGCCCCGCATCCCACTGTAAAAGGCCGAGTATTCCCTTGGCTTTTTCCAGGTCTTTGGCGGTAAACCCGCTGAGGGGGTGAATTCGATCGACGGCGAGTCTGAGATTACTCAGGTTCACCGATCGATCGCCCGCCTCTGGCTCAGCAACGTTAGCCTGGGGGGGCTTGGGGGTCAAGGTTAAGCCCTGGGCCGAGCTTTGGAGCGTGTAATCCTGGAACCAAACCAATTCCCCGACTTGAACCGGGTGGCGATCGCTGGGGTTCACGCTTACGCCTTGAAACGCCTCCTTAGCCCAGGGTCCAAAGTAAGTTTGGAGGAGACTGGGCCGATCGATCGCCGCCCCTAACTCCCCATCGTTCTGAACCTGTAACGCCCCGTTGGGCCACAGTTGACCCGTAAGCTGGAGGCTGTGACCTTGGGCGATCGCGGCCATCGGCAAACGTAGCGCCTCTAGGAGCAACCAGTTCTCAACGGCGGCGATCGTCTCGACGGTATAGGTGCTGTAATTCAGGTAGGCAAATTGGGGGATCTCGCCCGTTGTATCGCCCGTTGTATCGCCCGTTGCATCGCCCGTCCACAGCAGCCCAGGGAGCCGCAGACTGAGACAGTGGCCATGGGCACGGAGGTCTACCCCCAGGGGGGTAAAGGTTCCGGAAATGGCCGTGGGAGTGGCTGTGAGCGCGGGTAAGGTGCCAAGATAGGCACGGCTCCAGAGATCAACCCAGCGATGGAGGGGAATTTGCCGAAAATCGACACAGGGTAGGGTTGTGTTCAGGTCTTGGAGCCAACCGGTGAGCAGGCTAGCCAGTCCCCAGGCTTGGGGATCCTGCTGGAGGGCCGCCAAGGTGGGGGTGATGGCAAGCCACTGTTCTGGCTCTAACCGACTCAACCCGGCGAGGGCGAGTTCCATCAGCCACTGTTGTACAGCAGCGGACTGGGGTAGGGTCTGGGGGTGCTGCTCTGAGCTAGGGGGGGATTGGCTGGGGTCGGGGCTAGGCGATCGGCCTAAAACGGCCAAAATTTGACCCTGAAGGGCATCGTGCATGGCCCCTTGGAGGGCCGATCGGGCGATGGCGAGTGTCAAAAAGGAGTCTAGGGCAAACTCATGGCGATCGAAGGCGGCAAGGGCTGAACTGAGGCGATCGGCCAAGGGCGTTCCCCCAAAGGCGGCCCCTAGGCGCTCTAGGGATTGAGATTGGGCTGCCCCCAGGTTGGCGAATCCCTCCAACCAAGCCCCATCCACCGCCTGGAGCAATCCAGCGGCCTCTGCAACTCCGGGCGGTATTGTCAGTAAGTCTACTGTCAGCAAGTCTACTGTCAGCAAGTCTAAGGGTGTTGCAACCATACCCGTTTCCATCCTTACCACCAAGCCATTTCAGGAACATCCGCAGTCGTGGGTTCAAGCTGGAGATACTGAAGATGGGCGAGAAAACGGCTGAAAATCTCCGGTTCTGCCTGTCGGTTCAGTTGCCCCCTGTGGGCTAGGACATCCCTGGACTCCAAGACTGTTCCCGCCTCTAGGCCCAAGGCCCGCGCCACAGCATCGCCGCCGTATTGGACGATCGCCTCTTGGAGCAAACTGCGCAGATGCTTACAGGGATTGTTCTGGCTCACTCCCCCGCAGGGGCGGTTGTTATTGGTACTGCAATGGAAATCGAGGGAGCTTTTCTGAAAATAGGCCAGATAAACCCGCTCTAGATCAGAGCCACTGGAGATAACCCCCTGTAAGCGCCCGTTATATAGCTCCACAAAGGGGACTTTACTGAGGTTGCGGCGATCGGGCTGGCCGAGGTGAGTCGGGGGGACTGAACGGGAGGCAGGGAAGTCAACCATGGTGTTTTTGGGCAAAGAAGTTAAAGGCTTGAAAAGGATACTCCAGCGCCTGGGTAAAGCGATCGAAGGTGAGCGCGGCCTGTCCGGTTGCTAAGGCTTGGGGAATGAAGATTTGGTAGCCCCTCGACTGGAAAAAGTCATACATCTCCTGGGGAGTTTTACCGTGGTTGTTGAGGGACCGCTTGGCACACTCAAACAAAATCAAGGGCTGGCAGCGATCGAGAAGTTGTGTCCCGCCGCTGAGCGCTGCTAACTCTGCGCCCTCTACATCGATTTTAATAAAGTCAATGGAAACCTCTGGGGGAATAATGTCGTCTAAACGGAGGCATTGAACCTTTAAGACCGTCATTGTGTCAGCGCTGGAGTGCTGACCGGCTTGCAGACCGCTAAACCCCGATTGTTTGGTGTCAATGTAAAAATCGACTTCTCCAGGGGTATCACTGAGCGCGGCCTCAAATAGTTGAGCTTCGGGAAACTTTTGGCGTAACCACTCGCATTTATAGGAAATTGGCTCGATCGCAAAATGCCGTCCCTGGGGGGCATGGCGGTAGATAAAGCTCAGCATTGAGCCTAAATGAACCCCAATATCGATGCAATTCATCTGGGGCTGCAAAAAGCGTTTGAGAACCCGATCGATCGCTGCCCCTTCTTGATAAATCCCTTTCAGTTCAGGATGTTTGAGACGTTGGGGAATGCCCTTGAGCGATCGCAGTTGCATCGCTGGCCCCTCCAGGGGAGTCCGAATCAGGCGATGGGCAAGATATTCTTTAAAATTCATGGGGGGGTACAGCGTTGAGAGAGCAGGGGGGCAAGCAGAAACAACGGCAGATCACTTGGGTAGAGCAATTTTAGCGAGTTGTCCCCCTGACCGTCAGCAATTCACCCCTAATCTTTAATTTTCCTGTTGGGCACCTCGAAAAATCCACATTTTTGCCTAGTGACCCACGCAAGAATCAGGGTTGTGGCGGGCGGCGAAGCCGCCCGCCACAATTAATCGAAGTGCCCTGTTGTCGGTGGCGCTGTTAGAATCGATCGCCCAGGGGATCCCGGCGGGAGGCCAGACGAACTTTTCCGGCGGCAGCCCAGGCTTTGAGGGCTTCGATCTGGTCTTGGGCTGTGCGGGCGAGGGGCACCGTTTGGCTAGCTGCCTCTAGAATATCATCGGTGGTAAAATCCCGTTCTTGGCTAAAGCCTAAATGCATGGCCTCGATCAAGACTTGCTCAATTTCAGCCCCAGAAAAGTCGGGGGTTTCGTAGGCGAGGCGATCGCAGTCGTAGCGATCGAGGCGTTGGGGCCGCAGGCGGGATAAATGGACCTCAAAAATCGCCCGCCGTTCCCGCTGATTGGGCAACCCTACAAAGAAAATCTCATCAAAGCGCCCTTTGCGCAGCAGTTCCGGCGGCAGTGACTGCACATTATTGGCCGTTGCCACCACAAAAACCGGGGAAGTCTTTTCGGCTTGCCAGGTCAAAAAGGTGCCAAAAACTCGATTTGCTGTCCCAGAGTCGCCCCGACCATCAATTCCCGCAAAGGCTTTATCAATTTCGTCAATCCAGAGCACACAGGGGGCGAGGGCTTCGGCCAGTTGGATCATTTGGCGAGTGCGGGCTTCCGACTGCCCCACCAGTTCCGCAAAGAGGCGACCGACATCCAGGCGCAGCAAGGGTAAATGCCAATGGTGGGCGATCGCCTTGGCGGTGAGGGATTTGCCCGTGCCTTGGATCCCCACCAGTAACAGTCCCCTGGGATAGGGCAAACCATAGTTGCGGGCCTGTTCGGAAAAAGCCCCCCCCCGCCGCAGCAACCACTCCTTGAGGTTGTCCAAGCCGCCAATGTCGGTAATCCGCTCGCGGGCTGCATAGAAGTCCAGAACCTGGGTTTGGCGAATGGTTTGGCGCTTTTCTTCCAGTACGTTGTCTACATCGTTGGCCTGTAACTGGCCGTGGTCGGCGATCGCCCGCGCAATCACCCGCCGAATCCGCTCCAAGGACAACCCCTGGCACGATCGCACCAAATCCTCCAGTGGCCCCGCCTCTAGCCGTTGCCCCAGCCCCGCTGTGATCTCCTGCAACTCTTGGCGAATTTCCTCACTGCTGGGGGGGGGAAACTCCAGCAGCACCACCACTTCGGCTAAGTCGGGGGGCGGAGTAAACTGGGGCGACACCAGCAAAATTAAGTTTTTGGCCTGGGCCTTGAGGGAGCGGGCGGTGTTGCGCAGTTTCCGGACAACGGCCACATCCTCTAAGAAGCGGTGAAAGTCCCGCAGGATAAAAATGCCCGGTGCCCGATCGGGCAATTGGTCCAAAAACTCCAAGGCACCGAGGGGATTGCGTTTGGCTGCTCCTTGGTGGTTGGGACTGCCCTGGTAACCTTCGACAAAATCCCAGATATAGATCGCTCGGTTGCCTAATTTCAGGGCCGATCGGCCAATGGCTAGCTCAACTCGCTCTTCTTCCAGCGTGGGGATATAAATGACGGGATAACAGGCCCGCAGGAGCAGTTCTAACTCGGTTTGAAAAGCCATGGCACCAAGATCAAGCTAACGGGCGGAGATTTGCCCGAATCCTGCCGGGGTTGCTCCAGGGCTGCAATCCCTAGGACAACGCCCGGTTTTAAAGGGGATGCGGTTTAGGACAAGGGGGTTTTGAGCTTTTGGAGCGCCAGCCAGCGGCGATCGAGGCCCGTATCCCCGGTTTGCTCTGGGGTTAGGGCAATGCCGGGGCAGTCCTGGGCACAGACTTGGCGCGACGGCAGGGCTAGACAAACCTGCTCATACAGCCACTGGGCCGGATCAAAGGAGCCGTTGGGCGGCAGGGTTTCGAGAAGGCTGTCCCCTTCGCGATCGTCTTCGTCTAGGCCCGGTTCATCGTCGCCGCGATCGCCCTCGGCTTGGAGCCAAATCAACTCCTCGGCCTTCACCCCTAAGCGGTGGTTATACTGCCCCAAACAGCGATTACAGGTCAGGGTTGCAATGGTTTGGGCTGTCACCGAGACGGCTAAATAGTTACCGTGGTGACGCACTTGCAGCGTGCCCTGGATGGGCGTGAGGCTCTCAAAGTCAGGGAAATA
The DNA here is from genome assembly GCA_035286285.1 of Prochlorothrix sp. GTDB lineage: Bacteria > Cyanobacteriota > Cyanobacteriia > Prochlorotrichales > Prochlorotrichaceae > Prochlorothrix. The sequence goes on from JAYKJG010000192.1 coordinate 17,374, forward strand.
GCCCTTAAAGTCCAACCTTAAGGTTTGGTCTGTAAAGTAGACCAGTTGGGGAATGGCAACGGACTCCAACTGGTGAGACAGGGAGTCAGCCTCCCGTGATTTGGCATCGGGCGATGGAGAGGCCATAGCAGCGTCCTCGGTCATCTTGTAGCAAGGAAAAGGACAGGAACAGGTTAACCCCCCGATCGTGGGCAAACCACCAAGCGCCGATCGGGTTCCATCCCACGACTAAAGGACTCCACATCTGGCCAAGCCTTCAACAGGGTGTGGACTTGGCGACGCTCCGCCGAGGAAAGACCGGCCAACTCACATTCCGATCCGGTTGTATGGACCTGGGTGACGGCGGACTCTGCTAGGGTTTGCAGCGCCTCTAGGCGAGTGGCCCGGTAGCTGTTGATGTCCACCGTAAAGGGCAGGTGCTGATCGGGTTCTGGGTCCAGGTTGAGCAGGAGATTGGCCAGGTACTGAATCGAATCAATGGACCGCCCCCGATCGCCAATGAGAATGGCCACCTGTTCTTGGCTCAGTCCTTCTGTGCCAATGGTGAGCCAGCCCATCACCGTTGGCACCTCTGCATCGGGAGCGGGAGACCCCAGTTCTGGGGCCACCTCAAACTGTTGGGCCGTCACCGCAGCGGGTAGACCCGCTAGCTGGAGCAGTTGAGTCAGCCACTGCTGCCCTTGCTGGAGTCGATCGTCCGTAGCCACTGTCATGGGGATGTTTTTTTCTTCTTCTTAGAACTGGATTTAGGGGAGTTGGGCTTGGGAGCCGCTTTACTGACCGTGGCAGTGCCAGCCGCCGAGCCGTTGGCCGATTCCTCAGTCTCTCCCTCTTTCTTTTGCTTTTTCGTGCTCACCGGCTCAAAGGGTAAGCGGCCTTCACCACTGGCGATCGCTTCCTTGCGCTTTTCCGCCTCCACAATTTTTTGTAGGTTTTCCGGCAGGGGTTCCCGCGACAAAATAATGGTTTGGGCCGTTTGGAAAATATTGGCGATCACCATATACATCAGCACCCCCGCCGGTAAGGGGAAGAAGAGGAACATCCCTGAGAAAATAACGGGTGTAATGCTGTTTACGGTGTCTTGCTGGGGATTGCCTGTGGATCCCTGACCCGACATTTTTTGGTTAACGTAGAGGCTAATGCCAAAGGTCAGCACCATCAGGACAATATCCCAATTGATGGCACCATTCTCGTCTACGGCACCGACGCGACCGAGGGCCTTAATGAAGAGGAAGCCGCGATCGGAGGCCAAACCGGGAATACTGGCTTGAATCGTGGCGGAACCAGGCTCTAGGGCTTCGATCGTGCCATCTTCACGGATAGCGACATGATCATCCCCTTTGGTCACCGCCAGTTGAGGCCGGAGCTTAAACGTGCCGTACTCTTGGACTGCTTCCTTAAGGGGCTGTCCGCTGGTCGTCTCAAACTTCAACTTTGCCTGATCCCCTACCCCTAGGGCATTGCCGCCCATGATCGAAGCAGTGACAGGGAAGTGAACCCCATCAGCTACGTAAAGGTTTTGGGTCTTGGAGGTCACGGCCTGGGGCTGGACCTGCTCAAGCTTGGTTTGGGGCAGAACATCCACCGATAGGGTGTAGTTGGTGGTGGAAAACGGGGATCCCCGCAGCGTGGCAAAGAGGGCAAACAGAATCGGCATTTGGAACAGCAGCGGTAAACAACCGGAAAGGGGGTTACCAAACTCCTGAAAGAGCTTGCCCAGTTCCTCTTGCTGTTTAGCTGGATCGTCTTTGTAGCGCTCTCGAACTTCCTGTTGCCGCTTCTGGAGGACCGGGTTGGCAATGCGCATTCGTCGAGCATTCCGAATTGACCCCGCACTGAGGGGATAGAGGCCCAAGCGAATGACCACCGTAAGGGCCACAATGGCAAGGCCATAACTAGGCACCAATCCATAGAAAAAATCTAGGATGGGCAACATCACATTGTTTGAAAGGAACCCGATACCGAAATCCATGCGTTCTCCAGGCTTGTCTTAGTCCTACATCTAACTTTACATCACATCTTGCACGGGACTGGCACCAAAAGTTGGCCACGAAACTCCCGCCAAAAGAGTGGGGGCGCGACCCTCCGAGTAGGTTCTACCCGCGATCGTGCCCCTACGGCCCCTAGACTTCCAGCGGCTTCTTATTTTTGGCAGCGATGCGCTCGGCAATATAGTCATAAACCTCACGGTAACGGGGAACAGCGCGCATTTCCAGCTTGCTCCCGTCCTTCAGGAAAAGCACCATATCACCCCACAGGCCAATCCCCCGAGGCACCTTATTGATTCTGACAATCTCGGAGTAGATGACATCAGAACGACTTTGACCCCGCCAGCCCCCTGTGACCGAGACCCGGCGATCGGTAATGCGGAAGCGTAACCAAATGGCCCGAATCACAGCCCCGATCGTGATTGGAATCGTAAAAATAAACACCGACAGGAGCAGGTTGAGCACCAAATCCCCAGGGTGGGGACCTCCCTCGTAGTAGACCTCTTCACGAATACCCATCTAACACCTCTGCGTCGCTTAATAGTTTTCTTAATTCTTGCAAAAATTTGTAATAATCGCATTCCACCGCTGGTGGTTTTACCGTAATGAGCAGGCGCAAACCGGGCTGGATCTGGGGTAGGAAGCCCTGCATTACGCCCTGAATCTGCCGCCGAATTCGGTTGCGAACCACCGCTCGCTTGCTAACCTTCTGGCTCACAACGATCCCCAGGCGGGGGGGATAGGTGTTCTCATGGGTATTTTCAAGGGGAGCGATCGCCACGGGAGCCGGACGCAACACCCGAACCAAAAGATGGGCACTGGCAAAGCGCCGTCCCTTGCGGTACAAGGCATCAAAGTCCCGGCGATGGCGCAGCCGATACTGACGGGGAAGAGCCACGGCGCACAGTCTTATAGAGGGGTGAATGAAGAAGTGCGAATCAAGGGGGAGGGGGGGGAATTGGAGGACAAGCTCCAATTGATTGTCCCGATCGCTTGACCTGTGCCCCAGGCATAACTCGCATTGCAAACCCGATCGGCACACGATCGGTACAACCCGCAAAAAAGATTGGGCTGGGTGGTGAAGGTGGCACTGGGTGCCCCCTAGCCCGTTACAAGCGGGCCTGGGGAGATTCTAAACCGCAAGGCGAGCGCGGCCCTTACGGCGACGGGAACGAACAAGACGACGGCCCGTGTGGGTCCGCATCCGGACTCTAAAACCAGAGACCCGCTTCCGCTTCCGACTGGTTCCTTCTAGTGTGCGTTTGGTCATGGGACAATACTACTACTAAAGTCACAGTCTCTAAGCTTACCACGATCGGGGAACAGCATAGCTCCTGGTTCACCGTCGAATTTTGTGTCAGTCAAGCAGCCCGATTCTTTGCTAGAGGCCCGCCCTAGACAGGGGATAGGACGGTCTGTCCCGCTGTCCTAGGCGGATTCGGCTGTGCCTAAAAAGCCCTTGAGCGCGTTGAGACCCTTTTTCAACTGTCGCGACACGGTAACCGTGCTGATGCCCAGTCTCTCCGCTGTCTCTCGCTGGGTTAGGTCATGGAGAAAGACAAACTCCAAAACATTGCGCGTGCGGTCTTCCAGGTGGGATAGGGCTTGGTTCAGGCGAAGACGGTCTTCCTCCGCCAGTTGGAAGCTGCGGTAGTGATGATCCGGTAGCATATCGCCCAAGGAGGCCGATTCCTCCAGCGAATCATCCCCTACGGGGGCATCCAGGCTTAAAAGCGCACGATTCTGGCAAGAAATTTTAACTTGGCCCCACTCCTCCACGGAGACACCCAGGGCCTGGGCAATTTGGGTATCGGTGGGTAAGCCACCCTGTTCAACTTGCCATTGGCGAATGAAAGCTGCTGCTTGACGTTGCATTTCTAGCCAACGCCGAGGAATACGGATGGTTGTGCTTTTATCCCGCAGATAGTGCTGAATTTCGCCCCGAATGTAGGGAACTGCGAAGGAACTAAAGGCATGGCCTTTGGAAATATCAAAGCGCTCTACGGCTCGAATCAGGCCGAGACTCCCCACTTGCACCAAATCATCGTAGCTTTCGTTGCACTGATACAGGGAGCGATGGGCTTCACGACGCACCAGGCCAAAGTTCAAGCTAACAAGGCGATTGCGTAGCTCGGCGGAGGGATTGCTTTGGTACTGGTGTAAAAGTTCTAGACTGTGCTGTTTCAACCGACCACCCTCTGAAACACGATTAATGACTAAGGTTGAGGTTGCGTATTATGGTGTTTGCCAATACAGCAAGGCTGGCTGTTACTGGAGTTATTGTTGTAATCTATGCACCATGCGCAAGGTGATCCTCAACCTCAAGAGAAAGGGATACGCCTAGAGCCTCGACTGAGCCTTGGCTTAGCCCCTATTACAGGATACAGTTATAACATCTGGCAATTTCGCCATAGTATTTAACTTTGTTGAAGGAAGGCCATGGTAGACCCTGGTCTGGCTTCAGGTTTTAGGGTTTGAAGACCTAGGTTGAGTGAACAGTTACG
>JAYKJG010000193.1:0-15856 GCA_035286285.1 Prochlorothrix sp.
GGAACCCTCGGCCTAGGGTAGGGGTCGCGCCCCCGTGCCGACCCTCTTAGCGGCCCAAAACCGGGGCAACCACGGGGGGATTGCCCCTACCGACTGGGTGAATCTGCCAAAGTGAAATGGACCCAGACAAACCGTAGGACACCTCGGTTAATCGGGTCGGTGAGCGAAGTCGAACCGACCCAACCCTGATGATGCCGTGGGATCAGCCTCAAGAAGGCCAATTTTGCGAGTCGATACCGAGGCCAACCTAGCGAGGCCAACCTAGCGAGGCCAACCTAGCGAGGATGTCGAATGGCGTGGCAATAGTCCTGAACCTGGAGATCAATGCCCGTAATTGCAGTCCCCACAACAACCGCAAAGGCTCCCAACCCTAGGGCACGCCGAGCCATGGAAGGCGAAGCAATGCCGCCTTCACAGATGGCCAAACAGTCAAAATGGGCAATAATATCCCGCAACAGGTCTAGACCCGGTGGATATTGGCCTTGGGTGGCTTCCGTGTAGCCAAATAGGGTAGTCCCAATTAAATCCGCCCCCGCTGCATTGGCCAGCGCCGCCGCCCCTAAGGTATCTACGTCGGCCATCACCGCTTTTTTCAAGTCGTGCCGCACGCGATCGATAATCACCGAAACATCTTCCCCCGCAGGGCGATCGCGCAGGGTACAGTCCAGGGCAATAATATCAGCCCCCGCTTCAGCAACGGCCTCGGCATGGTGATATTGCGGCGTAATGTAGACACTAGAGCCAGGGAGAGTTTGCTTCCAAAGGCCAATGATGGGAATGGTGGGGATCGCTTGGCGCACAGCACGAATATGGGCCGGGGTATCTAGACGCAGGCCAGCGGCTCCTTGATTGACACAGGCTTGGGCGATCGCAGTGATCACGGCTGGGTCATGCAGCGGAGACGTGGGAGGCGCTTGGCAAGACACAATGAGGCCCGATCGTAGCCGATCGATAACGGGGAAATCTGACATGGTTGAGAGCAAGCATTTGTTCACGACTCCAGGTGAATAGTGTAAAGCCTGCTACCGGTTTGCTGCTCAGATTAGCCTGATCTTTCGCTAAGTTCCCCCGCAACCTCTCCCCGCAACCCCCTGGCGATCCCCGCCCCAACGCAACCCCATCGCAAAAAAAGGTAGAGACGCTGCGGACAACCTGGTTGACTGACAAAAAATTCTGCCTGGGGCGCGAAAACCGCGCCCCTACAAGACGTTTGGGAGCGTAGGGGTCAGGTTTCCTGGCCCGCCCTCTGCGCCTCGGTTTGACGCTCTTTTGTCAGTCAATCAGGCGGACAACACCTCTACCGGGTCCATTTCATTTTTGCGGGATAACTGATTTAGCCAACCGTTACTTGGCCACCAGCAACTCCGCAGCAGCCATCGCTTGGGGGGTAACAACGCTCGGAACACTTCCTGATCCCCCTGCACCGCTTGCCCCTTGTGCAATGCCATCTTCCTCTTGGACCAGAAGCTGCTCACAGGGAATTCGATCGGATAAAATCGCACTGGCCATCATGCCTGTATGAATTTCCAATTGGGAGCCAGTTAGCGCTTCAAAAAAGAGACGTTGACCCGGAAAGACAACCCGCTCAAAATACCAGTTGGGAATATTGGTGATGCGTGCAACTTGAATTTTACTGGTTGCATTCACATAGCAGCACAACAAAGGAGCTGCCACTTCATGCGTGGGTAAGGGATCTAAAATTTGAGCCATGGTTTTACCGTGAGGAGTTTGCTATCGGCCATGGATCCCAGGCATTGTGAATGCCCCTGGACTCGGTTGTGCTGACTCCCAGATCTAAAGCAACTCAGTCAATATGACGCAACTCTCTTTAGAAATTGGAGAAGCCCTAGGCGGAACAAGGGATACCGTAGAAAAATCCGCGAACCTCTTGCAGAGATCCTGTGCGGAGCCGTAGTCTATCACAGGATCAACTGAAAACAGTTCCAGTGTTGGGAAGTGGAAGAGGATTCATTGAACATCCTAGATTAGTCGATTTCTACGAGCCGGTTGTTGCCGCTAAAGGAGTGGGATCAGGTCAGGTATTTATCATGCTTTACAGTAACACTAGTTATTGGGGATTGGTTGTAAACCCGACTACCATCTGTTGCGTAGTAGGACAACTCAATTTAGAAAAATTCACAAAATTACAGCCTTGAACCTCCGGGGGGTAGACTGGCCAGAAAGCACCTGCTTTAAGTTTATCCGCAGCATTTTGGCCCTTATGCCAAAATCGAGCCTGGAAATAGGGGATTCAGCAGCCCTTGAGGCTCAGGATAACGGACAAGCTGCATTGCAGGATCAGGAGGCCGAAGGATGGGGATTTACGTGTTCGGTAGCTTAAATTTGGATCTGGTGGTTCAGGCTCCCCATCTGCCGCGATCGGGGGAGACCTTGGCGGGATCCAACTTCCAAATGCTGCCGGGGGGCAAGGGGGCCAACCAAGCTGTGGCCGCAGCACGGCTGGGGGGCCAGGTGGAGATGGTGGGACGGGTGGGGGCAGATGCCTTTGGTCAACAACTCCGGGATAACCTCGATCGGGCGGGGGTTGGAACCAAGGGCGTGCTAACGGATGCCCAGACCTCTACGGGGTTAGCCCTAATTACAGTGGCGATCGAGGCGGCAGGGGCCAATCAGATTGTCCTCGTGCCGGGGGCCAATGCCCAGGTGGGGGAGCCTGAACTGCAAAGCTTAGAGCAGCAACTGGCTGAACAGCCCGGTCCCCACTGGCTCCTGTTGCAACTGGAGGTTCCGATCGATCGCGTACAACAGGCCGCACAAATTGCCAAGGCCCACGGAGCCACGGTGATCTTAGATCCAGCCCCTGCGCCCCCAACAGGTCAGACGGCTCTACGGGATCTCTATCCCTGGGTGGATATTCTAACGCCGAATTGGGGGGAAGCGGAAATGCTGCTGGGCCAATCCATTGCCAACACGACCACTGCCCTGGCAGCAGCACAGGCTTTACAACAGCAAACCCAGGTTGCGACGGTCATTCTGACCCTGGGCGATCGGGGGCTAGTGGCAGTTCAGCAAGCACCCCCACCCCAAACCCAGCAACACTGGATCTACCCCGCCCTGAACGTTGTGGCCCAGGATACAACGGCGGCAGGCGATGCGTTTAATGGGGGCTTGGCTGTGGCCCTCAGTGAAGGTCAACCTTGGGCTGTAGCCTTGGACTGGGGGAGGGCGGCGGGAGCCTTGGCGACAACCCAGGTGGGGGCGCAAGGGGCTTTGCCCGATCGGGCCGCTCTGCAACACTTGCTTCAACGGCATTGAGGGTGAGGGGCTGGGGCAAAGTCGTACACAGCCTCCCTAGCCCGCCCTATGCAGCAAGACAGTGAACCAAGGATTCAAGGATCTGCGACAATGCAAGGGTTCTCTCTTACCCTTGTCCATTACCCAGAGTCCTATGAAAGTTGCTGTTACCGGAGCCACCGGATTTGTAGGCAGTCGCCTTGTGCCTTGCCTTCTGGACGCGGGACACTCGGTACTGGTCCTGAGCCGAAATCCCCAAAAAGCCAAGCTGCTCTTTAGCGCCTTTGGATCTGCTGTAGACACGATCGCCTACCAACCCACGGAAGCCGGAGACTGGCAAAAAGCCCTCCAGGGTTGCGGGGGGGTGATTAATTTGGCAGGCGATCCGATCGCCGATACCCGCTGGACTGCGGCCAAGAAAAATAGCATTCTCCAAAGCCGCGTGTTAGGCACACAACGCCTGGTTGAGGCGATCGCCCAAGCCAATCCCCAGCCGCCCGTCTTGGTCAGTGCCTCCGCCATTGGCTTTTATGGCACCAGCGAAACCGACACCTTCCACGAAACCAGCGTCGCCGGGTCCGACTTTCTGGCGGAAGTTTGTTGTGGGTGGGAAGCCGCCGCCCAAGCCGCCCAAGCCTACAACACCCGTGTGGCGATCGTCCGCATTGGCATCGTTGTCGGACCCGATGGCGGGGCGATCGGGAAAATGTTAACCCCGTTCCGCCTGTTTGGGGGCGGTCCCCTGGGTACCGGGGAGCAGTGGTTTTCCTGGATTCACCGGGACGATTTAGTCCAGCTTTTGATCCAAGCCCTAACCGATGATCAATTTCAGGGGGTCTACAACGGTACCGCACCAGAGCCAGTACGCATGAAAGAGCTATGTAGCGTCCTCGGACAGGTGATTAACCGTCCCTCCTGGTTACCGGTGCCCGAATTTGCCCTAGAACTGCTGTTAGGGGAAGGAGCTACGGTCGTCCTTGAAGGACAACAGGTGCTGCCCACCCGCACCCTCAGTACCGGCTTTACGTTCCAGTATCCCACCCTAGACCGCGCCCTCCGACAGTTTCTATCATGAGTCCTATGCTTGGTGTTGTGCTGATCCATGGCAGCCGGGATCCCCGTCCCCAAGCTGCCGCTGTTCAACTACTGGCAACGCTGGCGACCCAACTGCCATCCCAAACGCCCTTTCAACTCCACCCCGTCCCAACCACCCTAGAACTGGGGGAAACTCCCTTACCGCAGCAACTCCTGCAACTGGTCCAGCAAGCCCAAAGCCAGAAACACCAACACCTCCGCATTTTCCCCCTCTTTCTGTTACCCGGTAACCATGTCCAGGCTGATCTCCCCGAAGCGGTCCGAGCCTGTCGCGCCCACCTACCGTCCCAGTTTAACCTCAGCATTGCCCCGCCCCTGGGTCAGGATCCCCAATTTGGAGCTTGGCTGCGATCGTCCTCGATCGCCACAAATCCAAGCATTCCTTGGATCCTACTCGCCCACGGCAGTCAGCGCCCCGAAGCCCAACTCTATCTGCACCACCTTGCCCAAGCCCTAGAGATGACCCTCGCCACCTGGGCCATGCCCCCCCACTTGGACGATCGCGTCAAACTCTGGATCGATCGGGGTGCTCAGCATTTAGGCGTGTTGCCCCTCTTCCTCTTTGAAGGCAGCATCACCCAAGCCGTTGCCGAGCAAGTCCACCATCTCCAGCTTGCCTATCCCCAGCACCAATGGTCCCTGCTCCCCCCCCTCAGTCAACAGCCCGGTTTCACCGATTTAGTCCAAACCTGGCTCCTGCGCACCACTCAACCCGATCGCCTCTCCCCAAGCTACCCCGTTGCAACCCTCACCGAGGGGTCAACTGTCCCCTCGATCGAAGGATTGCCCCCCAAAGAACAGGGGGGTGCTACAGCATGGTCGTAACACCCCCCAGGAATCCAAAAAAATCAAAATATCAGATTAAGATCACAGACACTGAGATGAGGCACAGTCAACCGGTTTGTCTGAGCAAACCGTTAGAACGGCTCCTACTTTCTCCGGTTCCGTAGCCGCCGCCGTTCATTCCGACGAGCAATTTCCTTACGCTTGCGCTTTTGAGCTGGAGTCTCAAAATGGCGATTTTTCTTCATATCGCCCATAATGCCAGCTTTGGATACCTGTCGCTTAAAGCGGCGCAGAGCAGATTCTAAATGTTCGTTCTCGCCCAAAACGACTTGGGTCATGTTACCTCCTTCATTGATGAACAGGATCTTAGATTGTATAGCAACAGATAGCTTATCGCGACGGGGGGTGGGGTAAGGGGATGCCTGGATGAGGGGATGCGATCGGGATTCGTATCCCCGTGCCCCCGGTCTAGGCACCTTTCGCTGTCTCAGATTCCCACGATCGAGCCTTGTCCTAGTTTAAGGATTAATCTCCTGTTGGGAGGATAGGCCCAGGAGCAGCCTTGAACCCAAATCCCAGGCTGATTCCTGAACTGATGTGGAGCAGCCCCTCCCCACCGGAGGCCCAGCCATCACAACTGTACCCCCGATTGCTCTCAAAAATTGTAGTACCGCAGGACTTAACTTAGAAGCCGCCGTTACCCCAGCTCCCTCCACCACTGCGCTTGCGATCGGTCCGAGGCTTAGCTGTATTCACTTTCAGGGTCCGTCCCAGCCACTCAGCACCATCTAAGTCCGCGATCGCCGCAGCTTCTTCTGTCTCGGTTTCCATGTCCACAAAGGCAAAGCCCCGCACCCGACCCGTTTCACGATCGAGGGGTACCTTGACCTGCTTCACAGAGCCATACTCAGCAAACACATTGTTTAGGTCGGCTTCCGTGACATCGTAGGACAGATTACCGATGTAAATGGTCATAATTTAACTTACCTCGCGAGGTGAAATAATGAAGGGTAATAGAGAGTGGGACTTCGGAGGTAAGGGAATGAACTAATGCAAAAGTAGAACAGATTACCTATGTCTAGCGATAACTTCGCCGCCGAATACCGATATCTCAAGACGCTATCATACTGGATTTTAACCGGTCTGACTAGCATTGACCCGCAAATTTTAGAGTCAGGCAGGCAAGGGTTTGCGATCGGAGGTGAGCACAAAGTCTAGGCTGAGAAAGACTTATGCCCCACCCCTTATACCAAATCCGTTGAGCCTGAAACAGAATAAACGGGTAGGGGTCGTGCCCCTGTGCCGACCCTCTGACCGCTAAATACAGGGGCAACCACGGGGGGATTGCCCCTACCAAAACGAATCGAGATTAGTCGGATTTGGTATTACAACAAAAACCAGCCCTAACCCTAACCCACTTGACCCCAACAAAAAAGGGTGCCCCGGTTAGGAACACCCTCTTCAGCAAGGCCAAGGGATCGCTCAGCTTGCATGGACTGCTGTAGAAACCTGAATTACAGCCGCTTGATCTAGCTCAACCCAAGGCTGGCCGATCACCACCGGGCTGACTCCAAGGCTTAAACAGCCGCAGCCGCAGGCTTGGTTTGCGCCGCCAGTTCACCCGTGGCATACTTCGGTGCAAAGAGATTGAGGGAAACCTGCTTGATTTTGGTACCATGCCCAGAACAACCAAAGGCTTGGTAGCGCTCAGCACAGACCTTTTGCATGTACTTGATCGAAGGCTTGAGGAAGTGGCGGGGGTCAAACTCCTTGGTGTCCTTAGCCAGGGCTTCCCGCACCGCAGCCGTGATGGCCAGACGGTTGTCGGTGTCAATGTTCACCTTGCGCACACCGCTCTTGATGCCCTTCTGGATTTCTTCGATCGGCACCCCGTAGGTTTCGGGGATAGCACCGCCATACTGGTTGATCAAGGCGATCAGGTCTTGGGGCACGGAAGAAGAACCATGCATGACCAAGTGGGTGTTGGGCAGACGGTTGTGGATTTCTTCAATGCGGCTGATGGCCAGAATTTCACCGGTCGGCTTGCGGGTGAACTTGTAAGCCCCGTGGCTGGTGCCGATCGCAACGGCCAGAGCATCCACCTGGGTGGCTTCCACAAAGCTCACCGCCTCATCGGGATCCGTCAGCAGTTGGTCATGGGAGAGCTTGCCCTCAAAGCCATGGCCATCTTCAGCTTCGCCCATGCCGGTTTCTAAGGAGCCGAGGCAACCCAGTTCCCCTTCAACACTAGCCCCGATCGCATGGGCCACATCCACCACCTGCTTGGTGACGCTGACGTTGTACTCAAAGCTGGCAGGGGTCTTAGCATCGGCTTCCAGGGAGCCATCCATCATGACGCTGGTGAAGCCATTCTGGAGAGCAGAGTAGCAGGTGGAAGGCGCATTACCATGGTCCTGGTGCATGACGATGGGAATATGGGGGTAGGTTTCCACCGCAGCCAGGATCAGGTGGCGCAGGAAGTTCTCACCAGCATACTTACGGGCACCACGGGAAGCTTGCAGAATCACGGGGCTGTCGGTTTCGTCAGCAGCCTGCATGATCGCTTGGATCTGCTCCATATTGTTGACGTTATAGGCAGGGATGCCATAACCATGCTCGGCGGCGTGATCCAGAAGTAGCCGCATGGGTACTAGCGCCATATCGATCCTCCTAAAGGGGTGTCTTGGTACAAGCGAACTGTAGAGGACGCTTTGAAAGGTTTCAATAATCTTAAGATATAGTAATTTTAGGATACATTGGAGGACAAGGGTAGGCCATTCTTAATTGGATCTTGAAATTTGGATCCCAACTCGTTTTTTCCCCACGAATGTCCCTCCCCCTTGCAAACGCCCACCCCAAGCAGGCCGTAGGCAGTCCAGAATTCCTAGATTGATCGCCCGTCGATCGGTCAATCTAGAGGCCGTGGCCTTGGCAAGGGCAACGCCAATTCACCCTAGAAATTAGCCTGTACGATCGAAATATCGTCCTTAAAGGGTTCGTCATTATAAAGCTGCTGAAGGTTTTCTAGGATGACATTTAAGTGGCTCCTATTGAGGCGGTGAAGCTGAACCAGGAGTTCGGTGAGGCCAGACAGCCCCCAGAGTTGGCCATCGGCCTGGAGGATTTCATAAACCCCATCGCTAAAAATATAAAGGCTGCTGCTGGGTTGGATGGGCTGCACTGAGGATTGATACTGGGCCTTCGCAAACATCCCGATCGGGAACCCTTTAGTTTTCAGCGGGTGAACCTGCCAATCGCTGCCCTCGCGACTCAAAAGAAGGGCGGGGGGATGGCCTGCACTGGCATAGCAGAGCGATCGTTCCTTGGCATGGAACACGCCATACCAGATTGTGAAGTACTTATCCCCATGCTCACCCATCTGAAAAACACGATTCAAGGCCGTGAGGACTTGTTCAGGCTGGCCAAAGTCCACTTCATTGAGGGACTGAGAGCGCAGCAGATTGAGAACGGAGACCGAGGGCAGCGCGGCACCCAGGCCATGGCCCGACATATCTAACAAAAAGAGGACGAGGCGGTTTTGATCGAGCCAGAAGTAATCAAAGCAGTCTCCCCCCAGGGCTTGGGACGGAATAAAGCGTGAGTCGATCAGCAAAGGATGCTCGACGGGGACGGGGAGCAGCGATCGCACATAGGCACTGGCCTCCGCTAGCTCCAACTCCAAGATTTGGGTTTGGGCTTGCAGCGCCTTAGCCAGTTGGTACACCCGCAGCCCTGCCCTAACCTTGGCCTGAAGCTCAACGACTTCAATAATGGGCTTGGTCAGAAAGTCATCGGCCCCCGTATCCAAGCCCATCACCCGGTCTTCGATCGAGCTGCGAGACGTAAGCAAGACAAAGAAACAGGTCGATAACTCCGGAATAGCCTTGACCTGGCGACAGACCTCCAGGCCATCGCTCCCTGGCATCATCCAATCGCAAATAATCAGTGCAGGTTGTACCTCTTGAGCCAGTTTCAGCCCCTCATCTCCATTACTCGCGAGACTGACTTCATAGCCCTGACTCTGCAAAACACGCCGGAGGAGCATTTGGACAGCCGGATCGTCATCAATGACAAGGATCTTCGCCGTGGAATTGGGTAAAGAGGGGCCAAGGGGGGGCATAGGCTGTACCAGGAGGTCAGGCTGTCTAGCGACAAGGGGAAGGATACTAATCTGGTTATCTGACTATTTTGCAAGATACAAACCTTATCCTATCTCTCTCTTTGAGAGAAGCAAATGCCCATGGGGTTCAGAGATCGTTTAAAGATCGGTCCGAGACCGAGGCTAACGGCTCCCAGGAAGTGTATCCTAGCGCTTTGTCTCCCTCACAAGTTAATGTGAAAGCTTAGAAGACGCGCTGCTTCCCCTACTGCACGATCGATCCCAGGTCGTCCCCGCTCAGTCTCGCCCACCCGTCTCGCCCACTCGTCTCACCCATCAGTCTCGACCTGCGTCTCGGTGCGTATATCCCACTTTCGCCCATGGACAGCCGGACCGGCTAGCCCACAACACCCGCTTGGGTGGGATGAGCCTCCCGCCCGTCAAGTGGGATGGACCTGTCTCGGTGGCCTCAGTTCTGTACTGTTGCCCATAACCTGCCCCTAATTCTTCCGTCTCTATCAACCTGTGTATGGCTGCTCCCCTGCCAACTCCCCCGCCGCCGGACCAGATTACGGGTGCCGATGCCACGATCGCGCGGCTGACTCAGGAGTTACTCAAACTGTGGCTGGTAGCCATGCAACAACCCCACTGTTCCCAAAGCGCCGCGCCGCAGCCTGCTGGACAGTCCCCAAAGGCAACCCATACCCCAGCCCAGCATCCCCCAGGCACGCCAGTCCCCACCGTTTCAGAAAACTGGGAGACAGCCGCACAGCGGGATGTTCTACGGTTGCTGAGCCTCTGTCGGTTTGGGCATCAAGGTGGGCCAAAGACTGACTCCCCTAACCCCACGGACCCACCAGCACCGGTCCCCAACCTTTGGGCAGCGTTAGAAACCCCAAAATTAGCAACCCCCCTAGAGGTAGCACGGTTGGATCCCCTGTCGGATCCCCTGTCGGATCCCTTGGACGATCGGACTTGGGGCTGGCTCCGGGCCAGTGGTCAAGCCTTTGCCCCCCAGATCTACGCCTGGGCTAAGGAATCCCGAAGGCTCTTGCCGGGGTATTGGGTTCAAGTCATCGGCGAGCAAGTGCTGAGCAAACCCGCGCTTCATCAACCGGCCTTCCAGCAACCGGCGCTTCATCAGCAAGCACTAGGCCAGCAAGCACTCAGTGAACCCGCGCCCCGTCAGCAAGCGCTCCCCTTAGAACCACGGGCAGAAGAAGGACTGGAGGATCAGCAACAGTTTCCCCCTGCCTTTGCCTATGTTTGGGATCCACAAATTAATTGCCTGACCCAAGGTCAGTGGCTGACCTCGCCACGATCGCGCCCCCAACATTACCAACACTTTATCCACTCCACCCAAGCCACACCGTCCTCCCCAGCCCCCTGCCTGCCGTTACCCGATGCCCCCCTCTGGGTTCTTAGCCAAAGCTTGACCAGTTGGGAGGAACTCTTTAAAAGTGTCGGCAGCACAGCCCTATGGATTGCCCCCGAACCTTCCGGAGATGAGGCCCAAGCCTTAGAACCCCTTTGCCCCCTCCAAAACTTTTCCCGTGACTCCCTCTGGGAACAGCGGATCCGCCTCCCGGAAGCGACGGGTTCAGGCTTAATTGTGCGGCGTATTGTGACCCAGATTTATGGTACGTCGGAGGCCGATCGGCGCGTCATTCTGACCAATGCCACCCCCAACCAAGTCTCTGCCCACCAGGCTGTCCAGTTAATTGAGTTAGCCCGCCGTCCCCCTGCCCTGCTGACAACCCTAGGCCGCTGTCTGGGGTCTACTCCAGAGATCCCAGCCCAGAATTTACCGGCCCAGAATTTACCGGCCCAAGCTGCGCACCCCAAAACCGATCGCCCGGTTACCCAAAGCACTGTCCACTCTGATGACCCCTCCAATGCCCCCTCTGATGACTACCCTGCCGCCCACCCCTCCCCCCCCAACACAACGGCTCAATCCCCTGTATGCCTTGCCCTCGTCCTAACACTCATCAGCCATAACCTCTTGGAAACAGTCAAAGGGCTAATCTATGGGGCCGGATCCGTCCGAACTTTTGCAGCAACATCCTCCACATCCTGGCAGCGCCTGCTCTACAACAGCCGCCTCAGCCGGGTTGCACGGCGCTACATCCTCAAAAAACCGCCCACCAACAGTCGATCGGGCTGGAGTCCCCCCGCCAGCGCCAACCTCTACCAGACCCTACACCAGAATTGGGTGATTGAAGCCATGCAAACCTTAATCACCCCAGAAATCACCCCAGACCGATTCAGCCCAGGCGATTCGGCCCCATCGGAGGCGATCGCCACAGCTTGGCAGCACGAACTAGAGGCAATTCTAAAAACCGTAGCCCAACGCAGTCCCCTGCCAACCCAGCCGCAGTCGCCAAACCACGGGCAAGCCATGCCAACTTGGTATCGGATCCAAGTCGAGACCAATCTTCATGCCTTGGGGATTTTGTTTCAGCACCTCGATCCAGCCCGCCACCACTGTCCCGGCGAAACCCTCTGGCCCCAGTGCAAGTTAGCCCTCGCCGAAGGCTTCAGTAATGCGGTGCGCTACGCCCATCAAGGCTATCCCCTGGTGACCCCCCTGGACCTAGAAATGGCCATAACCCAGCGGGGTTTAGAGCTACGCCTCTGGGATTATGGCTCCCCCTTCTCCATGTGGGACACCCTGGGACAACGGGGTTTATCCCTGCGGCAGAACTATGGCAACTGGATGAGTTGGGCATGGCGACTGGAGCGGTTCCTAGACCACCTCCGGCAAACCTTTGGCCAGTTGTTTACCGATCGCCTCAAGCAGTGGCTCAAAAAACTCCTGCCCCTTGCCGTTGGGGGACGGGGGTTATCCCTGATGCAGGAAACGGTAGATTACATGGACTACATTGCCCTAGAAAACGGACGCAACTGTCTCGTGTTGATCAAGTACTTTCCAGACGAGGAGAACTAGCTTGAGTTTCTTATTACGTGTCATGCGTTGGATTAATCGCTGTACCCGCAGCATAGGCCAACTCACTGCATGGTTATGCATGGTCATGGTGGCCCTGGGAACTTGGAACGTAATTGGACGCTACCTGGGGCGAGCAGTGGGCCAAAGCCTCAGTTCCAACACCCTCATCGAAGGACAATGGTACCTCTTTGACCTGATCTTTCTGCTGGGAGCAGCCTATACGCTCCAAACCGACGAATTTGTCAGGGTTGATGTCTGCTACAGCCGCTTTGGTCCCAAAGGGAAAGCCTGGGCCAACTTAATCGGTACAGTTTTCTTTCTCTTTCCCTTTTGCGCCTTAATTTTGTTCCATTCCTGGGATGTCATTGTCAGCTCTTGGGTCAGCCGAGAAATGTCCTCGGATCCAGGAGGCTTACCTCGCTATCCCATCAAGGCCATGATTGCGGTCGGTTTAGTGCTTTTATTGCTCCAGGGAGTTGCGGACGTGATCAAAAATGTGGCGATTTTGCAGGGTAAGCTACGGCTAGAAGCCCCTGAGCCAGGGCTAACCCCGGCGTTGAATCCGGAAGTGGGATCTGCTGATGCCAATCCCGATCGCCCCAGCCCTTCTCATCCCATCCCCCCTAACCCAGAGGATCTGTAACCATGGACAACCTACTTGCGCCCCTCATGTTTGTTGCAGCCCTGGGATTTTTACTCATGGGCTACCCCGTCGCCTTTTCCTTTGGCGGCACCGCAATTTTGTTCAGTTTGCTGGGCACAGTGCTGGGGGAATTTAATTTAAGCCTTTGGGCCGGGATGCCCCTGCGCATCTTTGGGGTGATGGATAACTTTACCCTCCTTGCCGTGGTCTACTTTATCTTCCTGGGATCCATGTTGCAGAAGTCCGGAATTGCCGAACAACTGCTGGAGACCATGGGAATTCTCTTTGGGCGGCTGCGGGGGGGGCTGGCGATCGCCGTCATTTTAGTGGGATCCCTCCTAGCCGCCACCACCGGCGTTGTCGCCGCGACCGTCATCGCCATGGGCCTGATCTCACTGCCCACCATGTTGCGTTACGGCTACGATCGCCAACTGGCCACCGGCGTAATTGCCGCATCGGGCACCCTGGGCCAAATTATTCCCCCCAGCGTTGTCCTCGTCGTCCTGGGGGATCAACTGGGGGTTCCCGTAGGGGATCTATTTCTAGGGGCGGTGATTCCGGGCCTCTTGATGACCCTGGCCTTCATCGTCTATGTGGGGTTACTGGCCTTTACTCGCCCTGACCTTGCCCCGGCCTTGCCCCGCGAAGTTCTGGAAGCACCCGGTTTAGGTCGCCGCATCATCCGTGTGATGATTCCGCCCCTAGTGCTGATCCTCTTAATTCTGGGCAGTATCTTCTTCGGAATTGCCACCCCCACAGAGGCAGGTGCCGTGGGCTGTGTCGGCGCGATCGTCCTCGCCGCAATCAATCAGCGCCTGTCCTGGGCCACCCTACAAGAGGTCTGCGATGCCACCCTCCGCACCACCAGTATGGCCATCTTTATTCTCTTGGGATCCCAGGCATTTAGCCTAGTCTTCCGAGGCTTGGGTGGAGATAGTGCCGTTCGGGGCTTTTTTAGCCTGATCCCAGGGGGTAAGTATGGCTTTCTCATTGTTACGCTCCTAATTGTCTTTATTCTCGGCTTTTTTATCGACTTTTTTGAAATTGCCTTCATCGTCGTCCCCCTCTGTCTGCCGATCGCCCAAGAACTGGGCATCGACCTGCTGTGGTTCGGCATTCTGCTGGGAACCAATCTGCAAACCTCCTTCCTCACCCCCCCCTTCGGCTTCGCCCTCTTCTATCTGCGCAACGTTGCCCCCCCAGAGGTGACCACAGCAGATATCTATCGCGGGGCAGTGCCGTTTATCGGGGTACAACTACTGGTGCTAGTGGTAGTGCTCCTAGTCCCGGACCTAGTCTCTCTCCTGCCCCAATGGGGCACCGTTACGCCCTGACCGCCCCCCCACAGTTCAGTTTTGGCCCCCAGCGCCACCGCCCACCCCCTGGATCTGACCCCTGACCGCTTCTAACCTATGGATCTGCTGCGCTCCCTGCCGATCGGCCTCTACCTAGAAGAACCCACCACCTGGTTACACCACCTCGATCCTCGGATCAAACTGGTGTGGTTAATGGGATTTTTACTTAGCCCCATCTTGGCTAACTCTAGCTGGCGGATTGCCTTGGTCGCCGTCTTGATTGCCATGACCCTCACAGTGGGCATTCCCCTGCGCGTTTGGCGACAACAGATGGGATGGCTGCTGATTTTGGGCACCCTGGTGATGGTCCTCACGGCGATCGCCCCCGATGGCCTCCCTGCCGAACACCAGCCCCGCCGCCCTAGCCAAGCTTTAACAGAAGTCCCCGCCCTCTCGATCGCCCCCGCCCCCAACCAAAACCCCTGGTACAACCCCCTCGGCTGGGGCCAGCCCTCCCCCGATCTCCCCCCCGCTGAACCCCCCCTCCCCCCCGCCACTGACTACCGCTACATCCTCGTTGAACAAGGCCCCATCACCATCACCCGCCGTGCCCTCGATCTCGGCATTCGCATCGCCACCCTCATCTTCACCCTCATTTACAGCACCAACCTCTATCTCCTCACCACCTCCCCCGAAGAAATTACCGCTGGTCTCGAAGATCTCCTCACCCCCCTGCGTTGGTGTAACCTCCCCATCACCGAAATCACCCTGACCCTAACCCTGGCCCTACGCTTCATCCCCCTAGTCATGGAAGAGGTTCAGAACTTAGTGCGATCGGTGTGGACACGGGCCATTAACTGGAAAGAGCTAGGCATCCGCCAAGGCGCACAGGTGTGGTTACGGGTAACCGAGCGCCTTCTGCTGAATCTGCTACTGCGGGCCGAGCAAATTGCCAACGCCATTCAAGTCCGTGGTTTCACGGATCCGAGCCGTCACAAAGTGCAGTGGCACGACTTACGGCTACAACCCTGGGATTACCTGGCCTTGGTTGGGTTTGCCCTATTTTGTAGTGCGCGTTTCCGATGGGGAGGAATGTAAATTCCCAAAAGAAGCCCCTAGAGGGTCAGGAGATAGGCGAGGTTAAATTACGCACTCAAGAGGATTACAGGCTTCCCCTCTCTCCCTATACTGAAAATTATCCGAGTATTATGAATTTTCTGTAAACCTGCGGCAATTCTAGAAATCTAGCCCAGCAGGATCCCACAGAACACCATAAAGTTGGACCTTCGCCACAGCGACGGTTGCCCTTCTCAAGGTTCCGTCGGTTTGGCCCACCAATTGGGTACATCCACTGGGTACATCCACAGCAGGTGTAAGAGCCGCCTGAAGTCCTCTGAACCTTACGTCGTCGATCGGCGCGATCGCACACCGTTCAGACAGACCCCATCAGACAGGCCAAATTGGTCCAGGGTGAAAAAATTTGAGTTCGCTTGACACTCGCCCCACAGCAGTTCCTCAGACAGCCGCGCAAGACAGGGCTATAACCAAAGAGGGCTGCACCATCGCAGGGATAATCTACATTACGGCAGATGACTGGGCATCACAGATCCGTAACTGTTCACTCAACCTAGGTCTTCAAACCCTAAAACCTGAAGCCAGACCAGGGTCTACCATGGCCTTCCTTCAACAAAGTTAAATACTATGGCGAAATTGCCAGATGTTATAACTGTATCCTG
>JAYKJG010000194.1:0-4114 GCA_035286285.1 Prochlorothrix sp.
GCTTAAGCCTTGGCCGGGGTAGCGGCGATCGGGGTGCGGGGTTCCGGTGCCTGGGGATCCAAGTCTTGGTAGAGGTATTGCACCCCCAAATGATGGGACAGGCGATCGAGCAATTGGGTTTCGCCAAAGGGCTTGCGAATCAGATCATCAAACCCCGCCTCAAAAATAGCCGTTTTTTCGCTTTCTGCCACACTGGCGGTGAGGGCAACCACCACCGGAGCCGGACCCAAGCTGGGGTCATGCTGAAGGTGTTGTTGGATTTGGGCGAGGGCTTGGTACCCATTCAGGACGGGCATCCGAATATCCATAAAGATCAAGTCGGGGCGATCGGTCTGCCAGCGTTCGATCGCAACCTGCCCATTGTTCGCCTCAGTGATGACAAAGCCGAGGGGTTGCAGAATGGTGACTAGCAGTTGTCGGTTCTCAGGCCGATCGTCCACCACCAAAATGCGATAGGTCGGCTGATCCGGCGCGAGTCCCAGAACGTGGTGCAGGGTTGGCATCAGGGACGGGGGCACCTCACAGCGCGGCGAAGTGGTCTCAGGGCTGGCGGTTTCCGTGAGTTTAATAATTTTGTCGAGGCGGAAATCATTGACCAGTTCAGCTAGGCTTTCCGCTAATTCGACCTGTTCCGGGGGAATTTGTTCCAGTAGCTTCCAAATGAGGTCATCATCAGCGCCACGGGCTGCAAGATTGAGTTGGGCGACCCAAGCTCTGGGCTGTTCGGCAAGGCTCTCGGTGGAGTGGCGCAGCTTGGGGTTGGCACTGGGGGCTTCAGCGTCGGTGCGGGGGCGATCGCGATAGATATAGGACACCCCCAGGTGTTGGGTCAACTTGCGAAAAAGCTGCTCCTCAGTGATGGGCTTGCGCAGGAAGTCATCACAGCCCGCCGCAATAATCTTAGCCCGCTCATCCTCAAATACACTCGCCGTTAGGGCTAGGATCATGGTTTTAGGGCTGTGGTTGCCCTCGGCTTCTAGGGCGCGGATCCGTTGAGTGGCCCCATAGCCGCTGAGGACGGGCATCCGGATATCCATAAAGATCAAGTCAGGACGGTGGTTTTGCCACTGCTCGATCGCCCCTTGGCCATTACTGGCTTCCAGCATCTCAAACCCCAGGGGTTGCAACAGTTGGATCAGCAACTGCCGGTTTTCGGGGACATCATCAACAACCAGCAGGCGATATTGGGGTTGATGGGGGGCTAGGCCAATAATTTGGCGGCTATCGGCAATTTGAACCGCCTGATCGACTAATTTCGGCTCAACGGGAATGGTAAAGCGGAAGCAACTGCCCACACCCACTGTACTCTCCACCTCAAGATTGCCCCCCATCAGTTGGACAAACTGCTGACTAATGGGCAAGCCGAGGCCCGTTCCCTCCTGGGATCGCAGGCCCGTTTCCGTCTGGACAAAGGCTTCAAAGAGATGGGGCAAATCTTCGGCACGAATGCCGCTGCCCGTATCTTCCACGGTAAAGGTGAGCCAGAGCAGAGGCTGACGATCGGCACTGGCATCGCCAAAGTCGGAGGGTGTGGGAGTTTGGGGCGTGGCAGAGGCTGAGGTGGCTAAAGTCTGGGCTGTAGCGTCCGATCCGGCTGCAACGGGGGCGGCAGGGAGGCTAGGGAGTGCAGTCTTGGGATCTGTCTTGGGATCCGTGGCTTCCGGGGCTTGAACCGTGACCCGGAGGCTCACCGATCCTTCATCGGTAAATTTAATGGCATTACCCAGCAAATTAATCAAAATCTGCCGCAATTTGCGCTCATCTCCCACAATCCCCTGGGGAACATTCGCCTCACACTCATAGAAAAGCGTCAAGCCCTTGGACTCTGCCCGCAGTTGCAGCATCTCAATCATGGCTTCTAGCATGGTTTTGAGATCGAAGGCTTCTTGCAGTAAGGTGATGCGCCCCGCCTCAATCTTGGACATATCCAAGACATCATTAATCAAAGACAGTAAATGCTCACCGCTGCGGTGAATAATACCTAAGGTTTCCCGTTGCTGCTTCAGGTGAGGGGCAGGAAGGTAATCTGCGGGTTGGTTCAGTCCCCGCAGCATCACTTGGGTAAAACCAAGGATGGCATTGAGGGGAGTGCGTAATTCATGGCTCATACTGGCGAGAAACTCGCTTTTGGCCTTGTTAGCTGCTTCTGCATGTTCCTTGGCCTGGATTAGCTCTGTGGTACGGGCTTTAACGCGATCTTCCAAGGCAGCATTGGCCGATCGGAGGCTGTCCTCAAGCTGCTTACGGGTCATCAGTTTCCAAACCACATAGCCCAAAATCAGGGCTAAACCCCCAGAACTCAGCAACCAGTAGCGATATTGATAAAGGGCTTCTAGGGGCGAGATCTCACCCCAGTTTTCGTAGGGTCGCACTTTGAGATAGCGCAGGGTTTCATGGACGGGCTGATAGTTGGAGGGGATGGTCCAGCCTTCGTATTTACCGGTTTTAGCGGCAGGATCTTTGCTATCCATGCTGATCAAGGCGATCGCGACCTTTTCCGACAGATCCTGGGAGGTGTGGGGAAAGGCTGCAAAGGGCCATTCGGGGTAAAGGTTGGTGGAGAGGGCAAAGGGGAAGCTGGAGCCATGCTGGGTTTGCTGGTTTAAAACCACAAAGTCGGCTCGATTGATTTTGCCCTCTTGCTCCATGCGCTCTAGGGTGTCAGTGCGGGCAGTACCGGCATCGACTTTGCCCTCTAAAACGGCGTAAACGACATTATCATGGGTTCCCCCAAACTCCAGGCTCTTAAACTGACGGTAGGGATCTACTCCAGCTTCTAAAATCGTTGCCCAGGCCATTTGCCAGCCCCCAAAGGCGGTTTCATCCACGGCCATAAAGCGCTTGCCCTTGAGGTCGGCTAGGGTTTGGATATCTTCGCGATCGGCCCGCCGAAAAATCACGGCCCCAAACTCGGTATAAGCCCGCCCTAGGCGTAGGTTCTCCAGGGTTGCAATGCGTTTTGCGCCATAAACCCACTCTAACTCGACGTACATACCGGGGTTAGGCAAAATAAAGTCAATTTCCTTGTTTTTAACGATGCCTTCTAGTTCTTCAAACTCTAGGGGCACGAGTTCAAATTGATAACCCGGAATGGTGGCGGTGAGGTAGTCGATCGTGGGTTGCCACTGTTCCCGCACTTTATCCACTCCCCGAATGGCCATGACTCCGACCCGGACTGGGGTGAGGGTGGCGGGGGTGCTGGTGGGGGCGCTGGGGGTGCTGGAGGTAGGGGGGGGGAGGGCTGGGTCTGGGGTTTGGGCGAGGCTGAGGCTGGGGAGGAGGGCGAGGCTGAGGGCAAGGCTGAGGCGGGTGAGGCTGAGGCGGGTGAGGGAGGAGGGCATAGTGGTTGCGTGTAGAGGCGACGATCGGAGGGGAAAACGGTTTAGGACGATCGGGGACTAACCCGATCTGGTCTGAGAATAACCGATTTCTACTCAAAATGCTGAGATTTTAAGAGGGTCTTATGCAGATCCTCGAAAATACCCCCAGTGGGTGTCCTGTGCTACTGGTGAAAATACATAGACAACCCCTGCATCCTCTCCGTATGATTTCGGACATTACTTGTCGGGCATTCGAGTTGGGTGAGTTGAGGGTCGTGGGGCTGGTGGAGCGGGAGTTGGGACGGGGACAGTTTGCTGATGACCGCTTTGGTTCATCTTAAAGCCCAGAAAATCGAGTGGGAAGGGGGCAAACGCCCCCAATTTCAGCGAAAAACGAGCCTCATTAGGCATTCACCTCAGCGGCCTTAGGTATTGCCATCCGTAATCGCAGCTTTTTCAGGGCGGAGGAGGGGGAAGGCGATGACATCGCGGATGCTGGGGGAGTCGGTGAGAAGCATGACGAGGCGATCGATGCCGATGCCCAAGCCCCCCGTTGGCGGCATTCCATACTCCAGCGCCATCAGGAAATCCTCATCGACTCCATGGGCCTCCAGATCCCCGGCTTCTTTTTTGGCGGACTGCAACTCCAGCCGCTGCCGCTGATCCACCGGATCCGTTAACTCGGAAAAACTGTTGGCCGTCTCCCGCCCGACGATAAATAGCTCAAAGCGCTCCACTAGACCGGGCTTATCTCGGTGAGGCTTGGCTAGGGGCGAGATTTCGACGGGATAGTC
>JAYKJG010000195.1:0-3071 GCA_035286285.1 Prochlorothrix sp.
GTTGATGTGGGAATTTTACCCAATCTCAACCTGATTACAACCGCAACGCTGGAGCCTGATCCTGATCCCCAGCCAAGCACCCCAGAGGACGTTGCCCCTACGCCGGTCTTGGCCGAGGTTTGTCCCCCCCAGTGTGAGGGTGACCTAGAGCCGTCGATCGCCGTGGCCGAGGCCGATCGATCGGTCTATCTATCCAGCAATTTTGAGACCCTAGAAGAACAGTCCAGCCGCGATGTTACCGACTATTTGGGCCTTGCACCTGTCCAGCCAGCGTCCCTAGAACCAACTCAGGAAGCCCTGCGGGATATTGAGCGCTTAACGGGCATAAAGCCCGCAATTATCTATGTTTCCTTCCAGCCGCGCCGGGTTACGCTGCCCACCGCCCTGCCTGGAACCCTCCCTAGCCCCCTCGCTGATCCCAACGCAGCCCTCAAGCTGGGCACAACGGTCTCCGTTCTAAGTCCCCAGCCCAAAAACCTAGATACTGGCCTTGCTGATCTCCAAACTACGGCTAAAGCCCCCAAATCCCCCGCGCAACTCGATGGCTCTGCCGAAATCGCCCCCTCTATCGCCCCCTCTGGTGATCCTTCGGCTGCTGCTCTAGACTCCCCCGCCTCGACGGTGGGCATTCCCCCGGCAGATACAGTGTTATGGCAGTGGGGATCAGAACTGACGGCCTGGGAACAGGGATCAAGTCTAGAACTGGCGCAGGGCATCGACATTGAGCGACAGTCCCACGATGAGCTAGAACTGCTGATTGTAACAGCGGAAGGCGACCCGGTACGGGTTTCTGTGCCCCAAACCCGTCGCGATCAAGTGGAACGGCTGGCACAAGCGCTGCGCCAGGAAATTGCAACGCCCAGCAGTCTGAACAGTCAGCGCTATCTGAACATAAGCCAGCGCCTGTATCAATGGATTATCCAGCCCCTAGAGGAGACCTTCGCCGATCGGGAGATCAATAATCTGCTCTTTGTCTTAGAAACGGGGCTAAGAACGCTGCCGATCGCCGCTTTGCACGATGGTGAGCAGTTTTTAATTGAAAAATACAGTGCAGGTCTTGCCCCTAGCATCAGTTTGACCAATTTAGTCTACCGGGATGTGCGGGGTAGCCAGATGTTGGCCATGGGCGCTTCGGAGTTTCCCCAGCAAAACCAAAACCCCCTGCCCATGGTTCCCGTTGAACTCGAAACCTTAGTGGGGCCACAGGGCATTTGGTCGGGGCAGCAAGTACTGAATCAGAACTTTAACCGCACGACCCTCCAGGAACAGTCCCAAGGCTATGGGGTCATTCACCTGGCAACCCATGCCGATTTTGCCCCTGGTTCCCTCGATCGGTCCTATATTCAGCTTTATAACGATCGCTTTAGCCTGCCTAATCTGCGGAACTTGAACTGGCGCACCAGCAACCAAGATAATCCCGTGGAGTTGCTGACCCTCAGTGCCTGTCAAACTGCCGTGGGCAATAATGAAGCAGAACTGGGTTTTGCGGGTTTAGCGGTCCAGGCTGGGGTCAAAAGTGCCCTCGCCAGCCTCTGGTATGTGAGCGATGCCGCCACGACAAGCCTGATGACGCAGTTTTACCGCAACCTCAAGGCCGTTCCCGTCAAAGCAGAAGCCCTCCGCCAAGCCCAGATCGCCATGGCTCGCGGTCAGGTGCAAGTCGAGGGCGATCGGCTGGTGGGAGAGGGGTTGCAGGGCACTGTGCTGGAGGGGCTGACTTTGCCAGAGGGCAGTTTAGCAGGGCTGGAAACCCAGGATTTCTCCCATCCCTACTATTGGTCCGCGTTTACCCTAGTCGGCAGTCCTTGGTAAAGCCGTTCCGGGCTAGGGGCTGTCATCATTTGATCCTAGAATGCCCGGAGTGTCAGCGTTACAGCCCCTAGCCGATAAAACTGGGGCGGGCGTGTAATGGGGATACCCCAAGGTCTTTACGGTGAATTGAGGACACGCCCTAGGTAAAACCGGCTGCTATGGGATGGCTGCGGGGCGACGACGGAGAGCAGTGCCCACGCCCAGGGCAACCACTGTCCCCAGCACAGTCAGCGGCTCCGGCACTGCGCTCAAACGGGCATACAAGTCCGCTGAGTTGGCCTGTCCCTCCTCCGTCCAAAAGCTACTGGTAGCGTACCCAATCCCTTAAAAAGCCGGTCAGGGTTAGATTGTAGGCAATGCCGCCAAGCACCACGGTTTGACTAGAGGTTGCATTGGGGAAGGTGACCCGATCGGGACAGATGGTCACTCCCTCTCCCTCGCAGGGACCGACATTGAGCGTTTCTAGGTGATCAAAGATAAAGGAGAAGTTCTGTGTGATAGAGTCCAGGCTCAAACTGACGTTAAGGGTGGCAAAATCCAGGGTTGTGCCATAGATGGGGAAATTATTATGGGTAAAAGTCCCCACCTTAAAGGGACTAGCAAAATTGGACACCGTGTCTGCAATGCCGGTGAAGACATAGCCACTCTGGCCATAACCGGCGGACGTGCCCCAGGAGATAGTGTTGGTGCCTCCGGCAGGAGGAAAAAAACACCGAAAAACTGGCGCTCACCGTTCTAAGGCTTTAATTTGCGGTCAGGGGGGCCGTCAAAATGCGATTTTGGGATCTGAAGACCCCTCACTCCCAGCCCCTCTCCCAAGGGGGAAGAGGGGAGCAAGAGGATTCAGATTTCACGTCGGATCGCTATATATGGTTATTGTGTTGCTAAACCCCAGGAACTAGGGCATTGGTTTCAGTAAGCCGACCGATTGCAGTAAATCCTGCCATTCTTTGACCCAAAGGGAAGAGTCTGGGGTCTGCTCCGCCGTTAAGACCGGGGGCAACGTCAGATTTTCCTGCTGATGTTCCTGCTCAATCCCGGCACTAATGACCGCTAGGGTATCGTGCCAAATTCCAGCTTCAGCGAGGGCAACGGCCCGATCGATCGTCGGCACACCATCCGCAGCAGTCCCAGCCGTTTCTACCGCAGACGCTGCCACTGCCCCATCAACCCGCTTAATCCAGGCCACAGCGGCGGGGCTATCGGGGCGCAGACTGGCTCCGGGTTCGATCGGCACAAAAAACCAGACATAATTCTGA
>JAYKJG010000196.1:0-4746 GCA_035286285.1 Prochlorothrix sp.
GCCGTCAGTCCGGGACTGTGGCTGTCTGTCCACACCAGCGTCAGCCAGTAGGTATTCATGGCGGCTAAACTACTGCCTGCCACGGCCAGCACTAAAAACTGCTGGGGCGCACTGAAGCGCTGCCAGGGAAGCTGCTGCTGGCCGGTTCTGGGCTGCAAGCCCTGGCGCAGTCGATTGGCCCCCATCAGTCCCCCCAGTCCGATCGCCCCCGCCAAGGTCAGTTGCCAATCCCATACCCACAACTCAGCCCCTAGTCCTAGTCCTAGGCCAATCCAGAGCAAGGCTTGCGGCTTAAGCTTGGGAAAAGCTGCCCTAATGCCGAAGGTTCTTAAAAATCGCTGTCCTAGGGTCTTTTGCAGGGGTTTTTGGCCTAGCATGGCTTCCCGGTCTTTGGGGTGTTCCCAGTGCCCCCCCAGGCGCTGAAGGGCGGTGAGGCTGCTGATGAGGGGGGGCGTGAGGTGGGCTGAAAGCTGGGCGGCCCCCTGTAGGAGCGGGAGCAGCAGCGATGGGAGGGATTGGGGATGGGAGGAGGGGGGAGCTTGAGATTTACCCTGCATGGTTGACGGTCCTAGGGCGATCGGTGGGGGGAATTAGCAATACATTCGATGACTCGCGTTGCTCTTCATTCTACGCACGATCGGCCTCGTTCCCATGGCGCGAGTACCACCAGGCTTGAACGGCGGGTGACAGTTTTTCAGAGTAGAACGTCATCACCACTGGCTCACTACTCTGGCCTGCTTCTAGAATCACAACCCCATAGGAGGGCGAATTTTTGACGGCCAGATCGGGGACAAACCGTCGCCCAATGCGTCGCCAACTGGGTTCTTTGCCCCGCCACTGGAGGCGGCAACAAGGCCAGGGTAGCTCTTCGCGATCGAAGAGGCGACAACAGGGACCGATAATTCGATAGTTAAAGTGGGCACCGGGACTGATGACCAGGGTGCCGTGGGGCAGTGGGTGCTGCCCTGGGGGGGACTGCACGTCATTCACGCACTTTACAGGGTTCGCGGAACTAACAGGAGGGGAATTTAGGGGGACGTTAGGGACTGCCGTCGGCTCTAGATCCCCGACTCGACCAAGTTCAGCCGTAGACCGATCGTCAAAGCTGTTGTGGTCCAGACCGTTGTCAGTGGTGCAGGCTCTCAAGCTGTAGTTGGCGGGCTGTGTGGCCTGTGCCTGGGACGCTCTAGGGGCTGAGGGGGGGGGATCCGGCAGAAATGAAAGTTGGTGAATCATACTGGGAAATGGTTGGATCAGTCCGGCTTCTCATGGTGGGCTGCTTCTTTGACTTTAATCCACCCTGAACGGAATCAACGCCCCAGGGTAGGGGGATAGCCATGTCAGGAAACCGTGACATAAAGATCCCCGTTAGCCGTAAAATTGAGGCAATCATAGAAGCGTTAGAGAAGCGTTAGAGGAAAATGTCTTCTACTGGAGAGCCTGTGCGGCTGATCAGCTTGGGTCTCAATCTTGGGCTGGGATCGCTGAGTCAGGGTTCGCAGTAGCCTCAGAAAACCTTGGTCTTTGGGGGAAGTCTTGGCCAAGACCTGACGCATTGCCCCTCGCCGACCCGACGACTGCCGACCCAACTCGATCGAGGAATTCTGGCCCCCTGTTCAGCACCCTTGAATAGTTGGTATTGCCTTCACTGGCTTATGACTGGGTCGCCTTCAAAACTCCTGCGCACCTATTTAACCCTTCCGCAAGAGGTCTATCGGAGAGTCAACCATGGTTAGCAAACGTCCCCCCTTAGAAGACATGACCCTGCGGCAGTTGCGTCGGGTCGCCAGTATTCACGGTATTGCCCGCTACAGTCGGATGCGGAAGGCTCAGCTTCTGCTTGCGATTCGGGCTGCTGAACGAATGTCATCAACCGCTAGCACCCCACGCCGTCTTGATCCCCAGGAAGAGGTGGAAGCGGCCAAGTTTAACTTAGGGCCGAGTGTGGCGGGTGGAGCCACGAGTCTTTTTAGTGACGAACTGAATTCAGTGGATGAAAATCTGCCGGGACTCCCTGAGGGCTACGGGGAGAGCCGCATTGTTTTGATGCCACGGGATCCACTCTGGGCCTATGTGTATTGGGATATTCCCAATGATCACCGAGAACGTCTGCGCCGTCAGGGTGGCCAGGATCTGACGCTGCGTATCTACGATGTGACCAATGTGGACTTTGACAGTCAGCCGCCCCACAGTGTGCAAATTTATGGCTGTGATGAGTTAGCGCGGGATTGGTATTTGCCGATTACGGTGAGCGATCGCGACTATTTGGTGGAAATTGGCTATGGCTGCCGGGATGGGCGCTGGCTTGTTTTGGCGCGTTCCAGTATGGTGCGAGTCCCGCCGGTTTATCCGTCGGAGTGGGCGGAGGAGCATTTTGTGGAAGTGCAGTGGCAGGAAGACTTGGCGACCCGTAGAATCTATGTGCTAACCCCGCCGGAAACGCTACCGGGTCAGGGCTTGGAGCGCTCTACGGTGGGTTCCCGCTACCTCAATGGCCATACCACGGGTTCGGGACATCATTTGCAGTCCCCGTCTTCCCACACCAACGGGTCTTCCTATTTCCAAGACCTAACTCTGCTGTCCTACACCAATGTTACGCTGCCCGCTGTTCAAGGGTTGGTCCAGGCGGAGGGGTTGGAGTCCCCGGTTCCCCAGGGGGTAGAGGTTGGGGCGGAGGGTGTGGGGCGATCGGCGGCGATCGTGGCCCCAGGGACTGGGCAAACTTGGGGCCAGGGAGAGACCAAACCGGGTTTGGCGGCGATCGTGAACCCTGGCTCTCATCTAGCGATGCCTGTTGTAGCCTATGTTGCCCCGGCAGAGCGATCGGTCTCGGCTGTGCCCCAACCCCTTGGGGGAGATTTGGCTGTGGGTCAGGCTTCCGTGCTCGGCCAAGGTGCCGTTGCTCCTGGGGACTCCATTGCGGAGGAACTGGCTCAACCCTGGGCAGGCTGGTGGCCGGTGGTCCTGCGGCAGTCCCCGAAGCCCCAGTGGTCGGCGATCGCCCAGGGCAGCAGTTGTGCCGGTGTTTTGCCCCTGCCGTCTGAGTCCCGTGTGGGTTGGTGCAACTTAGAACTGGGCTGGTCCTGGTCCTCTTGGGAGTTTCCCACCTTTAAGGGCGTGGGGTCGATGCTGTGGCAGTTGACCCGGCAGTGGCTCTCTGCAAAATAACCGGGCCTGTCACGGCAGAGGGGACTGTGGTTCCCTTGGGACAGGGTTTGGGGTGAGGACTGAAGTCCTGGGGTGTTGCTTCAAGGTGCATTTACGGTGGGGTTTCCCGATGGCGTTTCTAGCGTTTTTATCTGTGTTTTCTGGCGATCGCGGCTGGCGATCGGGTTTGTGGGCCGTGAGTTTGGGCAGTTTACTGGGGGCTTGCGGGGTCACGTCCGCCTCTTCCCCGCCGCCCTTGGCCCAGGATCCCTGGGTTAAAGTCTATTTCAATCACAACCAAAGCCAGAGCTACCAGGAGCCATACCGCAAAATCCGGCGATCGGGGGATGATTTAGAAGCGGTCTTAGTGGAGGCGATCCAATCGGCCCAAAGTAGTGTTTTAGTGGCGGTGCAGGAGTTGCGGTTGCCGGGAGTGGCCCAGGCGCTGGCCGATCGGCACCGGGCGGGGGTTCAGGTGCAGGTTGTGCTGGAAAATGACTATAGCCAGCCCTTCAGTGAGTTGAGTCCGGATGCTGGAGCAGGGCCGGAGGGGCTGGAGTCGGGGGGGTCGGAGTCCGAGGATCGGGAGCAGCAGCGCTATCGGGAATTTGTCCGTTTGGTCGATCGGGATGGGGATGGCCAACTGTCAGCGGCGGAGGTGAGTCAAGGGGATGCCCTGGTGATTTTGGATGAGGCCGGGGTGCCCCGTTTGGACGACACCGCCGATGGCTCCAAGGGATCGGGGCTGATGCACCATAAGTTTGTGGTGATTGACGGGCGTACTGTGGTTACGGGTTCGGCCAACTTTACAACCAGCGATGTCCATGGTGACTTTGCCAATCCCAAAAATCGCGGTAATGCGAACCACTTACTGGTGCTGGAGAATCCTGAATTGGCTGCGATTTTCACGGAGGAATTCCGGCTGCTGTGGGGAGATGGGCCGGGAAAACGTAAAAATAGCCGTTTTGGTCTCCAGAAGCCCTTCCGCGCCCCCAAAAACCTAACCGTGGGGAGTACGGCGGTGACGATACGGTTTTCTCCAACTCCGGAAAAGGCTGGTTGGGCAGCCAGTAGCAATGGCCTGATTGGCAAAACCCTAGAAACAGCCCAGCGGCGGGCCGATTTAGCCCTTTTTGTCTTTTCTGAGCAGCCGTTGGCGAATATTCTGCAAACTCGCCATAACGCTGGGGTTCAGGTGCGGGCCTTGATCGATCCCGCCTTTGCTTTCCGGGACTATAGCGAAGGGCTGGATTTGTTGGGGGTGACCCTGGGCAATAAAAGCTGCAAGGTGGAGGCGGGCAACCAGCCTTGGGCCAAGGCGGTGACAACGGTGGGGGTGCCGCGCTTGGCGGAGGGGGATAAGCTACACCATAAGTTTGGGGTGGTTGATGGCCAGAGGGTGATTACGGGTTCCCACAACTGGAGTGCTGCGGCCAACCATCAAAATGATGAAACGCTGTTGGTTTTGGATAATCCGACCGTGGCGGCCCATTTTACACGGGAGTTCGATCGTCTCTACAGTGATGCGCGTCTGGGTTTGTCTAAGGCGGCACAGGCTAAGGTGCAGGAGTATCAGCAGCGGTGTGGCTAGTCGATCGG
>JAYKJG010000197.1:0-5350 GCA_035286285.1 Prochlorothrix sp.
CCGCTGCCCCTGCTGCTGCTCCTCAGGCCAGCCCAGCCTCCATCCCCAACCCCGGCACAAGCTTTGCCAATACCCAGTATGTCGCAGTGAACTTCCAATATGCGGAAGATGACAAGACCTGGGCTAAGAAAATCGGGATTTACAAGAAAGGTGTGGGTACCCGCTGGTACCAATTAATTGAGGTTGAATAAGCGGCTCAACCCAGCCAATCCTGGCTCCTAAAATTACACAACGGCCCCGGTACGCTATTCGTCTGGGGCCGTTATCATTTGGGTAGGTCCACTGACGTGGAGTAATACCAAATCCGACTAATCTCGATTCGTTTTGGTAGGGGCAATCCCCCCGTGGTTGCCCCTGTATTGGGCTGGTCGAGGGTCGGCACAGGGGCACGACCCCTACCCGTTTATTCTGTTTCAGGCTCAACGGATTTGGTATTAGTCCGTACCGTAGCGCGGACTTTAGTCCGTACCGGGGCAAAAATAAAATGCACCCCGCTTAACGATCGCGGCGGGCCTCGCGGGCTAGATCCAAACGGCGGCGATCGAGGCGTTGGACCACCTGGAGGGGCATGGGATCGCGGCTGAGGTAACGGCCATAGGCGGCATTGAGGTAGGGCCGATAAGCCTCCGAGTCTGTTAAATAGGTGGTCATAAAGGCCAGCCCCAGCGCCTTCATATAGTCCTGGGCCACCGTTGGATCGGGACCCAACAGGGCCGGGGGCACGGCAAAAACGGCCTGTTCCGGCGGCAGTTCCTCCAAGACTGAAAAGTGACTGCCCTGCTCTAGGAGCGCCAGATAGCGATCGGGGGCGGGGGAGTCGGCATCCCGCTGGGCATCCGCTGCCAGCAAGTCCGCAAAGGCATACAACTGCTCCGGTCCGGGGGGCACCACCACATCATTGCCGCTGGAGACCATCAACAAGGGCCGATCTAAATACGCTAAGCCCTCTGAACCAAAGGCCGCACTGGTAAAGGGGTTCATGGCCATCACGGCTTTAATGCGCGGGTCGCCAAAATCGAGGCGACGATCGAGGGGCTGGAAGACTGCGCCATAGAGGGCACGGGGGCGCGGTAGGGCGCTATCGGGCGAGCCGAAGGGGAGAAGTTGGGAGGGGAGGGGAACCTGGGGCGCAAGTTCCAAAATGCGGCACTGAAGCAGAAGCGACAGGTTGAGGGAGCGCCCTAGGCGATCGGGCGCACAGATTTGGGTCATGGCGGGAAAGCTGACCTGTGCGCCCCCCAGGGCGAGGGCTGTATAGGCTCCAAAGGATTGCCCCGCAATGCCGACCCGATCGAAGTCAAACCGGCCCCGCCAGCGCAGGTCTAAGCGGGACATGGTGTTGAGACGATCGAGGACCAAACGCACATCCTCTAGGCGATCGAGGGCTTCCCTAGGCTGGGCCTGGGTCAAGCCCGCAAACACGTTGCGCACCAGGGTTTCATTGCTGCCCACATGTTCCGGCACCACCACCACAAAGCCATGGGACACCCAATGCTCCGCCAGATACTGCATGGAGGTGCGATTGTTGCCCACACCATGGGACAGAATAATCACCGGAGCCGGTTGGGCACGTTGGGGCACGTAGAGATCCGTGGGGATGGGCCGATCGCCCCGCTTCCCATCCTGCCACTCAAAGGTATAGGTCTCCCAGGTAAAAACCCCTGGCTGGCGCAAATCGGGCATTTGGCTAAAGTCGGTCCCATTGCCGATCGCCTCCTGCTGGGCCGTCGCCGCCACCGCATCCACCAAGGCTTGGCGATCTTCAAAGAAGAGGTGAACCGCTTCCTGGGCCAGGGCCAGGGCCGATCGCAGATCCATGCGTAACTCTGGGGTGGGAAATTGGCGCAACATATTGACCAAGGTCAGCCCCTCCGGCGACACCGCCGCATTGACCACCGCTGCCCGCAGGGCGATCGCCCCATTCTGGCCCGACCCCGTTTTGAAGATCTCGCCCATTTGGGCTAAAAGCAC
Source organism: Prochlorothrix sp. (assembly GCA_035286285.1). Taxonomy (GTDB): domain Bacteria; phylum Cyanobacteriota; class Cyanobacteriia; order Prochlorotrichales; family Prochlorotrichaceae; genus Prochlorothrix. The sequence continues at coordinate 1,972 of JAYKJG010000197.1, forward strand.
CTCCCCCGTAGGACTATAGGCCAAATAAGAAACAACGGTATGACTCAGGTTCACCGGCTGACGCAGGAGATTCCGTAGCTCCCGTTGCTGGGCCGGAGTGGCAATGCGCAAATAGGAGTCCAGTTCCGGGGTCGTCTCCCCCGTGGCGGCATAATGCTCCAAATCTGCCACATCCAGGCTCAGGCGCAGCGGCCCCAGCACCGCCGTCAGACGATCGGCCCCTGAGGCCACCTCTGCCCAACCCAGCGCTAAGCCCAAAGGCAAACCCAGATGTAGACCCACAGTCAAGCCCAAATTTAAGCCCCAATTCAGGCCCAAGCTCAACCCCAGCCCCCAACCCGTTGCCCGTTTCGCCCCCCGACCGTGCCCCAGGAATTTTCCCGCTCTCGTCCTTGACTTCGCCCCCCGGTCAGTCCCCTCCCCTGCGCCCCCAGCCCCCCAAACTCGCCACAGGGGAGGTAGCGGCGATCGGCCTCCCCACCGCCACAAGGGCAGGGCAAACCGTTGAGTACCGCCCGATCGGTTAGATAGGCTTAATCTGGTCTTCATCAGGGATTACCTCTCAGAATCGATACCGTCAGCAGTCTAGTGCAAGGGCGGGTCTAGGGACATGACGCACCAGACCCGTCCAAGGCACCCCGCCAACCAAGCAACTTGCAGCGATCTGCTACCATAGAGCCATCCTCACCCGCCTCGTCCCCATTCCCTCGCTCCCCTCAGCAGCATGACTATTTTGCTCACCGATGAGTTATTTTTACACCACCAACGCTGTCATCGGCGGGCGTTTCTAGAGATTCATGGGGACATCAGCCAACGGCAAGAGCCGAGCGACTACCTCAAAAAAATTATGGCCGACAGCGGCAACCATCGCCGCACTGTTTTGCAAGACTACCCCTCCCAGCGGCCCAACACCGACCCCAAAGACTGGCCCAGTGCCGCCGAAGCCACCCGCCAACTCATGGCCCAAGGCGTAGACTCCATAGACCACGGCGTTCTGGTCAGTTCCTACACCCACAACGGCCAAACCCTTCACCTTCTCAGTACACCGGACCTGTTAATTAAGCAGCCCGGTGTTTCTTGTTTTGGGGACTGGCAATACTGGCCGATGCAGGTCAAGTTGGGGCGGCGGCCCAAGCTGGAATACCAGATGGTGTCCCTGTTTCAGGCGTTGGTCTTGGCCCAGGTCCAGGGCAGTACGCCGGAAGCGGTGTGGTTAATGTTGCGCGATCGCAACCAGCCCTATGTCATCGACCAAGCAGAGCGCTGGCCCCAAATGGAAGAGCTACTCCACCACTGTTTCCTCACCCTCCAGCAGCCCGAAGCCCCCGAAGTCTTCATTGCCCGCAATCGCTGTTCCCTCTGCCTCTGGCTCGACTACTGCTACACCCAGGCCCAAACCCAGCGCCATCTCTCGCTATTACCGGGGGTTACACCCAAGCGCTACGCCATCCTCCAGGAACTGGGGGTCACCACCCTCGAAATCCTGGCCAAAACCGCCATCAGTCACCTCCGGGATCAACCCGGTTTTGGGGCGGACGTGGCCCGCAAACTGATCGACCAGGCCAAGGCCACCCTCACCCAAACCGCTTTACCCAATCATCTGCCCGATTATCCCCTCCCCACCGGCACCCCCTTTGAACTGTATTTTGATATTGAAGCCCAGCCAGATTTGAATTTAGCCTACTTACACGGGGTTTTAGTGGTCGATCGCCAGAAGCAGCAGTCTAGCTTCCATAGCCTGCTAGCAGAACAGCCCGATCAAGAAAAGCAAGCCTGGTTCCAACTCCTAGAGCTACTTCTAGCCCATCCCCACGCCCCCATTTATCACTTTTGCACCTATGAAGTGGATGCAGTCAAGCGGCTGGCCAAGACCTACGGCGGCGTAGAGGGGGGAATTCAGAATTTGCTGGATCGTTTTGTTGATATTCACGCCTGGGTGACGGAAACGGCGACGCTCCCGGTGGAAAGCTATGCCTTAAAGCACATTGCCCGCTGGGTTGGCTTTAACTGGCGGCACAGCGATGCCAACGGTGCCCAGGCCATTTACTGGTATGAACAGTGGCTAGAAACGGGCGATCGGCGCTTTTTGCAAAACATCATCGACTACAACGAAGACGACTGCCACGCAACCCATGCCGTCAAGCTCTGGCTAGAGCATTTCCTCGATCGCGCCCTCTCCTGTGCCTAGTCTGGGTCTTCCAACTCCCGCAACCGCTGCTCTAGGGCCGCGAGCCGAGCTTCAGCCTGTTGCCGTTGTTGCTGCTCTTGCAGGATTTGGGCTTCGGCCTGTTGCCGCCGCTGCTGTTCCTGGACATATAGCTCCTCCGGGGTCAGATAGCGGTTCCCGGCTGGGTCATACCAATAGAGCCAATCCCGCGCCCAGCCGCCCTCTACACCCATTTCATAGCCAATCCCCAGGCCAAGCTCCGGCATCCAAACGGGCTGACCCGTTTGCAACACATAGCGGCCCTGGGTGTATTTGTAGACCTCTAGAACCGATCGCTGGCGGAAGCGTCGCCCTTGTCCCGCCTTGGGGTTGTAGATCACATAATACAGAACCCCTAGATCCTGGTAATCCTGGAGTTTTTGCTCATATTCGCCGCCGTACTTCTTGGAGACAATTTCTAGGGCCAGAATCGGCATGACTCCCTGTTCTGCCCAGAGAAGATAGCTCAAGCGGCCATCAATGTCCCGTCGCCGATCGACCCCGATCGCCAAAAAGGCATCGGGCACGATCGCCGGTTCATCGGGGTTGTAGTAAAAGGCCATATCAATGGCAAAAAACCAGTCCTGACGATCGGCCCAGATGCGCTTGAGGACGGCCTTGAGGAGTTGGGGGATATCATCCTGAAGTTCGTTATCCACGGGCGTTTCATCGGAGTGAGGCAGTTCTTCAGCGGTGGGGAGGCGGCGGCGCAGATAGTAGGCAACGGCGGCAGCGAGGACAGCTATCATCGGGAGACCTCGATCGGGCTAGTACAAATAGTTTAACCCCATCTTGAGCCGGTCAGGATCAAAGCAGCTTAAAAAAGCTAATACCAAATCCGTTGAGCCTGAAACAGAATAAACGGGTAGGGGTCGTGCCCCTGTGCCGACCCTCTGACCGCCAAATACAGGGGCAACCACGGGGGGATTGCCCCTACCAAAACGAATCGAAATTAGTCGGATTTGGTATAAAAGCACTTCTAGAGGCAGGTTGTTGCAATAAAACCAAGCAAACCCTCAACAAAAACGCTAAAATCACCCAAACCTCCCCTCTTTTAAGGTCATCCCACACGAACCGGGCTACAAGCCACCCTGGGCCAACAGCGCCGTACCATAGGCCGCTTCCGTTTGGGGCGATCGCAGCACCGGCACCCCCAGCAACCGCTGCCGAATC
>JAYKJG010000198.1:0-19256 GCA_035286285.1 Prochlorothrix sp.
CCGCTGCCCCTGCTGCTGCTCCTCAGGCCAGCCCAGCCTCCATCCCCAACCCCGGCACAAGCTTTGCCAATACCCAGTATGTCGCAGTGAACTTCCAATATGCGGAAGATGACAAGACCTGGGCTAAAAAAATCGGGATTTACAAGAAAGGTGTGGGTACCCGCTGGTACCAATTAATTGAGGTTGAATAAGCGGCTCAACCCAGCCAATCCTGGCTCCTAAAATTACACAACGGCCCCGGTACTCTCTATATCTGGGGCCGTTATCGTTTGGGCAGGTCCACTGACGTGGAGTAATACCAAATCCGACTAATCTCGATTCGTTTTGGTAGGGGCAATCCCCCCGTGGTTGCCCCTGCATTGGGCTGGTCGAGGGTCGGCACAGGGGCACGACCCCTACCCGTTTATTCTGTTTCAGGCTCAACGGATTTGGTATGAGTATGACAAAGGAGGCTGGAAACATGACCCCTACTTTAAAAAACCCTAAGGAGTCTCTGGATTACACCAGCATTGTGGATTGCGATATATATCCACTTTTTCACCACCGTCGCGCCATTGACAGCTACTTACACCCTAAAACCCTCCTGAAGCTAGAACAAAGCTGGAAAATCCACGGTCACACGCTCTTGATCCAGACTGAGCAAGACTATGAGCAGGCGTTGCGATTGGCTGAACAACTGACATTTTTACCTGTCTCTTCACCCCAACTCACAGTTTTGTACCGTTGTCTAGTCGAACTGATTGAAGCCTATGAAGCGAAAGCCTTCCCCATGGCCTCTCCCCTCAGTCACGATATTCTCAAGCATTTGCTGGAATCGAGTCAGACCAGCCCGCAACAACTGGCCGATCTCCTGGAATCGCCGCAATCTGTCCAGGCCATCTTGAAGGGTCAGCAAAAATTAACACCCAACGAGGCCGATCGCGTGGGCCAATATTTCCAGCTTGATCCCAGCCTATTTTTGGCAGGATAGCTCCCTGCGTTAGGACGGGACGCAGAGCGTCCAGGGAAGCATTCCCACGCCGGAGCGTGGGAACGGGGGATGGAGCAAAGATCGGGGCGTGTTAGCCTTGGGCGATCGCCAGGGCGGCTTCTAACCGCAGCCGATCCCAACCGCGCTGGTTGAGCAATAGCCAAGACTGCTGCACATCTGGGCCTTGCATGGTGCCCATCAACGCCGCCCGGAGGGTCCGCATCACAATCCCTTTTTTAACCCCCTGATCCTTAGTGACTTGGTTAATCAGGGACTTTGCAGACTCTGGGTTAAGGGTTTCCAGGTTTTGCGCCAGTAAACCCCCTAAAACTGCCGCTGCACCCTCCTGGCTCAGTTGTTCCTTAGCACTGTCGTCATAGTCGATCGCCGCCGTAACATAAAACCGGCTCAGATCCACCGCATCCTTCAGCAAGGTCAAGCTAGGGCCGATCAGCACCGCCAAATCCTCTAGCCAAGGCTGGGGACTGTCACCAAAGTCATAGCCCGCAGCAGCCCAAACCGGTTGCAAGCGGCTGACCAAATCGCTGGGGCTAAGGTCGTGGAGTACCTGACTATTGAGCCAGTTGAGCTTATCCCAGTCAAACTTGGCTCCGGCTTTGTTGACCCGATCGAAGCTAAACTGCTCCGCCGCTTCCGCCAAGGTAAAGCGCTCCGTCATCGGTTCTGGGGGCGACCAACCCAGCAGGGTCATATAGTTGCCGATCGCCTCCGGGGTGTAGCCCAGTGCTCGGAAGTCGGAGATGGAGGTTACCCCATCGCGCTTAGACAGCTTTTGGCCCGATTCATTGAGGATCAACGGCGTATGGCCAAAGATCGGTGCTTCTGCCCCTAGGGCTTCATAGAGCAGAATTTGCTTGGGGGTATTGCCAATATGGTCTTCCCCGCGAATGACGTGGGTCATGGCCATGTCCACATCATCCACCACCACCACAAAGTTGTAGAGGGGTTGGCCCACCGAGTCGCCAGCAGCGGCCCGTGCAATGACCATATCGCCCCCCAGGTCGCGCCCAGTCCAGGTTACTCGCCCCCGCACCAGATCCACCCAGCTAATGGTGCGATCGTCGTCGATTTTGAAGCGAATCACCGAAGTACGGCCTTCAGCCTCAAAGGCGGCCCGTTGTTCTGGGGTCAGATTGCGGTGGCGGTTGTCGTAGCGGGGAGCTTCGCCCCTGGCTTTCTGCTGCGATCGCATCTCGTCCAGTTCTTCCGGCGTACAGTAGCAGCGGTAGGCCCGCCCCTGATCCAACAACTGCTGAATTTTTTGCTGGTAGAGGTCAAAGCGATCGGTCTGGAACACCGGCCCCTCATCCCACTGCAAACCCAGCCAAGTCAAGCCATCGAGGATATTTTGGGTATATTCAGGCCGCGATCGCTCCTGATCCGTATCCTCCACCCGCAGCACAAAGGTGCCGCCTTGGTTGCGAGCAAAGAGCCAGTTAAAAACCGCCGTGCGGGCGGTGCCAATGTGAAGATTTCCCGTGGGGCTAGGGGCAATGCGAACGCGAACAGTCACAATATTTAAAGGTCCAGTCTAATAAAGGTCCGGTCTAGAAACAACAGAGCATCTCAAGCAACTCTCCATGCTATCAGCTTTAGACCCTTCAGTTTAAGCCATTGGCAGTGGGGTCCAGGTGGTGGGGGAGTTGGCTGAGTCCTCAGGGTCAGCTTTCCAGGGAGCAACTCAGGTGCATCTCCCCGTAGAAACCGCAGGCCAGCAACCCTAGTCAAATCCCCGACAGGACAAGCCTCTGGCCCCTTGCTCCAGTGAGATCGCCCCCGCAACCGAAGTCTTGCATCAGTGCCCGCTCCAATTTCAATTTCCCGATTACAATTGCCCTTAAGGCTACAATCCCGCTAGAAGTCCATTGTCCTGCCAGGGACCCCTACACATGACTAACTCTCAACATCCTTCCCCGCCGCCGCCGCCGCCCATGCCCGGTCGTCCCCGTGCAGATGTGACAGAGGCCACCCTGCCCATCGCGTCTCCCCGCATGGGAGCAGCCCCCCCACCCCCCGGAGCACCCCCTCGCCCACCGGGCGCACCCCCACTGCCCGGAGCACCCCCTCGCCCACCGGGCGCACCCCCACCCCCCGGAGCACCCCCTCGCCCACCGGGCGCACCCCCACCCCCCGGAGCACCCCCTCGCCCACCGGGCGCACCCCCGCCTCCGGGTGCAGGCGCTGCCCAGGTTCGTCCCGGTGGTGCCCGTCCCCCTGCCCCGCGCGGCGCTGCCCCTGCTGCCCCCGCCGGACCTAGCCCCGGTCAGCCCACCCTCTATGAGGTGGTGAAGTTGGCCAGTGACAATGGGATTTCTGATATTCACGTTGGGGTGGGTGAGGTGCCCCGCTACCGCGATCGGGGCCAAATTGAATCCACGGATTTCCCAGAGACGGATCTGCCCACGTTCATGTCCTGGCTCAAGGAAATCATGAGCGATGAAGAGATTCGGCGCTTCCAGGAAACTCTGGACTTTGACGGGGCGACCCAATACGACTTTGCCCGTGCCCGGATTAATGTTTTCGACTCCCTCAAGGGGCCGTCGATGGTGATCCGGTTGATTCCCCTGAAAATCCTGACGTTGGAGCAGTTGAAATCACCGCCGATTTTCCGGGACATTTGCCACTACCACAAGGGACTAATTCTGGTGACGGGGCCAACGGGTTCCGGTAAGTCCACGACGATGGCGGCCATGATTGATTACATCAATCGGGAGATGCCGCACCATATCATCACGATCGAAGACCCCATTGAATTTGTCCACCAAAGCCGGAAGTCCTTGGTTAAGCACCGGGAGGTGGGCATCCACACGCTCCAGTTTGAGAACGCCCTCAAAGCGTCTCTGCGGGAGGATCCAGACTTGATTCTGGTGGGGGAAATCCGGGACCAGGTGACGATTAAAACAGCCCTGAAAGCGGCCCAAACCGGTCACTTGGTCATGGGGACGCTCCACACCAACAGTGCGGTGAAGACGATCGAACGTATTTTGAATATGTTCAGCCCCGCCGAGCAGGATCCGATCCGGATTGCGGTGGCGGAGTCGTTGATCTGCGTGGTGGCCCAGGGTCTGTGTCGGACTACGGATGGCAAGCGGGCGGCTTACCACGAGATCATGATCAACACGGACGCGATTAAGGATTTCATCCGGCGCGGCGAGATCGATGAGATTGAGGCCATTATTCCCCGCTGTACCTTTGATGGGATGTGTACCTCCAACCAGGCGCTGTATCGCCTCTATGAAGAGGGCCGGATTACGGAGGAGACTGCCCTAGAATGTTCACCGCGACCGAATGAGATGGCGCAAATGCTGCGGGGTCGCGTTTAAGTCCGGCGATTTGATCGCGATTGGTGCTTTAACCTAACAACCTGATTGACCGACAAAAGTGGGTCAAACCTAGGCGCAGGGGGCGGGTCAGGAAACCTGACCCCTACAGTTCCACAAGTCTTGTAGGGGCGCGGTTTTCGCGCCCAAAGCAGAATTTTGTGTCAGTCAACCAGCCTAACAACAGTGCGATCGAAGATACCGGCAATTAACTGCCGGAACGGGACTTCCGGGTTGCTTTGGCCCGACCTTGACCGGATGGGCGACCTTGGTTTGTTTTTTGGGAAGAACTGGTAGATTTTGCCGTCTTTTTAGTACTGGGGCGGCGGCTGGACTTGGCCAACGGAGTAGACTCCGCCTCTGGGGTCTCCCCTGGGGCCGCTGTAGCCTCCTCTGTCCCGGAAAGATGGCGACGATCGGCGGCTTGGGTCAGCAAAGACTCCGCAAAAGTTAACGCCTCCTGGGCCGACTCTCCTCCGGCCAATTCCGCCAACTCCCGCTGCCGCGCAGCTAAATCCGCCAACAGTTCCACCGAGACGATCGTGCGCTCCTGCACCCCAGCCCCCTCGCCCGTCGCCTTAGCCGTCATCTCCTGAGCCGCCTCCAAAACCGTTGCCCCTGGTCTAGCCGCCCGATCGGCCCCCCGATCGACCACGGTTTTATGGACCCGGAAATGGCGATCGGCCATGGCCGCAATCAAAGGCTGGTGCGTCACACACAGCACCTGATGCTGCTGACTCAGATCATGGAGTTTTTGGGCGATCGCCTGGGAAACCCGCCCCGATACCCCCACATCGATCTCATCAAAGATCATCGTCCCTACGGGATCAATTTGGGAGAAACAAGCCTTCAGCGCCAGCAAAAAGCGGCTCATTTCCCCACCAGAGGCGATTTCCCCCAAGGGCTGTAGTAATTCGCCCGGATTGGGACTAAAGCGGAAGGTAATTTGGTCGGCCCCATGGACCGTTGGGGCGATCGGCCTTAACTCCACCTGGAACTGAACCCGCTCCATCGCCAGGGGTTTGAGGGCTGCAATCAGGCGCGATTCCAAGTCCTGGGCCGCCCGTTGGCGCAAATGGCTGAGGGTTTGGCAGTGCTGCTGAAGGGTCGCCTGGGCCGCTTCCTGGGCAGCAGTCAGATCGGCGATCGACTGGCCTCCCCCCGTGAGGCGATCGACACTGCCTTGGATATCCCGGTAATGGGCAATGGCATCAGCCAAAGTCGGGCCGTACTTGCGGCAAATCTGCTTTAATTCCAGGATACGGGCTTCTACTTCCCCTAAACGCTCCGGATCCGTCTCTAAACTATCGCCATAGGTGTTAATTTGCCGCCCTGCCTCCTCAACCTGGGTTAAAGCCGTGCTGACCAGTTCTAAAATCCCCTGTACCTCTGGGTCATAATTCGCCATATCCTGGAGCAAACTTTCCGCCGTACCCAACAAATCCGCACAGGCCATGCCTTGATCGTTCTGGTACAGAGCTTGGTAGACCTGATAGCTTTGCTGTTGCAGCTCAACGGTGTGGCTCAGGCGCTGCTGCTCTAGAAGCAGATGCTCTAGCTCCTCTGGATCCTCTAAATTTGCCGTTTCCAGCTCTTGGAGTTGATATTCAAATAAATCCAACTGCTGAAGGCGATCGCTCTCAGCTTTGCGGCGCTGCTCTAGAATTTGGCACGCCTGTTGATAGGCACTAAAGGCTTGGGCAACAGCTTGGCGCTGGGCCACCACCTCCAGCCCCCCAAAACTATCCAACCACTCCCGCTGAAGACTGGGCTGGCCCAACTGAATGGTCTGGCCCTGGGCCGTAATCTCCACCAATTGCTCCCGTAGCGCTTCGGCTTGGCGCTTGGTGAGGCTAGCGCCATTCAGGCGCAGGCGTAGGCGGTTGCTGCTAATATCACGGCTACAAACGAGGGGATCGGTCGCGGGGAGTCCCTGGGTTTTGAGCCAAGCACTCAGTTGGGGATTGCTCTGAAAGGTGGCCTCGATCGTGGCCCGATCGGCCCCCGTCCGCACCACCCGCCCCGGCACTTTCCCCCCCAGCACCGCATCGATCGCATCCAAAATAATCGACTTACCCGCCCCCGTCTCCCCCGTCAGGACATTCAACCCCGGCCCCAGTTCCAAGTCCAGGGAGTCAATCAGCGCAAAATTTTCAATTCTCAGGGCAAGCAGCATACAAAGGGGCCATGGGAAGGGGATAGAGTCGGTTCCTGCATTACTATAACCAAGAAACCGCCTAGCGTTGAGGGGGGAACCACCGTGTTATCGCGATCGCGACCCTGGAGAGGGGCTACTTTTTAATCCAGGCCAAGAGCGCCCACACTGGATCAGACCTCAGTGAGAATGCGGTGAATGGACTGGACGACTTGTTCAACAAAATCGACTGCTTGACTTACCATATCTGCGTCAATGGGCCATCGGTTCCCAATGCCATAACTGGGATCCACATCAGCTTCATGGGCAATTTTATTGCGTCGATCGACAATTTCCCGCAGTTGTTGTTTGATCGATTGACTCGATCGATCGAGATCTGCCGCAACGGTATCCCAAAGGGGCCGATCGCAAATAGAACGTAGAGCATCTGCAATTTTATCGGGCTGCTGGAAACTTTGGTAACTCAGGCGCTCCCGTAGCTCAGTTTCTAGCCAGGTACTCTGGGTTAAACGCTCCCGAATGGCTGCGGTGATGAGCGGTGAAAGTTCAGCTAAGGTGTGTGGTTGTTCCGTAAATTCTAGACCGCGTTGACGCTGGATTTCCTCCCCTAGCCATGCAGCAATGTTGAGAATTTCTTGGCGATCGTTCCAGGGTCCGCCTAGGGAAACCTGGACTTTAGCAAAAGCAGATTGGGTTGCATTGCGTTGCACGTCTGGCTCCGCACGCTCCCCGCGATAAATTGCCAGCACTCCCAAAATGACAACTTCATGGATGTAATAGTCCAGTGCGCTGACACTTGCAACAAGAGCAGACCTCAGCAGATCAGATGTATTGTATTTAAGGGAAGATTGAGTTTCTAAACCGTGATACAAGTCTAATAAATTTCGCACATGGCCCATCGCAGCCTCAAACTGATTCAACGCAGACTGCATGGGTCTCAGATGTAAGTTGGATAACCTGGGTTGCAAGCTTTTCAAAAGCGGTCAAAAACTCCCGTTGTTGTTGCAACTGACTGGTTAGCACTAAACCAGAGGAACCAAAGTCCTGTGCTTGCAACTGGTGAATGGGCACAGAAGACTGGCGTGAGGCGAAGATCAGCGAGGAGAAAGCAGGGATCTCGATCGTTTGCAGATATTGGTAAACCCCAGCATTAGAATCACCCCCTTGCAGCAGGAGCATATCACTTTTCGCCAGAGCAGGAACTAATCGGCTCGCAACTAAATCCGAAATCGTTACCATCCTTTTGGAGAAATCAGAAAATTCCCCACCGGCAATAAATCGATAGTTATGAAAAATCGGTCCCAAAAACTTGAGATGAAAGTCAGGGAAAGGATAGGTGACAGCCTGAAAAGAGGGAAGGCGGTTAACTTTCTGTGCCCAAGTTGCCCACTTTGGTAAAATACTAGCCAATGATTCAATCATCAGCAAAGAAAGATAATCTACGGCTGTTGGCAGGATAAAAAAATCACTGGTTGTGAGGAGATTCTGATTAATTGCACCAAGACTAGAACTCATGTCAATCAAAATATAGTCAGCCTGAAACCGCTCCGCCGTTGTGTCCAACAAGTGAGTGATTGCACCGGGCAAATTCTTCAAACTATGGGAAGCATGGTTTAAATCCTGAGCAATACCCAGCAGAACTTCATACTCAGTCAGGCCGACATGACTCGGCAAGAGTAATAGGTTTGCTTGCCCTTGAACTGGGATACAGTCTGCGGCTTCAATAATTTTGGGTTGGGCTTCAAAAGCAGGAGCTAGGGCAGCCTTGATGTTGGAGTTGGATCTGGTTTTATAAATCTCTTCAAGACAAGGGTCATCGTGCTTGGGGCCTTGCTGAAGCGCGAGGAGAGTCAAATCACATTGGGGGTTGGTATCCGCCAAGATGACCGTTTTACCTTGGTTTGCCAGTTCTACACCAAGGTAAAACGTAATGAGAGCAGTGCTATCTCCCCCATTATGATTAAAAATGGCAATTTTCTGAGTCATGGGCTAGAGCAGTCTCCAGAACTGAGCACTACTTAGAGGTCATTTGCCAAGAGCCGTCCCAGTCGTCGGGGGGGGGATTTTGGAGCCAGTGGTTGCAGCGCTCTAGGTGCAGGGCTGAAGCCTTGTCATCGTGGAAAATTTCCAGAACTTGGCCAAATTGCCCCATGGCCAGGGGGAATTTGCGTTGGAGGTAGTATTCTCGGCCCTTAGCATAGTAGTCGATCACCTGCTTTTGCTCATCGGAGATGGGATCGGCCAAGGTGCCCTCCTGAATGCCGATTAGCTCATAGACGGAAACCGGTTGGGTTTTGCCCTTCACCTTGATGTAGTCTAGCTCCCGCGCCCAAACCTTGTGGGCACAGGGGGTATAGGTGCTTTCACTAATGACGATATCGCAGCCGTACTGCTTGCTGGCCCCCTCCAAGCGGGAGCCAAGGTTAACCCCATCGCCGATCGCCGTGAACTCCATTCGCTTACTGGAGCCAATGTTCCCACTGATGACACTATCGGAGTTAATACCAATGCCAATGCGGATGGGCTGGTGGCGGGTGGTGGCTCGTTTTTCGTTGAAGCGGGCGAGGCGGTGGCGCATTTCGATCGCCGTCTGGACAGACATCCAGGCATGATCTTCCAGGGGCAGGGGTGACCCAAAGACCGCCATGATAGCATCGCCAATGTACTTGTCCAGGGTGCCCTTGTACTGGAAGACCGCATCCACCATGGACTCGAAATACTCATTGAGCATTCCCACCACTTCCTCGGCTTCCATACTTTCCGTCAGGGTGGTATAGCCGCGAATATCTGAGAAGAGGACCGAAACTTCCTTGCGATCGCCGCCCAACTTGGTATCCCCCAGGCGCAGCAGTTCTTCAGCCAACTCCTGGGTCATGTAACGATACATCGTGCTCTTGAGGCGCTTCTCATCACTAATGTCATCCATCACCACCAAGGCACCATAGACATCGGTGCGATCGGCAGCGTTGGCGATCGAATTAATCGACAGATGAACGCTGTGCTCCTCAGTGCCCTCTGGATTGCTCTGGAGCGTTTGGTCGGGATAGTACTGCTGGCGATCCTTTTCATTTTGGCCGGAGAGGGCCGCATCGAGCCATTTACTAAAGTCGCCCTCCTTGATGGTGACTAAATCTCGCACATCCAAATCCTCCAGCCGCTCATCGGCATCCCGCCCCAAAATCGCCCGTGCGCTCTCATTGGCGGCAATAATCCGGCCTTCCTTGTCGGTGGAGATCACCGCATTGGAAAGACTGCGGAGGATATCCCGCTGCATTTGTTCCTGCTGTTTCACCGTGGCAAAGAGCTTGGCATTTTGCAGCGCCACACCGGCCTGGATGTTAAAGGCGTGCATAAACTCCATATCGGTGCGATCGAAGCTGGCCTTCCAACATTCCGGCGCTTCCGGCCAAGTGCTGGGGTCGTAGGGGGGAAAGTCCCCCTGTTTTTTCTTGTTAATAAGCTGGGTCACCCCGATCAGCTTGTTATCGGCATTAAAGACCGGCATACAGAGGAGGCTACAGGTGCGGTAGCCGGTTTTTTTGTCTGTTTCTTTGGCAGTGGTTGCTTCGGGGTCATTGTAGAGGTCAAAACCGATGATCAGGGGTTCTCCTTCCTGGGCAACTCGACCGGCAAAGCCCACCCCGATCGGAATCCGAATTTCCTTTTCTTCACCATTGACGATCGCGATCTTGGTCCACAGTTCCCGGCTTTCATCGTCCACCAGCCAGAGGGTGCTGCGATCGGCGTGCATGAGCTTCTTGGCCTCATCCATCACCTGCTTAAGGGTATCGGCCAGGTCCAAGCTGCTCTTACTGAGGGATTGGATCGCATCCATCAGGGCTGAAGCGGCCCGCTGCTTTTGGGTCGCCACATAGAAGGAGCGGGAACTTTCCAGAATCAGGCGAATGGAGGGGGAAAACTCGTCAAAGACCACCTCGTCTTCTGGCAGAAACCCGATCGTATCAATGCGATCGGCCAAGGCCATCTCCTGCGTTGCATTGGCCTTGAGCTTATTAATAAGCTGCACCACCGCCACCAAATCCCCCGCCTCGCTGAGCAGGGGCAGGGTCAGCATCGAATAGGTGCGGTAATTATTCTTTTTGTCCTGGATCTGGGCAAAGGCCGATCGCGGATCATCATAGAAATCATAGGGAATATTAATCACCTTCTTAAAGGTGGCCACTTCCCCCGCAATGCCTTTATCGGCGGGAATGCGCAACTCTAGCGGCGTACCATCGTCCCCTTCCGCCACGATCGACCAAAGCTGATTCTTATCCTCGTCTAGGAGGAAAATCGTCGCCCGATCGGCCCCCAACAACTCCCGCGTCTTGAGGGTGATGGCATCCAACATCTCCTGAAGAATCGCCTCAAAGCTCTGGGTGTCCAACTCCAGCATGGAGAGCGTTTGGTTGACCACCTTGAGCTTTTGCTCAACATCCGTGACCACCTCTTTAAAGGTCTCCTGGGTCAGGGGCGCTAAAAATGCTGAAAAATTGCCCTTCGTGGTTGCCAAGCCACCGCCACCACTGGACTGGGCTGGCCGGGTTGCAAGGCCGCTACTGGAGGGAGAGGCAGGAACCGTCTGAGTTTCAATGACCGGGGTTACATCAATGGTAACCGAGGCACTGGAATCAGCGTCTCGCAGAGGCTTGGGTGCTGAGGAGGTCATAGGTCTTCAGTCACGAAGAAGGGATTGGGAAGTTACCGGAGACAGGGAGGCCAAGGCTAGCCCATGCGCCGACGAAGGTTAAGCTAAGAAGGTTGAGCTATTGGGAAGGCAAGGCTTGGGCGCAGCCTAGGCACTGTCTTTAAAGCTTTATGGTCAGAATAACGCTGTGGGACAACTCTGGCTAGTCTTTGCCGTAACAAACCGCAAGAAATTATGGGGCGAGCACAGCCCCTTAGCCCATCACGGCGTAACAGCCCTGAGCAGCACCGTTAGCAAGACCTGATGCCCAAGACACCCGCTCGGCCCCTCCCGATCCAAATTCGATCGCGGCTTAAGCGGCGGTGGGCAGGGCAGTTTGGCCTAGCACTTGGCGATAGAAGCCTTGGAGTTGGCGCGTTGCAGCGGCCCAGCCCCACCGTTCTGCCTCTTGGCGAGCATTGCGCCGCAGGCGCTCCCGCTCCAGTTGGTTGGCCAACAGCCGCTCCGTGGCCTTAATCAAGCCCTGGTCATCGGCGGGATCAAACAAAAAGCCATTTTCGCCATCGGTGACAATATCGGGAATGCCCCCCGCATTGGCGGCTAGAACGGGGCAACCTGCGGCCATGGCTTCCAGCAGAACCAGGCCCAGGGTCTCAGTCCGGGAGGGGAAGACAAAGGCATCGGCAGAGGCATAGGCGGATCCCAGTTCTTCGCCGTGGAGGTAGCCGACAAAGTGGGTGTTGGTTCCGGCGAAGTGGCTCTCTAGGTCTTCGCGGTAGGGGCCGTCGCCCACCAGGGCAAGGCGGGCGTTGGGGATGGCTTCCAGGATCATTTTGATGCGATCGACCTGTTTCTCAGCGGACAAGCGACCCACATAAATGAGCAGGGGAGCTTCGGGATGGCCCTGGCTGAGGCGATCGCGCATTTCCGCACTGGCCAACTGGGGCCGGAAGGTTTCCGTATCCACCCCCCGCTGCCACAGGTCACAGCGCTCAACCCCATGGGCCGTCAGTTCATCCACCATCGCCGTAGAGGTACACAGGTTCAGCGCCGCTTGGTTGTGCATCGCCTTGAGGATTTCCCACAGCACCCCCTCCAACATGCCCATCCCGTAATGCTCCAGGTACTTGGGCAAATGGGTGTGGTAGGAGGCCATCAGGGGCACATTGAGAGCCTTAGCGTAGTAGATTCCCCCCAGCCCTAAAACAGCGGGGTTGACCACATGGATCAAGTCGGGCTGGAATTTTTCGAGGGCCTCGCCGATCGCAGGCCGAGGCAGTGCCATTTTCAACTCCGGATACAGCGGGAGCGGAAACCCAGTGACCCCCTGAATAATTGCGCCCTTATACTCAGTCAGTCCCCCCTCCGGACAGAAAACCATGACCTCATCCCCAAGCCGTTGGAGATGCTCGACGGTATGGCGTAGGCGGGTAACGATGCCATCAACTTTGGGTAAGAAGGTTTCGGTAAAAAGGGCAATTTTCATGGGGTTACGGAATCAGTCAGACGGGGGTAAAAAGCAGTAAACCTTGGAAAATCCTGGAAAATCTGGGCGGGGACCGGACCAGAGCCGGTTAAGAAACCCTCAACCCTGCCCTAAGAATACCGTGAACGGTTCCCCAAACCCTACTTCCTTAAGATCCCATTAAAAAAGGGTAGGTTATGCCTACCCCTGTGATATGTGCGGGGCCACGCTGAGTGGACCCCAGTCCCAGTAAAAGACGGTTTAGGCTTAAAATCCAGCCGGGATTACTTGCGCCATTGCACCTTGGGCAGAATGTGAGTCTGATCGACCCGGTGTTGATACTTCTGGGCAAAGTTGAGGAGAGAATCCAGCAGAGAATCCGAGAGATTGTGGGGCACCAGACCCAAGTCTTGCAGCTTGGTGTTCTTGGCATTGAAGTAATGTTCTTCCAACTCCACGCGGGGGTTTTCCAGGTTGTTCACTTCCACCTTCATGCCCAGGGCCGCACCCGCTTGCTGGACCATCTCCGCTAGCCCACCAATGCTGAACATTTCGGTGAACTGGTTAAAGACCCGGAACTCGCCTTTGTCAGCGGGGTTGTTCACGGCGATTTCAATACAACGCACGGTGTCGCGGATGTCCAGGAGGGCGCGGGTTTGGCCGCCGCTGCCGTAAACGGTGAGGGGGTGGCCGATCGCGGCTTGAATACAGAAGCGGTTGAGCGCCGTTCCAAACACGCCGTCATAGTCCAGGCGGTTGATCAGCAGTTCATCCATGCCGGTTTCTTCCGTCAGCACCCCGTAGACGATGCCCTGGTTCAAATCCGTGGCCCGCAGACCCCAGATTTTGCAGGCAAAGTGAATGTTGTGGGAATCGTGGACTTTGCTGAGGTGGTAGAAAGAGCCAGGTTGCTTGGGGTAGGGAAGGGTATCTTTGCGACCATTGTGCTCAATGGTGATGTAGCCTTCCTCAATGTCAATATTGGGGGTACCATATTCGCCCATGGTGCCCAGCTTGACGAGGTGGCAGTCGGGACAGTTTTCATGGATCGCATAGAGCAGGTTCAGGTTCCCCAGCACGTTGTTGGCCTGGGTGAGAACGGCGTGCTCACGATCGATCATGGAAAAGGGAGCCGATCGCTGTTCGCCAAAGTGAACGATCGCGTCGGGGCCGAACTCCTTCAGGCTGTTGACCAAGAAGGAGTAGTTGTTGATATCGCCGATGTACAGATCGATGGTCTTTCCGGTGAGATCCTGCCAACGCTGTAGACGGGTTTGAATGGGCGCGATCGGAGTCAGGGTTGATGCCCCCAGCTCGTTGTCCCAATGCCGCCGAATCAGGTTGTCCAGAATCGCAACGTCAAAGCCTCGGTTTGATAAATATAGCGCTGTGGCCCATCCGCAGTAACCGTCACCGCCAATAACTAGGACTCTCATATGCTCGTTGATCTCGTTTGCTTGATACTGGCTTAATTTACCAGGTTTTGGGTACCTTCTGGTCAAGGCCCAAGCTAGATCAGGAGGGGGGCAGAAGGGGGGCAGAATCAGTTTCCCCTAGCACAGGAAAGGGGAGTCTGCCCCTGGCTTTTCTATACTTTTGTAACAGCTTTGATGGTATCTCTACTAACGACTTGGGCCACCCCTTCAAGGCCAGACTGGCCCGTCCCGAATCGCCCCCCACCTTACGGAGTCCCCACCCTCAAGACGGGTGAAGGACAACAGGGGGGAAATAAGGTTGAAATTTCCTTGCGTTCCTGAACGTTCGGCAGTGGGCTGCGATACCGTGGTTAATATCTTAGAGTTGGGAGCGATCAAGACCTGTATGGCTGAAGCAAGGAGCAAGGTTAATATGCAAAATCGTGACTATACGCTGATTATTGATAAAAGCGGCAGCATGTCGATCGCAGATCAACCCGGTGGCCTCACCCGCTGGGAAGCAGTCCAGGAATCGACGATGGCCCTTGCCCGCAAATGTGAGCAGTTGGATCCCGATGGCATTACGGTCTATACCTTCTCGTCACGGTTTAAGCGCTATGACAATGTGACCGCTGCGAAAGTCCAACAGATTTTCCTGGAAAATGACCCCGTAGGCCGCACCAATCTGGCTGCGGTTCTCGAAGATGCCCTCCACAGCTTTATTCAGCGCAAAACCGCGCCAAACTGGGATAAAGAAGGGGAGATTATTATTGTCATTACCGATGGGGAACCGGATGATCAACGGGCCGTGGTGGAGCTAATTTTGCAAACAACCCATAAGCTCGATCGGGATGAGGAATTGGGGATTTCTTTCATTCAGGTGGGCAATGATCCGGGGGCACGGCAGTTTTTTAAAGCCCTGGATGACCAACTCCAAGACGTTGGGGCAAAGTTTGATGTCTGTGATACCCTCACCATGGACGAAATGGAGGAGATGAGTTTAATGGAAGTGTTGATTAATGCCATTGAAGACTAGTTTGAGAGGGAATAACCATGAAAAACCGTGACTATACGCTGATTATCGATCGCAGTGGCAGTATGTCCAAAGCCGATCAGCCCGGTGGCCTCACCCGCTGGGAAGCCGTCCAGGAGTCCGTTTTGGCCCTAGCCCGCAAATGTGAACAATTTGATCCCGATGGCTTGACGGTTTATCTGTTTTCGTCCCGCTTTAAGCGCTTTGATAATGTCACCTCCGATAAGGTGGAGGATATTTTCCTGGAAAATGAGCCAATGGGACGCACCAACTTGGCGATCGTCCTTCAGGATGCCCTGCGCAGTTTCCTCGATCGCAAGCGCTCTGGCTCTGGGGAGAAAGACGGGGAAACCCTCCTGGTGATCATGGACGGGGAACCCGATGATAAACGGGCCGTAGTCGAGATTATTGTGGAGACCACCCAGCAGCTCGATCGCGATGAAGAACTGGCCATCTCCTTTATTCAAATCGGCGATGACTCCGGTGCGCGGCAGTTTTTCAAAGCCCTAGATGATCAACTTCAGGACATTGGCGCTAAGTTTGATATTTGTGACACCTTAACCCTCGATGAGATGGAAGAAATGAGCTTAGTTGAAGTCTTAACCAATGCGATCGAAGACTAAAGGGCACCTCGATTCATCGGGTCGGTTCGCCCCGTGGCTCCCCTCTTAGCGGCCAACAACCGGGGCAACCCCAGGGGGATTGTCCCTACCCCAATCGGTGAACCCACCAAAGTCAAATGCACCCCAGTGGCATCCACCCCCCACTGCTTCAGTGCCTGTCATGTGAGTATCCATGATTTCAGTTCCCGCTCTTTAGCCAAGATTCCTCCATGAAAAACCGCGACTATACCCTCATTCTCGACAAAAGCGGCAGCATGTCGATTACGGATCAACCCGGTGGCCTCAGCCGTTGGGAGGCAGCCGAAGAATCCACCCTGGCCCTAGCCCGCAAATGTGAGAAATTTGACCCCGACGGCATTACCGTCTATGTTTTTTCCACCCGTTTCCAGCGCTACGATAATGTCACCAGCGCAACCGTAGAAAGTATTTTCCAAACCCACAAGCCCGGTGGCCTCACCAATCTCGCCGATGTGCTGCGGGATGCCATTCATAACTTCCTAGAGCGGAAAGTGCGCGGCGCTTTGGATAAGGATGGCGAAACCATTTTGGTGATTACCGATGGGGAACCCAACGATCGCATGGCCGTTGCCCAAGTGATTGTAGGCGCGACGCAACAGCTCGATCGCGATGAAGAGCTAGCCATTTCCTTTATCCAGGTGGGCCAAGATGAAGGAGCGACAACCTTTTTAAGGGCGCTGGATGATCAACTGGAAGAGGTGGGCGCTAAATTTGATATTTGTGACACCCTCACCATGGATGAGATGGAAGAAATGTCCTTAGCGGAGGTGTTGATGAACGCGATCGAAGATTAGACGATCGACGGCTTCAGGCCGGGTGCATCTCACTTTGGAGCAACCCAGCCCCTAACCTGGCTCAAACGCTCGTAGTGCGGACTTTAGTCCGCAGGCTCGTAGTGCGGACTTTAGTCCGCAGGCTCGTAGTACGGACTTTAGTCCGCAGGCTCGTAGTACGGACTTTAGTCCGCAGGCTCGTAGTACGGACTTTAGTCCGCAGGCTCGTAGTACGGACTTTAGTCCGCCCCTTAGCACAAGTGAACTGCACCCGCCCCAACATTGCCCCAACATTGCCCCAACGTTGCCCCAACGATGAGCGGCTCTCCAGATAACCTTTAGTTCCCCAAAACCATGGCAGACATGAAAAATCGTGACTACACCCTCATTCTCGATAAAAGCGGCAGTATGTCGATTAAGGACCAAAGCGGCGGCCTCAGTCGCTGGGAAGCCGCCCAAGAATCGACCCTGGCCGTTGCCCGCAAATGCGAAGCCCTGGATGGCGACGGCATCACGGTTTATGTCTTCTCAACGCGCTATAAGTGCTATGACAATGTGACTTCGGGCCAAGTCGAGACCATCTTTTTAGAAAACGATCCCATGGGGCTGACCAACCTGATGCCGCCCCTGAAGGACGCGATCGATCGCTTCTTCCAGCGCAAGGCAGCAGGGCAAATGACCAAAAGCGGCGAGACCATTTTGGTGATTACCGATGGGGAACCCAGCGATCGCCGGGAGGTGATTGAAACCATCGTCGCCGCCACCCAACGCATGAACACCGATGAAGAACTGGCCATCTCCTTTATCCAAGTGGGCAACGATGCAGGCGCTAAGGCATTCCTCAAAGCCCTGGATGACCAACTGGGGGAAGTGGGGGCCAAATTCGATATTTGCGACACCATCACCATGGACGAAATGGCCGATGTGCCCTTGATGGAAGTCTTGCTCAGCGCGATCGAGGACTAAGGCCATGACCCCGCCCCGCATTGGCATCATCATGGGTAGCGACTCAGACCTGCCCACCCTCGCCCCCGCGATCGCCGTCTGCGAAGACTTTGGCCTTGTGCCTGAAGTGGCGATCGTCTCAGCCCACCGCACCCCCGATCGCATGGTCACCTATGCCAAAACCGCCGTCGATCGTGGCCTCCAAGTCATCATCGCCGGAGCCGGAGGAGCCGCCCACCTCCCCGGCATGGTTGCCGCCCTCACGCCCCTCCCCGTCATTGGGGTGCCAGTACCGACCCGCTACCTCCAGGGCGTAGACTCCCTCCACTCCATTGTCCAAATGCCGGGGGGCATTCCGGTGGCCACGGTGGCGATCGGCAATGCCCAAAATGCAGGACTCCTCGCCATCCAGATCCTGGCCTGTCAGCAGCCAGAGCTACTGGCCAAAGTCCAAGCCTATCGCCACAGCTTGACGGCGATGGTGGAGGAAAAGCAGGCCCGCTTGGAGCAGTTAGGCGTGCAGGACTACCTCGCCCAGATGCCCTAACGGGGCTTAACTGAGGGCGCGATCGATCGGGCCAGCAACAGCATCACCGCAGCCCCCGATCGCCCCCTGCCCTGGGGTTGAAACACATCTAGAAAAAAAATTAAGATTAGGGCTTGACTTCGATCGCCTCCCTATCCTAGTATTACAAATGTCAGCAACGCGCTGTCGGCAACACGCCCCCATCGTCTAGAGGCCTAGGACACCTCCCTTTCACGGAGGCGACGGGGATTCGAATTCCCCTGGGGGTATTGCTGTGAATGTTCCTCCCTGCCTGCTTTTCAGCGGGTGGGGGGGAACAGGCGTTTAAGGGGAGATGAACAAAATGAACAAGACGGGAAAGGCGATCGCGCTATCAATCGGCACCGGGGTTGTGGTCCTGGTGTTGTTCCGGCTGTTGGGGCAGCTAGCCTATGCCCTAGCTCGGATGTTCCAGGGCTTGAGCTACTGGGGCGAGGAGGCCGGAGTTGCGGCGGCGGCGATTCTCTTTATCTATTTAGTATTTTTCGACAAGGACAACTAGGGGGGCTGGGGGCGATCGCTGCGGGCCAAAGCCCGATCGTATTCCGCCCCGATCGCCGCTTCATCTAACCAAAGCTGGTAGATGCCTTCATGCACCGCCCGACTGTGGCCCATCATCCTGGCCATGGCCGTGGGATTGAGGCCATAGCGGATGCCCCGTAGGGCGTAGGCGTGGCGCAGGCTGTAGAGGCCGAAGGGGGGCGGGGTTGGGAGGTCTCGGAAATAGCTTATTGCAGAGTGGCCTAGGGCGGAATTGGGTCGATCGAGGTTGACCCTTTTGGGCAACTGGGGATCGAAGAGCCAAAAGCGCTCGTACCATTCCGGGTGGAGGGGAAGCACTCGCCGCGCTCCGGTTTTCCCGGCCAAAATCCAGGCTTTGGGGTCGGTCTGGAGTTGCTCCAAATCCACATGGAAGGGTTCATGGTTCCGCAGGCCATAGGTCGCCATCATGCCCAGAACCCAGGCCCAACCGGGGTTAGAGAGGGTCTGCCAGTATTCCGCAATGACTTCATCACTGGGGATGTTGCGGGGCTGGGGTCGGCGGGGGCTGTAGCGGCCCCGGTAGCGGCTGGGGTCGTAGTCCAGGCCCAAGAATTGGGCGATCGCCGCAGCAACAAAGCAGGCCCGCTGTCGGGTTTTGGTGTTGGGGGTAGTGCCTACAACCAAGGCTTTTAGGGCTTCGGCGCTGGGCCGATCGCCGCTCGGTAGCCGCTTGAGAATTTTCCAGTAGTCGCCGGTCCAGGTGGTTTCCGAGATTCCCTGAGCGAGTTTGTCGGCCTTGAAGGCTTCGATCGCTTCCCCCCA
>JAYKJG010000199.1:0-24930 GCA_035286285.1 Prochlorothrix sp.
CCAGCACAAAATCAGGGCAGAGCGGCGGAAATTGGCGCTGTTCTTCCTGGCTTAGCATTTCCCAGCGGGACTTTTCCACCCAGGACACATCCGGCGATCGATCGCCCCCTCCCGGCAACTTAAAGCAGGTCGAAGAATCAAACACATAGCCCAAGTTGACTTGCTCATTCCAGACCACAAACCGAGAAATCAAGGTAGCGTTGTTTCGGCCAGTTTCTCCACCCGTGGGAGCCATAATCACCAGTTCTCCATGGGGAGTAGATTCAAATTTGAGGTCGGGATTCGCGGCACAGAGTTGGGCGAACTGAGAAGCACTGAGGCGGGTAATGGGGCTGAGATCGATCGTGTAGGTCGTCATACAAAGGGGAGACTGTGCTAGAGCGTCAGCCACTCTATTTTAGGGTGCATTTTACTTTTGATGTACGGACTAAAGTCCGCACTACGAGACTACGGACTAAAGTCCGTACTACTAGACTACGGACTAAAGTCCGCACTACTAGACTACGGACTAAAGTCCGCACTACGAGACTGCTGACCCCGTTTACTCTTGGCGGACGGCGATCGCGATATTCATCCGGCCCAACCGTAGCGCCGGGTACAGCCCCGCCAATAACGCCGCCACGATCGCCACCAGCAACGCCTGCCAAAAATAAGCCGGTTGCAGCACCATCTTCAGCGTCCAGCCGAAAGAGCGCACATTAATCACATAAATCAGAATCCAGGCCAGCACATAGCCCAAAGGCATCGCAAACAGCCCCGCCAGCGCCCCCATCAGCCCCGTTTCCAGCAGCGTCATCTGCCCCAGTTGGCGGGGGGTCATGCCCGTTGCCCGGAGAATGCCCAGTTCGCGGGTGCGCTCCAGTTGCAAGCTCATGAGGGTACTGAGGACACCAATAAAGGCGACCACGATCGCCAGCAACCGCAACGCCTGGGTAATGGCAAAGGTGCGATCGAAAATCTCCAGTGACCCTTGGCGCAGGCTGCGGTTAGATTGGGACGAGAGGGACTGAATCGGCTGGAAAGTGCGGCGAATTTCCAGGGCCAAAGCTTCCGGATCGACATTATCCGCCACAAACAGCCCTAGGCTAGCAATGCGATCGTCCTGCCAAAGGGCTTGGTAGCGATCGTCATCCAAAATAATCGTGCCCCGATCGGAGGAGTAATCATAAAACACCGCCAGCACCGGAAAGGTCCGATCGCCCTGGGGAGTCTCCAGGGTTACCGCCTCTGGAATCCCCGCCACCCCATTGCGCAGCAGCAAAGCCTCGGAAACAATCACCCCCTCGCCCCGATCGAGGGCTTTCCAGGGATTAGGGGCCAAATCCGGGCGAATCCAGGCATAGGGACGGCGACCCTGGGAGACATCACCCCCGGCAATAATTAACTTAATGGTTTTGCCATAGTCCCGTACCAAGACCTCCGCATCGTTATAGGTCACGACATCCGTCAGTTGGGGCCAGGTTTTAAGATCGGCCACGATCGCCGGATCCAGCTTGCCCAAGACCTGATTTGCCGTTGTACTGGGAGGAGACACATAAATATCAGCCTGGAGCGTCTGATCCAGCCAACTGACCACCGTGCCCCGGAAGGAACCAATCATCACCGACACCCCCACAATCACCGAAACCGAGACCATCAAGGCCGCGATCGCCACGGAAGACCGGCTCAGGGAGCGCAAAATATCACGGGGAGCCATCCGGCCAATGGCCCCGCCAATTTGGGCGAAAGTTGGACTAATTCCCCGCAAAACCAAGGTTGCTAAGGGCGGAATGAGCAGCGCAGCCCCCAGCAACACCGCAAATAGCCCCCCAAAAGCCGCCACTAGCCCCCCTTCACGCCAGCGCAGCAAGCCAATTCCCGCCAGGGATAGGCCAGCCCAAGCCCCCACCAGCCAGGGCAAAAGCTTCTGCACGCGGTTTTCCAGGGTCGATCGCTGCAAGATCAGGCTGGGCGCGGTGTTCATGGCTTCCCAGGCAGGCAGGGCTGAGGCCAAGAGCGCCGCCGCAACACCGACCAAAAAGCCCCGAATCAGGGTTTCATTGGCCAAGGTGACCTGCTGGACATTGACCACAAAGTAAAAGTCATTAATGGTCTGGGTAATCAGCCCCACAACACTGCGACCGAGGATCACCCCTAAACCCAGGCCCAACAGAGACCCGATCGTGCTAAAAATGGCCGCTTCCCCCAAAATCAGCGTAAAAAGCTGCCCCTGGGTCACCCCCAAGCAGCGCAGAATCCCAAACAGGGGCCGTCGCTGAATCACACTAAAGGTGACGGTGTTGTAAATCAGGAACATCCCCACAACCAAGGCCAGCAAACTCAGGGCCAGCAAATTCAACTCAAAGGCGGCAGTCATCTGCTGAACGGCATTTTTCTGGGCCGCTGCCGTTTCTAGCTTCAGTCCTTCCGGCAGCCCCGATCGCACCACTGCGACGGTTTCCGGGCGATCCAAAATTAAGTCAATGGCACTGAGGCGGGGTTGCCCTAGGAATTCCTGGGCGGTAGCCAAGTCAGCAAAGATTAAAGTACTGATGGAGCGGCGGTTGAGGGTGCTGTCACTGGCGATCGTGCCGATTAAATGGGCCGTTTTGGTGCGTCCGGCAAAGTCAATGCTAAAGGTATCCCCTAGCTGTAATCCGGCTCGATCGGCGGTTTCCTGGGCTAGGACAACCCCCTGGGGATCGGTCAGTAACTGAAGCCAACCGGTGCTACTGGCTGCATCAATGGGGGCTGTTTGGGCCGTTTGCACACCCGATCCCAGTAAATAGCCCCGAAATGGCGCTTCTGCAAAGAAATCAACCCCCACCAGTCGCAGGGCTTCCCCTTCTAGGGCCGCTACGGTGCCATAGCCTTCGACGAGGGGAGCCGCTGGAATATCACCCCACTCCCGCTTAAATTGGCTGTAAACGCTATTGTCTACGCCTGTGGGGCCGATCGCGACAATGCGGTGGGTGGTTTTGCCGGTAATGGCATCGGTGGAGTAGGCAAAGGCCCGTTGGGCGGACCCGTTGGCGAGGTCGATCGAAACCATCATGGCAACGCCAAGGGCAATACCCACAATGCAGAGCAGGTATTGCAGGGGTCGCTGCCGCAAGCGCCGCCAAGCGAGGTGCCAAAGGGGGGCATTGGAAACGGAGGGATTCATGGGGATTCAGCGGGTGAGGAATGCAGTTAGCCTAGCATTATGGCGGGGGGGTTGCCGTGCTAAAGAGACTGCCCATGGCGCTGAAGGAGTTCAGTTCTAAAAATGGCTCAGGGGTGATTTGAACACCCGACCAAGGGCTTATGAGTCCCCTGCTCTACCGCTGAGCTACTGAGCCATCGTTGCTTTGCCCCAGGGCTGTAACCCTTTGGGCGCAACAGTATTTAATTATATCTTAAAGTCTGCAAAAGTCAAACCACCCTGACCTAGAAAATTGCAAAAATTTTCAGACCCCGATCGCCCCCCCCTAGACCCCCTAGGATAACTTCGGCAGCGGCAGATTGCGGGCGCTATGGAAATCTTCCTGGACCTTCCGGGTTAGGCGGCGGGAAATTTGGCCCACAATCTGCTCTAGAACCCGATCGCCCGTCTGCTCAATTAACTTGAGGGGCAACCGCTGCAAAAGCCGGGGCAGATGGATCACCACCTCTAGGTCAAGGCTCCATTCGGCATCGGTGTGGTGGGTGAGGGAGAGGCGATCGGCCAAGGCCGGATCCAAGGGCTTTTCCACTAAATGCAAGCTGGCATTAAAGTCCACCTCATAGCCCTGGGTTTCAGGGGTGCCCAGGGGGACCGTTTCAATGCGATAGACCCCCTCCTGGTCCGAGGGCAGCAGTTCCAGGCAGATTTGCGGCTCTAGGGCATGGCCCAGGGCACCGTAGCGGCCCAACCGCAGGGCATAGCTATTTTTGGCCACCAACTCCACCGGCATCGGCTGGGCACAGTGGCGAAACCATTCCGGATGGCGATCGAGGTAGTCCGCCACCGTCGCCCGATCGGCGTACATGGTCATAATCCCGACAAAATGGCTGTGGAAATGAATTTCCGGGGGCAGCGCCGCTGCCGGATCGCTCAACGACCCATCTCGCAACAGCAAAACCTCGGTCTCCGGGGCAGTCCGTTGTTCCCGCACGGCATCCGCTCCCGGCTGAGTCAGGGCTTGGGGCACAGCCTTCTCTGGGCCTTCCGATCCAGAGTCCCGGAAGGCGCTCAAGTCCCGATCGTCGTCAGGAGGAGAGGAAAAAGAAGAGTCGATCAAATTCACGGTGCTGGGCAGGTCACTCAGGCGGGTCACGTCAAGGGGAGTCAGACTTTTTACCACCATACTTCACCCCCCCTGAAATCGCTAGCGCAAGAGTTCCGGTTTGGTACCCTGATTGCCTGACAAATGTAGGGGCGCGGTTTTCGCGCCCAATGCCTAATACAGCTCATATTCCAACAACTGACAGGGGATCGTCCCGTTGAAAATCGGCATTCGCCGGGAAGACTTGAGACCCAGCGCTAGGGTCAGTTGCTTGTTACCGCTCAGAACATAGGCCGTCCAGCCTTTGAAGCGCTCCTTCAGAATTATGCCCAAGTTTTGATAAAACTCCCCCAATTGCTGGCGATCGCCGAGACGCTCCCCATAGGGCGGATTGCAGATTAAAACCCCCCGATCGGCGATCGGCTCAATCCAATCCAGTTCGCAACAGTCAAACTCCACATGGCAATCGAGGCCGCTGTACTGGGCATTGGCAATGGCCTGCTCAATAATCACCGGATCCCGATCGCTGCCCGCAATGGGCGCTTTCAGGCTATTTTCTTCCTCCGCCTCCTCCAGCGCCAGAAGCTGATCCCACAGGTCCGGGTCAAAGTCGGGCCAAGACTCAAAGCCAAAGCGATCGCGGAAGCTACCGGGGGCAATCTTTAGGGCCAGCAGCGCCGCTTCTAGGGGCAGGGTTCCAGAACCGCAGAGGGGGTCAAAAAAGGCCAGATCGGGGGTCCAGCAAGACCAGTCCAGCAGGGCAGCGGCCAGGGTTTCCTTGAGGGGGGCTTTGCCCATGGCGGGGCGATAACCGCGACGGTGGAGACTGTCGCCGGAACTGTCGAGGCTGAGGGTGGCCCGATCGCGGTGCAAATGCAGGTTTAGGCGCAAGTCGGGGTTTTCGGTGTCAATATCGGAGCGATCGCCAAAGCGGTCCCGTTGCCAATCGACGATCGCATTCTTGACTTGCAGGGCGTTGAAATGGGTATGGTTCAAGCTGCGGGTTTTGCCCGTCGCTGTTACGGCAAAGGAGCGATCGGGCGGCAAATACTGGCCCCAGTCCACCCGTTGCACCCCCTGGTACAGATCCTCAGCATCGACACAGGGGAACTTGTGCAGCACCTGAAGAACCCGAAACGCAAGGCGGGACCAGAGGTTAACGCGATACAGCAGCGCCCGATCGCCCCAAAATTCCACGCCACAAAAGTCCGGTTGAACCTGCGTCGCCCCCAATCGCTCTAACTCTTGCGCAGCCAAAGGTTCCAAGCCACGGGCCACCGTTGCAAAGTATTCAACCATATCGCAGTTTGTCATGATGAAATCGTCAGGTATCAGCCCCCAAGGACCGGTAGCGGGGCCATTGCATCGTCGCAGGGGAAAAACGGGTCGGCTAAGCTGCCCCCAAGACCCCTCAGTTAAACTCAAGGGGTGCATTGCACGTTTGCCAAGGGACGGACTAAAGTCCGTACTACGAGACGGACTTTAGTCCGTACTACGAAACATAATACGAGACGTGCTACTAGCCTGTTTGGGACGGACTAAAGTCCGTACTACGAGACGTAATACGGGTTGCTCCAGGGTGAAATACACCCCCTCAGTTAAACTCAATCGTCTTCGATGCTACCTTACGGAAGCGGTCCTGAACGGCATTGTTAGATTAAGGGCGTTGTTAGATTCAGAAAATGAAGGGGCGCATCTGCAACAGTGGGCTGCACCCTTGCCCAGCCCCATCATCCCCTTCAGCAGCCGAACTCTCTCCTTCCCCCTCACCTACGGCGGAATTCTATGCCTACCCGTCCCCACCAAATCCTTGAACTGCTTCGGGCCAAACAAAGCGACTTTCAGAATTTTGACAAGGCCACCCTGGCAGGGCTAAAAGCCTATCGCCAGAGCTTGCAAGACTTTGCAGCCTTAGCCGAGGGCAAACCAGGGGCGATCGTCGAACCCCTCGACCAAGCCCCCCAGGGCATTATCCCCAGTCAACTGCGCTGGAGTAACCGCGAAGATAGCCTCGATTGGGTGCGGCAACGGCTCCAGGGGGTGGCCACCTTTGCGGTGGATGGCTCCCAAATTTACCCCAGCAAAGATATCTCGATTCCTGTGGCGCTGGTTCAGGTGGGCTGGTTTGAGAATCGCCATGAACCGGGGGGAGCCTACGAAAAAGATGTGCGGCTGGATTTGCTCACGCCGGAGGATTTGCGGGATTTGCGGGGGGGACTGGCCGATCGTAAAGTCAACGTGCGGCGGTTCCAGATGGAGCTTCAGCGCTTAGTGGAATACATCGAAGAGCATAGCACCGATCGCCGCTGCCTTGTCTTTCTAGATGGCTCCTTAGTCGCCAATTTCGCCCAGGACTTCGATCCAGAAACCCAACGCCAATACACCGGGGCGCTGCTGCGACTGCTCCAAGCCAGCGCTGAACATCAAGTGCCCGTGGTGGCCTATGTTGATACCTCCTATGCCCGCGATTTAACAGAACTGCTGCGGGAGTGTTTTGGCCTGCCGGAGTTGCCGACCCTACGGGATGCCCAGTTGGTCAGTGGCCGAATGCAGTGGGGCGATCGCACGGCCCTCCTGCGCTGTCAGGGGGAGTTTTTACGCAATCACTACGGGGATCAGGCCGATCGCATTGGGTTTTGCTACCTTAAAGCCAATGACGGCCCCCCAGCCCGTCTAGAGATTCCCCTCTGGATCTATGAAGCGGGGCGCTTGCCGGAGGTCTTAGACTGGGTTCGGGGCGAGATTATCATTGGCAGTGGCTACCCCTACGCGATCGAAACGGCGGACCAAGTGGCGGTTTTACAAACCGACGATCGGCAGCTATTTTACCGAATCCTGCAAGATTGGGCCGAAGAATCCCAGCTTAACCTACGCCTCTCCCGCAAAATGGTCAGCAAAGCCCGCCGCCGCCTCTAAATCCCTAAAATCCCCAACTCCCCAGAATCCCTCGTTCCTACGCTCCGGCGTGGGAATGCCTCCCGGACGCTCCCGCGTCCACTCCCACAACCTCTACCCCAACCCCCTAAACCCCCATGGCCAACCCCTTAGACTCCCACCCCTTTGCCCATCTTCTAACCCCCGCAGAATCCCAACAAGTCGATGCCGCCCTCCTCACCTCCCGCGATAAATTCTCCGTGCGCGTTGCCCTCTATGGCCTGCGGGTGTTGCAACAAGTCGCCACCACCGCCCACGTCCCCCTCACCCAACTCACCCCCACCCAAATCCAAAGCTGGCTCCAGGAAGATGCCACCGCTGCGGCAGTCGTTCAGGCTCAATCCCTGGAGATTGACCCCCAATTCCAGGAATTCTGGGCCAAATTACTCTGGTCCTCCCTAAAGCCCCTCCAAGCCGCCGCCGATCGGGCCAAGGTGGACCTACCCCAGCTCACCCTACCCCAGGTGATTGCCTACTTTGAAGAACAGGGTAAACTAGAAGCTCCCTAGGAGGCGGTTGCCATGAATCCCCTACGCTATCGGGCCTTTCGGTTTCTATATGCCTTCGATCGCTGGCGTACACGCCGCTTTACCCCCACAGGCACCGCCTTCACAGCCAGTTTAATCCTCACCGGCATCCTCCAAGCCGACAGTACCGGATCGCTCATTTACCAAGTTTTTACCTTCACAGGCGCGATCGTCGGCCTGAGCACGCTCTACAGCTTCCGGTTCCGAGAAAAGTTCCGGTTGCGCCGCACCCTGCCCCGGTTTGGCACCGTTGGCGTTCCCCTCCAGTATCGGATCACCATTGAAAATGGCACCGATCGCTGGCAGCGCAGCCTTAAACTCATGGAAAACTTTGCCGATCCTCGGCCTAGCTACCGGGAACTACGCAATACCCCCGAACCGGGCGAACATCGCCGCAACCGCCTCGATCAATCCCTGGGCTACTACCGCTGGCTCTGGCTGATCCGCCGCAACCTCCGCGCCACCACGGCAACCGTCACCGTTCCCCCCATTCCCCCCCGCAGCAGCGTCGAAGTCACCCTCCCCCTCTATCCCCACAGTCGCGGCCCCGTCCACCTCGCCGAAGTCTTCATCCTCCGTCCTGACCCCTTTGGCCTCTTCCACGCCTGCCAATGCCTGCCTTTACCCCAATCCCTCTGGATTTTGCCCCACCGCTACCCCTTACCCCCGCTCCAGCTTCTAGGAGGCCGTCGCTACCAGTCCGGGGGGGTTGCCCTTGCCTCTGCGATCGGGGAGTCCGATGAATTTATGTCCCTGCGGGATTACCGACCCGGTGACCCCCTGCGCAAAATTCACTGGAAAAGCTGGGCTAAGGTGAATAAACCGATCGTTCGGGAGGATCAAGACGAGTTTTTTGTCCGCCATGCCCTGATTTTAGACACCTTCCAACGGGAAGCCTATAGCGAAAAACTGGAGGAGGCGATCGCCATTGCAGCCTCCTGTGCCAGCAGCTTCCAAAGCCAAGAATCCCTCCTAGACTTAATGTTTGTCGGTCTAGAAGCCTATTGTTTCACCGCAGGGCGCGGGGTAGGGCATCTCGACCAAATGCTTGAAATCTTAGCCTCAGTCCAAGCCTGTTCCACCCAGTCCTTTAACTCCCTCCAGCCCCTCGTTTTGGAGCGGGCCGATCTTCTCAGCGGTTGTATCTGCATTTTCCTAAGCTGGGACGACGATCGCCAAGCCTTAGTCCAACAATTGGAAGCGCTGCGAGTCCCCACGCTGGTGCTACTCCTGGCAGAACCGGGCCAAACCGAAGCCGACTTCGATCGCCGCCCCCTCACCGCCCCCACCACCCAATTCCGCACCATCCCCCTCGATCGTATCGCCCCCACCCTCATGACCCTCTAGTTTCCCGTTTAAGTGACGTTATTACCCTAAAATTCCTATGCCACCATTTGTTTTAGGCTTAACCCTGCTGTTTTGGGGCTGGCAAACGGGCCTGTGGTTCTTTGCCGTACCCTTTGCGATCGCCGTTGAAGCAGCGCGGTGGTGGCCCTCTCGCTGGGACTTTGGCGAGGATGACTTTGGCAACATGTTTAACTTCTGTGTGATGTTGCTGCTGATTGTCTCAGTTTATTTCTTTATTACAGCCCGAAACCTCACCTCGTTCTACTTAATCATCCGCTTTCAGCCTATTTTCTTTCTCCTACTGCTAACAACCCAGCTTTACTCCAACCGCGATCGGGTCTCGGTCTTTGCCTTGTTCCCCTTCCTCAAAACCAGCACTCCCGCAACCTCTACCGGCATAAGCAACCCCTTCGCGATCGCCCCCTCCTCCCCAAAAACCACGCATTCTGAAGTCGATCTACGCTATCTCTACTTTGGCCTGTGTATCCTCGCAGCCAGTGCAGGAAATCAACCAGGATTAGGATTTTTCCTAGGGATGGCAGTGCTCACCATGGGGATGTTGTGGTCCAACCGATCGCGGCGCGTGGGAACCGTTCGCTGGTTTGTGTTAATGTCCCTTGCCGCAAGCCTGGGGTTTGGGGGCCAAATGCTGCTCTATGAAACCCATTTGGCCCTAGAGCGGCAAGTCAGCAACTGGCTCAGCGACTACTATCGGCAGGATGCAGACCCCTACCAGCGAGAAACCGCCATTGGGGAACTGGGGAGCCTGAAATTATCCAATGCGATCGCCTTTCGGGTCAGCGCAGCCCAAAAAGAGCAAGTTCCCAAGCTCCTCCGGGAAGCCACCTATAACCGCTACCAATCCCCCAGTTGGGTTGCCTTTAGCTCTGATTTCACCGCCGTTCCCCAGGTCGATCGAGCTACCCTTGGAGCCAACCCCGATCGGCCCCCAACCCTGAATCCAACCCCTGACCCCTGGACCTTAAGGCCGGGAAATCCCGCAGAACTAGCCAAAACACCCAATTGGCTGACCATTTCCAGCACCCTCAACCAAGGCAGAGGCTTGCTCAAACTGCCCCATGGGGCCACACTCCTCGATCCCCTCGCAGTCAAAACCGTAGAGCGCAGCCCCTACGGCACCGTGCGCGTAGAGGGACCAGAGGGAGGACTCCGCTATGGGGTGGCCTTTGAGCCAAATGCTACCTTTGATACGCCCCCGATCGAGGAAGATTTACTAGTTCCCCAGCAGGAGCAAGCAGCTTTAGACGCGATCATCTCAGAACTTCAGCTAGAACAGCAAAAGCCCCAGGAAATCCCCGAACTTTTGACCCAGTATTTCCAGAACAACTACCGCTACTCCCTCGACTGGCTCGATCAAAATCCTGAAGGTAGCCCCCTCACGGCTTTTTTGACCCAGACTAAGGCTGGACACTGTGAATATTTTGCCACGGCGGCCACCTTGTTACTACGACAGGCCGGGATTCCTGCTCGCTATGCGATCGGCTTTTCAGTTCATGAATACAGTGCCCTAGAGCAGCAGTACCTCGTCCGTGCCCGCCATGCCCATGCTTGGACCTTGGCCTATCTGGGCGGACAGTGGCAGGTGATTGATCCAACGCCAGGGGAGTGGGTTCAGACTGAAAATCGCCTTGCACCCCCTTGGTCTTTCCTAGGAGATTGGTTTGCCTTTGCTAGCTTCCGGGGAAGCCAGTTATGGCAGGAAGTCACTGGGGCGAGGCTGCGGGACTATTGGTGGGTTTTGATGATTCCCTTGGTCATCATTCTGTTCCGGCAATTGGATTTCCAGAAGCAGGTTCAGCGCGTTACGACAACAACCGCTGAGTCCCAGCCCAAAATTGACCTACGACCGGGCCTAGACTCGGAACTGTATGAAATTGAGGCAGTTCTGACTCAGGACGGTCTCGATCGCAAGCCTTGGGAAACCCTCAGCCAGTGGCTAGCCCGCCTCCAGTCCCTCCCCGCAGAACAGGCTCAATTACCCCCCCATTTAGCCGATCTTCAGCCTATTTTGCACCTACACTACCGCTACCGCTTTGATCCCCAAGGTCTCACCCCTGGGGAACGGCAGCAACTCCACCACCTGAGCACCGCTTGGCTGGCCCAGTTCCGCACCCAAGCTACATCCCGCTAAAAAGGCCAAACCAAGGCTTTCAGCTTTGGTGACACCGAAAACAGAGGTTCTAGCTTATTTACCACTAATCCTTCTAATGTTTCACCGTGAGGCTGACTCTGCTTTGATAAATCGGGGGTTTGGTAGGTGTGGTGAAGGTAGTCCCACAGCTTCAGGTTCGCGCCAAAATTAACACCAGCGCGATTAAACTGGCATGACTCGATCGGCTCCCCCGATCGCCCCGACATCGGTTGATGATGCAACCCATGATCCTGGGGCAACATCAGCCAAGGATTCAGGACAGCATACAGCCACGATCGCCGCACAATCACCAGGGAACTATGCCGCCACAAGTCCAGTAAACAGGTCAAGACAATGCCCCAGCCATAGGCCCAAGGCTCCGCCAGTAAATACAGCATGAGGCCATTCACCCAAAAATAGGGCAGCAAAAAAATCACCCACAGGGTGTTACGAGATGCACCAACCATATCCATTTGCCCCAGGGTATGGTGTAAATGATGCACGGGAAATAAGGGGGCACAATGCAGTAAACGATGGCTCCAGTAGTAAAGATAATCGATCGCCACAAAACTCAGGCCAAAAGCCAAGACGGGAGAGAGCAAAAGGCAGCCTTGCAGTTGGGGCCAAAGGGGTTTTAGAACCCCAACCCCAACCAAAAGCTGTAACAGCGGTACCCCCACCCCCTGCACTGTCAAACCCAGGCCATCCATCAGCCAGTCTTGCCAGGGTTTAGATCGCAAATATTGCCGTTGCTGGGGTTGGCAAAGGGAGCCAAAAAAGAACAGCCAAAAAATCAGAAGTGAGATGACCATGGTCTCTAAACTAAACCCCAAACCTAAACCCAAAACGTGACTTCAACAGACTGATCCGGCAACGATCGCGGATCCTGACCCTGGGCGATCGCCCCTCGGATGGACTCAACAAAAACATGGATAGTATCGACGGGACTGTGGGTAAACTGCTCTCCATATTTCGCGATCGTCTCCCCTTGCATCTTCAAAATCACCACATCCTGAGCAATAATTCGCTTCGCAGTCCACCAGACAAAGGGAATGGCTCCCCAAGACCAAATGCCATAATGAAAGGTAACATCCGTATAGACCCGTGTTAAGGTTTCTGTTTCCGGTACCGCTTGGCTGGTAATAAATAAATGGCGCTGGGGTCCAAAGCGATATTCAACCGATGTAATATTGGGCATAAAGAAGCGATCGTAGTGTTCAATTAGCCCTTGATTAGGATTCAAAAAAGGCGACCACCAGCCTAGGTTTGCCGTTTCATTGCGATAGCAAGCCTCCACAGTGCCAGCCCTACGGGTTACTGTCATTTGGATCGATCGCCGCTGCCTCACCCGGAAAATACCAGGATGCACAGAAACCGTATGGGGAATATCAATAAAGTTTTCAACACAGTTCGTCACACTATTGGCAAAGCAATGCATCAGCCGCACATGGCACCAACCGGGTTTCTGGTAGAAGGGAATCGCAAAGGGCTGACTTTGGGGTGCAGCATCAGCCCCTAAATAGACATAAATTAGCCCTTCCTGCTCCTGGGTTAAATAGGCTTTTGCTTTGAGCGCCGATCGGGGCCGGAATTGTTCTCCCTCGGCTGGAATTGCAGTCACCGCTCCCTGGGAACCATACACCCAACCGTGATAAGGGCAATGGAGTTGACCCTGACGCACAGAACCACAGGACAGCCGTCCCTGACGATGGATACAGCGATCTTGAAGGGCGATCGCATGGCCCCTTGAGTCACGAAATAAAGCCAGCCATTCCCCTAAAACTTGACGACTTAAAACGGTTTGGCCCTGGAGTTCCCGGCTTTCCGCAACCACATACCAAAAATCGGTAAACTGCATAAAAAAGTCCCGTTTTCAACGTGCCTGAGGGTGAGCCTGAAGGGCCAAATCCCCCATTACAACAATTTGACAAGCCAAACGCGCCTGGGGATCATCCGGGGCCAAAATCGCTAAAAGTTCCTGTTCTTCCCCAAGGGCCGGGGGCATATTGCCTTCAGCCCGCACCAAACAAGTCCCACAGAGACCCGTGCGACAACCAAAGAGAATCGGTGAATTTTGAACTGTGAGATGCTGGGATAGTTCCGATCGAGCAGCTAAGGCTAAATCGGGAAAATGGCTCTGGGGAAAGCTGATGGTACACATTGGCCTGTAACCTCTAAGCGTCAGTTTATGGGAGAAGATCTAAGACGATTGAGACCATCCTGAGGGGTCCAATTGATTGACATAATCCCGATAAACCTTCAGGGGTCGATCGATCGCAAGCAAGTGCGGATGAAATTGAATATTATCATAAATTTCCCCATCTTCTCCCCGTAGGCGATAGTAAGCCAACCGAGTTAGGAGTAACAGAAACTGGCTCACGAAAAATCCCAAGAGACCCGATCGCCGTTCTGTGACATAAATAGGCCAAATTTGAGTGCGACTGGGGGATTGATGCAGACGATCGGGGGTCTGATTCAACTGCGGTTGATACGCATACAGCATATAAAGAGGGGGGAGCAGTTTGACATTTTTACAGAGCGTCAGCAAGCCAATACAACCCTGGGCATAGCGCATTGAGTAGCTATAGGTTGGGCCTAGGAAAAAGTACAAAAGCCGCTCCTGTAGGGTCGTTTGGGGAACTGATCCCGTTAGGGTAAAGTCCAAACAATGTCCAGAGGGATCGGGCGCAATATCCAGGTTCATTTCAATCGTCAAACCATGGACTGTGCTCAGGTGTTGCACGTCAATACCATTCATCATACAAATGTGGTGATGGCACGATCGAGATAGGGGCCGATCGGCTTGGGTCACCATTGCTTTGCCCTTTAATTGATCAAATTCTGGCACCGGAAAAGGGGCCACACGATCGGGATAGACCCAAATAAAACCATAGGCTTCAGCGGTTGCATAGCTCGGTACCTTAGCCCAGGAAGGAATCTCAGTTTGGCAGGGAATCCCTTGGCAATGACCCGTTCCGTCAAAGGCCCAATGGTGAAACCGACACCGGATAGACTGACCCTCAACAAAGCCTAAGCCCAAATCCGTCCCCAGGTGAGGACAATAGGCATTGAGGGCATAAACCTGGCCATTTTCAGCCCGAAACAGTGCAAGGCGCTGGCCACACAGATCCAGAGATTTGACCCGCCCGATCGCAATATCACGGCTAGGGCAAGCAATATACCACCCCTTGGCAATGATCTTCCAGTTGTTGAAAATTTCCATAATCCAGTCGCTCCCAAGCAACTCAAAGACAGGGCTTAAACGTTAGGGTGTATCCCAATATCGACCTGTTCTCTGGGTGCATTTCACTAAAGCTTGTAGTGCGGACTTTAGTCCGTACCTTGCGCGGACTTTAGTCCGCATCTTGGTAAAAGTGCAATGCACCCGGTTCGCTTCCCTAATCTTACGGACTTTATCACACCTGTCAATCTTCCGAGGCCGATTCTAAAATTGTCCTAAGCTTTCCTCCCATAGCCAGGAAATCCATGAAATACTGGACAAACTCAGACAGTTCAGATTCCACTGGGGTGCATTTCACTGTGGAGCAACCCAGACCCTAACCTGACCCAAAAGCCTCGTAGTGCGGACTTTAGTCCGTACCGGGGCAAGAGTGAAATGTACTCTCCCACTGAGCAACCCCTGAGCAGTTCCAAGCTCATCCCCTAACTCCCCATAAATCTCTCAATTTAACAATGCTTCAATCCCTTAAAAATCCAGAAAAATTTAACAATTCATCCTGTT
This sequence comes from Prochlorothrix sp., assembly GCA_035286285.1. GTDB lineage: Bacteria > Cyanobacteriota > Cyanobacteriia > Prochlorotrichales > Prochlorotrichaceae > Prochlorothrix. The sequence continues at coordinate 14,929 of JAYKJG010000199.1, forward strand.
TTGCTGAGGGCTGGTATTGGTTGCTAGAGTCACGGCAGCTTCGATCGGGCCAAGTTCAGCCCGTTTCTGTACTGGGACGCAATCTAGCCCTTTATCGCACCGCCGCAGGGCACCCGATCGCCCTCGATGCCTACTGCCCCCACATGGGCGCTCACCTCGCTGAAGGACGGGTAGAAGGTGAGGGTTTACGCTGTTTTTTCCACAACTGGAAATTTAACGCCCAAGGGAACTGCGTTGAGATTCCGTGTTTAGGCAAAAGCCTACCCGTTGGGGTCAAGTCCTGGCCCCTTCAGGAAGCCTATGGCCTGATTTGGATCTGGATTAGCGACCAACCCCGCCAACCCCTACCCATTCCCCCAGAATTGGCAACCGTAGCCGTAGACACCTGGGTCAGTAAGCGATTTACGAAAGCCTGCCATCCCAATGTTGTGATGGTTAATGCGATCGATGCCCACCACTTTAATACCGTGCATAACTTCCCGATCGCCATTGATTTCCAGTCTGAAACGATCGGACCCCACTGTATTAGCTTCAAAAACCAAACCAAAGGCGGAAAAGAAGCTTGGCTCATGCAATTAATCCACCCCCTTTACAAAGAACGGGGCACCTATGATCTCTGTTACTGGAATGGCAGCACGGGCACCGTCACCCTAGGGCCAGACTTTCTACATTTCTATATTATGTTCTCCCTCAGGATGCTAGAAAATGGCCAAACAGAAGGGGCCACGGTCTTAATGACCCAGCGCAGAACCGGCCTCTTCGGTTGGCTTTTCAATCGCATTATTTTAGGGATTACGGCCCTAGTGGGTCACTATTTTGCCCAGGGAGATACCCAAGTTTTTCGCAGCATTCGCTTTAACTTAAAAACACCCCTTGGGGCCGATCGATCGATTCTAGAATTTATCGACCACTTTGAACAACAGTCAACCCGAACCTGGGGATCCTGGGAACCTTGGCAACCTCAAACCGCCCCCCCCACTGATCCAGCACCCCCCAGTCTGGGAAGCCAATCCCCTCTCCCCGCCCCAACCCATCCATCGGGAAAACCCCCATGCCTAACCCTTTCCGCCCCGCCTTAACCTCAGGTTTTACCCTACCCAGCGCAACCCCAAACCCACCCCATCCTTCCCTACAACGCCTCCTACAATCTGCCCTCGGTCAGCTTCCCCCCTCCCCTACCTTACCCGTAGCCCCCTATTGGAATGCTGCCTATTTCGGCCTCGATCGCATTCGTTATGTTCGGGCCGCAACCCCAGAACAGCAAACCCAAATTCTCCAAAAAGCTAATCAAGATATCCTCGAAGAAATCTACTGGGTTGAGTTGGCAGGAGTAGGCTATATGTCTAAAATGTCACTGTTAGCAGAAACTCGCCAAGAGCGATCGCTCTATGGCCTCTTTGCCGCCGATGAAGCCACCCACCTCAGCCAAATCCAGCCCGTTTTAGGCTATGAACCCCAGTTTGGGAACGATGGGTTTTTATGCTATCTGGAACAGGTGCTAGAATCTGGCGATCGACTGCTGCTCATGGTCCTAGTCCAAGTGATTTTGGAAGGGTGGGGACTGAGCCACTATCGCTCGCTCGCCCAAGCTTGCCAAGTGCCCAGCCTCTCCAACTTGCTCCGGGAATTCCTCCAAGCCGAAGCCCGTCACCATGCCCTTGGGGTTACTCAAGTTAAAACACAACTCAAAACCCAACCCAGCTATTCTGCCCAAAGTCTCACAGCAATTGAGGAGACCCTGCGCCAATTTCTCCACCACGTCCAGGGGGGGCCACAACGTCTTTTAACCACGATCGAACAAACCCTAGGCCACCTCTCCAAACCCCAAAAAATCCACATCCTAGAAGACATAGACACCCTCACCCACAGCAACCAACGCCTCGCCATTTTGCGATCGCTCCTAACCGGTGTCATTCCGCCCGCCTTGCTACAAACTTTAAGCGACCAAGGCGCATTCCAAGCCTACCCCCCCGAATTGTGTGTTGAGTCAACCTAAAGTTCATCGACTCCATTTCACCTTATAGCGGGTATCAGGTCCGTGAGGTACACCCAAGCCTTGCGGTATCGACGGTAGGGGCCGGGTCTTCCGGCCCTTTTGGAGGGTTGACGAGAGGGGACAAAATGCTGCCTTGGGCGCAAAAACCACGCCCCTACCGCTGAAGATCAGGTAGCTTGTGGCTTGTATCTCACTCAAGTCTGAGCCGCTATAGCGGTTTCACCGATTGGGGTAGGGGCAATCCCCCCGTGGTTGCCCTGGGGGTTGCCCTGGCAGTTGCTCCGGGGGTTACTCGCCCAGAGGAGAGCCACGGGGGCGCGACCCCTACGGTCGATGGTTCCAAGGCGAAATGCACCCATTTGAGACGGCTCTGACCGGCAATTGTCGGGCTGAAACCCAACTCACTTTGTCTCCCCCTGAATCGTTACAAAAGACATCCTTAATCGCCATTGCAAAACAGCCGATATAACATCTTTTCCCACGGTAATCAACCCATTTCTAAAGTTATATCCCTTGAATCCCTGACAGTCGTGAATTAATCTTCCAACCGACAGCAACCTCGATCAAGAATAATAGACAAAAAACGGGCCAGACCCTTGCCTACAGGAGGCAATACGCTACAATACCAAGGATCGTCACCCACGATCGCGATGCTCTCTGGAGTATCGATGCTCTCTGGAGTGTCTGCCCCAATCATTAAAAAATCGCATCCACAGTCTCAGCCCTTTGAATTCGTGCTCGATCGTATCCCCCTTGTTGACCTTGCTGCGCAGCACCAGCCCCTTGCCGCCGAGTTGCTAGCTGCCTTCAACCACATCTTCGATCGGGGTGACTTCATCCTCGGTCAAGCTGTCCAAACCTTTGAGCAAGACTTCGCCCGCTATTGCCAACGGGACTGGGGCCGAGGGGTAGCCAGCGGCACCGCCGCGATCGCCCTCGGTCTTAAAGCCTGTGGCCTCCAGCCCGGTGACGAAGTGCTCGTTCCCGCCAATGCCTTTATTGCCACCCTCCTGGGGGTCGAACAGGCCGGAGGCAAGCCCGTCCTCGTAGACTGCGATCGGGCCACCGCCCTCATGGATCTCGACCAAGCCGCCGCCGCCCTCACCCCCCGCACCCGCGCCATTGTCCCCGTCCATCTCTACGGCCAAATGGTGCCCCCCGAACCCCTCCAAGCCCTCGCCCAAGACCATGGCCTCATCCTCTTTGAAGACGTAACCCAGGCCCATGGAGCCAGCCGCGACGGTTACCGAGCCGGATCCCTCGGTCAGGCCGCAGCCTTCAGCTTTTACCCCAGCAAAAACCTAGGGGCCATGGGCAACGGGGGCATGGTCGTCACCAACGATCGCACCATCGCCGATCGCGTCGCCACCCTTCGCAACTACGGCGCACCCGACAAATACTTCTACCTCGACCCCGGCACCGACTCCCGCCTCGACAGCCTCCAAGCGGCCCTGCTCCAAGTCAAGCTGCCCCACCTCGATCGCTGGAACCAAGAGCGCTACAGCCTTGCCCAAACCTACGATCGCCTCCTCGCCCCCCTCGCCGATCGGGGCATCTATCCCCTCACCAACAGCAGCGGCTCTGGCCATGTCTACCACCTCTATGTCGTAGTGGTGGAAGGGAATGAAACCTCCCGCATTAACCGAGACTGGGTCCAAGCCTGCTTAGCCCAAGAACAAATCCAAACCGGGATTCACTACCCCATCCCCTGCCATCTTCAGCCCGCTTTTGCCCATTTAGGCTATCAAAAAGGAGACTTCCCCAACACAGAAGCCCTCAGCGAATGCATCCTCTCCCTACCCCTCTACCCCGGCCTTTCCCCCGCCATGGTGGAATGGATCGTCACCAGCTTAATTCAGGTTTAGTGCCCTTGGCCTCGTAGTACAGACTTTAGTCCGACCCGTAGTACGGACTTTAGTCCGACCCGTAGTACGGACTTTAGTCCGTCCACCGGCAAACATGAAATGCACCCATTCAAATCGCAGAGGTGCCCTATCTCCTGCTGAATCACACCAACCCCACCCGCCGCCCCATGCCAGTTCTCCCCCTCGACCTCCGCAGTGATACCGTCACCCAGCCTACGCCCCCCATGCGGCAGGCGATCGCCCAAGCCCCCGTCGGCGATGACGTGATGGGCGACGATCCCAGCGTCAACGCCCTAGAGGCCAAAGTTGCCGCCCTCCTCGGCAAAGAAGCCGCCGTTTTTATGCCCTCCGGCACCATGACCAACCAAGTCGGCCTCCGGCTCCACACCGAGCCAGGGGATGAAGTCGTGCTAGAGTCCCAGGCCCATATCTACTACTACGAAGCCGGAGCACCCGCCGCCCTCGCGGGACTGATGCCGAGACTGATTGCGGGGCAAAATGGTCTCTTTACCGCAGCAGACCTAGAAGCAGCCCTACGGCCCGAAGACGTTCACTTTCCCGTTACCAAGCTCGTTTGCCTTGAAAATACCCATAATCGCGGCGGGGGCAAGATTTACCCCTTAGCCGAAATTGAAGCGATCGCCCAAGTCTGCCAAAAACATAACCTCAAACTGCACCTAGACGGGGCACGGCTCTGGAACGCCTGCATTGCCACCGGCCTCTCGCCCCAAGCCTACAGCACCCCCTTTGACACCGTTAGCGTCTGTTTTTCCAAGGGACTAGGGGCACCCGTCGGCTCTGCCCTAGCGGGAACAGCAGCCCAAATGCAGCGGGCGCGACGGTTCCGCAAACAGTACGGCGGCGGAATGCGACAGGCGGGACTCTTAGCCGCTGCCTGCCTCTATGCCCTAGACCACCACTACGAACGCCTGCAAGACGATCACGACAACGCCAAGCGCCTTGCCCAGATTTTAAGCAGTCTTGAGGGCATAACCGCCGATCCCAACGCCGTAGACACCAATATCGTCATCTTCCAGACCCCAGGCCGAGACTCCCAAGCCGTCGCCAAAGCCCTCCACGCCCAAGGCATTTGGGTCAATGCCCTAGGGGGCGATCGGCTGCGGGCCGTGACCAACCTCATGGTGACCCGCTCCCAAATCGAGGCCATTCCGGACTTGGCGATCGCCGCCCTTAAAAGCCTCAGCTAAAAGAACCCCTCACTGCTCCCCCTTCATCAACCCTCGCGACTATGGCCCCCTCCGCTCCCTACCAACCCGCCCTGCTCCGTCTCCTCCACGCGGGCATTGCCCTGTTTGGCCTCACCGCCCTGATCACAGGCTACTGGGTTTATGACCAATTTGATCACCGTTTAGGCAAAATTGGACTGCCTACCCTGGACGACATCCAAGGCATCCACGGCACCCTGGGTCTCGCCTTTTTGCTCTGGCTTCCCGGCTTTACGCTCTACAGTTTGCGCCTCGGTCACCGCCGCCTCCTCCAACCCCAATCCCTCCAGCAGTTGCAACACTGGACCCAGCCCCAAGCCACGATCGCCCTCCACCGCCTCGCCAACACCCTCCTGCTCCTCAGTGGCACCGCCGCCGTCATCACCGGTCGCATGATGAAAGAAGGCTGGTTACCCGCCGGAGACCTGCAACAACCCTGGTATATCGCCCATTTAGTGACCTGGCTGCTCCTATTGCTCAGTATTGCCGTCCACGTCCTCCTGGGGGCCAAAGTCGGCGGTGCGCCCCTCCTCCTGTCCATGTTTCGGCTGAGCATCCACGACAACGATCGCCCCCCCACCTGGCTGCAAAAATTCCCCCCCCAACCAGTCAATTCCCTGCTCCTGGGCCTGGAAATCCTCACCCTCGGCGGCATTGGCCTCTCCTTTATCCTTCCCCTCTTCTAGCCCAGACCAGCCCCCAGACCGGAAAAAAACACTTCCCCACGGGCAAGAGCCGTACCCCGACCCTGGCTCAACTCGGATACACTCTTGATACACTTTTAAGGTACGGCTGTGGATTCCCGCCCCCTTTGCCCATGGCAACTCCCCCTTTCCTTCAACATAACCAATTGCTCAATGCCCTCGTCCTCGATCGGGCCAGTACCGAAGATCTGGGGCGAGTCGATGTGGTGTGGATGTATCCCCAAGCCCACCGGGTTCTAGGCTTTATCTGCAAGCCCAGCGCCCTCAGCCCCAAACGCATCGCCTTTAACCTGCCCCAAATCCACACCCTCAATACCACCCAGCCCAAAACCCTCTGGGTCCACGCCAAAGGCACCGAAACCGACATAGAACAGGTGCGGCAACTCCAAACCCTGATCGGCCACACCGTGTGGACCGAAAGCGGCCAAGTCCTCGGCAAGGTCATAGACTGCACCTTTAATCTGCGCACCGGAGAAATTCAGGACTACGCAGTGGCCCTGAAGGGGTTGCGGGGCATGGTGGCCGACCCCTTTGTGCTGAAGCCAGAGGCCATCCTCAGCTTTGGCAGCAAGCGCCTCCTGGTCACCCCTGGGGTTGCCCAAAGCATGACCGACCAAGAAGACCGCATTAAACAGACCCTAGGTGAGCTAAAGCAGGAATATCGGCAGGTACGGGCAGAATTAAAGTCTTTTTCCAGCCAAGCCCAAACCCTGTTCCAGAAAGCCAGCACCAAGGTCCAAAACAAAGTCCAGCGCGTGGGCACCCAGGTGGGAGCTAAGGCCCAGCAGTGGGCACAGGAAGCCTTGGAGACTGCCCACAGTACCACCCAAAACTTGCAGGAGACCTGGCAGGAGGAGTGGCCGAAACAGGGGGAGGATTGGCGCGATCGGGGCCAGAATTTCGTCGATCCCGCCGACTTTAGCGATCTGGACGACTTGACCCCCACCCCAAGGCCAACGGAGGCAGCTAGCCCCGCCCAAACTCCCAGTCCCCGCCCGCAAACTCCCGATCGATCGCCCCCCGATCGGGTCATCTATCCCCCCCACATTACCGACGACTTCGGAGAAGAGGGAGAGGAAACCGCAGCCTGGGCCGGAGCGGACTGGGAGGAGGCCGTTTGGGAACAAGATCCCCAACCTTACCCGGCTCCAGAGCCAGAAACCGAGATTTGGGACCAGTGGAGCCTTGATCCCGCCCCCAGTTCCGTTTCCCCCAAGGGTTTCACCCCCGCCCCCGGATCTGCTTCCCGCTCTGCCCCTGGCACAACTCCCTCTGTCCCGCCCCGCCCCCCCCAAATCCCCACGCCTCCCAACCCACCCCCCGAAACCCTCGATCTCGACGGGGATCCGTGGCTCTAATCCCGTAGCTCTCATTCTGTGGCTCTAATTCCGTGGCTCTCATTCTGTGGAATTGCGGTATATAGTAGGGGACGTTTTTCGCTTCCCCCCGTCCCCCTTTCCCCAATTCCCCTGCGTTCCCCATGCCCCCCTCCCCCGATCGCCCCACTTCTGACCCCAGCCCCAACCCAGCCCTTCCCCCAACCCCCAACAACGGCCCCGATCGCCCCCCCAGCCGCCCCCTCGCCCTCACCCCCCTCGTCCTCCTCAGCAGCCTCCTCACCCTCATCGGCATGGCCAGCCACTTTGCGCCCCTGGGCATTGTAGGGGCATGGGTCACGGGCCTTTTGGGGTTGCGGTTACTGTGGCCAGAGTTGCGGACGATCGCCCAGGAATTATTAATCGACCAGTGGGGTGCCCCTTTTATTGGCCTTTTGGGCTTGGGGATTGCTACGGCGGCGGTGATTGAGTTTACCGGCTGGGGAGATGAGACGATCGCGCTCCTAGGGCGCATTGATTGGGAGATTGTCGGTGCCTTGGGATCAGTGCTGGGGGCGGCGGGGCAGATTTTAATCGCGGTTTTGGCGGTGTATATTGCATGGCGGCAGTACGTCATTTCCAAGGATCTGACCATTCAACAGAACCTGCTCACGGTCCAGCAGAACCTCATTACGCAGCAACAGACCATTGACAGCTATTTTCAGGGGGTTTCCGACTTGGTTCTGGACGATGAGGGGCTACTGGAAGACTGGCCCCAGGAACGGGCGATCGCGGAAGCCCGCACCGCCGCAATTCTCAGCAGTATCGACGCTGCGGGACGGGCTAAGGTGATCCGCTTTCTCTCCAGTGCTAAACTCCTCACTCCCCTCAAGCGAGATCAGCACCTAGGCCGCGCAATTCTGGATGGGCGGGGGGGCTATGCGGAGGATCGGCTCCAGGGGCTGCGGGTGATTGATTTGGGGGTGATGCTGGCGAAGAGTGACCTGTCGGGGACGGATCTGCGCTGGACGGATTTGAGTGAGGTGAATTTGGTGGGGGCTAATTTGGCGGGCTGCGATCTGGTGCGGGCTAATCTGTCGCGCACGATTTTGTATGAGGCTAGTTTGCAGGGGGCGGATCTGTTGGGGGTGCGGCTGTTCTATGGGTCGGTGGACATGGCGAGTCCCCGCAGCCGGACGGAGGTGCCGGACTATGAAACGGGGGCTTATACGGGTGCTGTGGTGGAAAATGCGGATTTTACGGGGGTTGTGCGGATGTCGGAGGAGCAGCGGCGTTATTGTTGTGCCTGGGGCGGTGAGAAGACTCGTGGGACGGTTCCGGGTGGCTGTGGGGATGTGGAGAGTTGTCTCGATCGCGAGGGTGAGTGATTATAGTTTGAATCCCTATGAGGGATTATGGGGGAGATTTGGGCTGGGTAGCCCGGTTTTAGGGGGTAAACCCGCCCCTACGGGCGATTTTAGGTGCGTAGGGGCGGGTTTTCGAGACAGTCTAGGATTCTAAGCCATGATTGAACAAAACCCGCCCTGGGGGGGGTGCAGGGGGATGGAATAAAAGAGGGCGGGTTTGGGGAGATTTGGGCTGGGTAGCCCAGTTTTAGGGGGTAAACCCGCCCCTACAGGGGATTTTGGGTGCGTAGGGGCGGGTTTTCGAGACAGTTTCTGAATTTGTCCGGTCGCCCGGTTAACGCCAACATTGCAGCCCTTACAGCCATACCCTGTAAAGTGGCAAATAACACCGCAATCGCGACAACGAAGTAGAGTCGTTCCAGGGAGGGCACATTCCGCACCCGTGAGCCTTCCCAGTCGAACACCCCGGACTTACTATCGAGGAACAACTCCTCAATACAAAAGCGAAAACCATACTCCCAAAAGGTATCCAGTGTGGGCGGTTCATCGGTGATGATGGCCCACGAGTCCTTCGCTCCGCGCATAGAGGCTAGGGCGAGGTTGCATTGGAAGCGAGCCTCTTCCCAGACTTGCACCTGGTGGTACAGCTTAACGTGACCTTTTTGGGGATAGAGCTGCCGGACTTCAAAGCCAAACCCACCCTTAGAGTTGATGTAAATTCGCGTGTCGCTGGGCACCCGGATGCGCCAATGCCAAGGACTCTTCTCCAGCCAACGCACGATCTCTTGGTTCGCAAATCCTCGATCTGCTAACAGCACCACTCGCTTAAAACCGGCCAAGGCTGTCACGGCTCGCTCCAGTAACGGCTGGTAGTGCTCAAAAGCCACTGACGCACTCGCCTGTTCTAAACCAACCCACATTAATGGCACCGCTCGACCGCAGCAAATTACAGCCAGAAAGACCAGACAGTAACGGTTCCACAACACTGTACTATCCATGGCCACATAGACCTGACGGGTCTGCCAGCTCCCGATGGCAGCTCGCACCAACGGCACATACACGGTCTCAATCACTACCCGCCCATTCCCTAAGAACCGACTCCAGCGCCGTTGGTAACTCTGGGACTGCTGTGCCCGACTGGTCACGTAGGGTTCCCAGCCATTGAGGTTGAGTTCCAGACTCGACAGCAACGCACTCACCATCCAACTCAGGGTGATCAGGTGACGCTTATCTACAAACTCACTCCCTTTGGCGAGGTATTGATACACTGAATCGTATAACCGAGTCTAAGCTCTCCTGTTGATGGTTTATCTTTTGATTCTTCTTCTCCATCAACCCAGACTTTTCCTCTTTTAAAAACCCTGCTATGACTGCATCTCAGCACTTGTGTCAGTCAGTCAGATTACGGGGAGTATTAACATGACGATCGCCCTTCTCTGGTACCGGAACGACCTACGCCTCACTGATCACCAAGCATTGCACCAGGCTCTTGCCTATCTCCAGGCTCAGCCTCAGGGTCAGCTTTTGC
>JAYKJG010000200.1:0-6863 GCA_035286285.1 Prochlorothrix sp.
GGGTCGGCACGGGGTAGGGGCAATCCCCCCGTGGTTGCCCTGGTTTTGGGCCGAAGAGGGTCGGCACGGGGGTAGGGGCAATCCCCCCGTGGTTGCCCCGGTTTTGGGCCGAAGAGGGGAGCCACGGGGGCACGACCCCTACCAAGATATCTTCAAAGTGGGATGCACCCGGTCAGGTTGCTTGGCCCCTGTGATGCCCAATGTTTTGTAGGGGCGCGGTTTTCGTGCCCCTAGTAGAATTTTTTGTTGGTCAACTCGCTTTTGGGGTGCATTGTACTGTTGTCACTGTAAGGACTAAAGTCCTTACTACGAGCTGTAAGGACTAAAGTCCTTACTACGAGCTGCTAATGTATTCTATGGCCGAGGTGTCTGATGGCCGACGATCGATCGCCCCATTCCCTCCGATCACCGGGGGACTACACCTTTGAAACCTTTGTGGACTTGCTCACCCGGTTACTGGGCGAGACCCAGGGCGGCAAAGTTCATGTTTCCCTTGCTTTTGATGATCCCGCTGCGGTTCCGCTGGAAGCGGCGGCTGAAGCTGTTGCCGGATCGGTTGCGGAATTGGCTGCTGAATCGGCTGCTGAACCGGCTGCTGAACTGGCTACGGGTGATTCTCGCCCCAGTCCCCAAGCTGCTCCCCCCTCCGCTGCGATTAGCCCGACGGCTGCGCCGCCTTTGCCCTACCATCGCCCCCCTACCGTGACGGCAGTGGACTACAATCGCGGCAGTCCGGCCCGATCGGGCGCGATCGGCTCCGGAGCGCCCCGCGTCACCCCGGCCAGTAGCCATTCTCCCTCCCTCGCCTCTCTGAACCAAGCGCTGCACCAGTGGCAGGGATCGATCCAGCATCTAGAGGCCCAACGGTACGATCCCGATCGCCTGCTGCGGCTGCTGTTGCCCGCCGTTGCCGAAACCCTGCGCCATCACATCCACGATCGCCGCAGTTCCCTGGCCCATCTCCTCACGGCGGAGGTTGATCTATCGGTGGAGGAACGCCTCTACCAAGAAGAAGAAGCCCTGCTGGAAGCCCTGCGCCCCACGCTCCACAGCGCCCTAGGGGAGTATTTTGCCGAAACCCTGCGCCTGTTGAACCAATCCCTCCATCCCGACGGGAACAGCCCCCCATCGGCACCGGGACTTTTAGGGGCGTGGCACCGTTCCCATCCTGCCTCCCCCAGCGCGGATCCGCCCTTTCAGCCCCATACCACCCTGCTGTTGCATAGCAAGTCGGGCCTGCTCCTAGCCCATGCGACCCACCCTGACCAACCCCCCCTCCACAGCGGCAGCCTCACCCCCATCCTGATGACGCTGCGTAGCACCCTCGCCTCCCCTCAGACCCAAGCCGGAATGTGCCACACCCTCCACCAAAATCACTGGCATCTTGTCCTGCTACCGGGGGACTTGGCGGCTTTGGCCTTGGTGAGTCAGGGGCCACCCCCGCCCTACTTTACCCAGCGGATGCAGGTCACCCTCAACGGTCTGCTCAGTCGTTATGGCACCACCCTTCAGGGCTTTGCCGGAGACCCCCACACCCTGCCCACAACTTTGGGCCAGAAACTGTTTGAGCTAGTCCAGACCCAGGAACCGGTGCCCGCGAAGCGATGGGGGCGGCTGGGGCAGTTGGTGGGGCTGGGGGCGGCGGCGTTGCTGTTGGGGGGAGGGGTGGCGATCGGGCTGGGGTTGCAACGGCAGCGGCTGGAGGCGGAGGCCCAGGCCCAGCAGCAGGCCCAGCGGGCGGCGGAAGCCCAAGTTCAGGGGCAGCGGGCTGAGATCGATCGTCTTCAGCAGACGGTGAATCAATGGGCGGGGGTGCAGCTTGAGGTTAGCCCTGGGGGTGAGGGGGTTGTGTTAAGGGGGTGGGTGAGTCGGGCGGTCGATCGGGAGAATATTGGCCAGCTTTTTGCCCAAATTCCCGGAATAGGTAGCGTTACTAATCAAATTCAGGTGAAAAGCCCTGAAATTACAACCCAGATTTATTTTTATGGTAATTCTGCAACGGTTACGCCCAGGGACATTAGCACTAAGCTCTTGGCGGTGAAGCAAACCCTAGAGCAGTTTCCCTCGATACAGGTGCAGATTCTGGGCTATGCCGCTGTGACGGAGCCTTTGAGCTTGGCCCAGGAGCGGGCGGAGGCGGTGCAAAATATCCTGGCGGATCAGGGCATCGATCGTCGCCGCCTGTTGATTGCAGCCCAATCTGATTTTCCCCCTGGGGTCACGGCTGACCAAGATGACTGGTTGAGTCGTTGTGTTGTGTTTGAGGTGTTGCCCTAGGCCGGACTTGCCTTAAAGGCGGGTGATGAAAACCCGAACGAGAATGTCTTGAACCCGTGGGCGGTTGGCGATCGGGGGGCTGTTGGCGATCGTCTTGATCGCTAGGGGGTGCGTGTCGAGGATGGCCCGGACGATGGTATAGGTGAGGGTGCAGGCGAGGGTGGTGGCGAAGTAGATGGAGAAAACATCGGGCTGAAGGCCGAAAAATTGGAACTGTAGGGTGTAATTCGGTGAAAAACGCCAAATGCCGAGGGATTGGGCTAAGGAGTCTGCGGCGAAGGTGTAGAGGCTGGGGATGAGGGTGCCGAGGCTGAGGGGTAGGTGGTGGGGCCGCAGGAAGGGATAGCCGAGAAACCACTGCAAGATAAAGACGGGGCCAAAAAAGAGGGCAACGAGGCCGCTAATTTGAAGGTGGCTGTGGTGGGACAGGAGTATGGCATAGACCCCGTAGAGGCTGATTAGCCCTAGGAGCAGATAAACGCCGACGATGACGATCGGGGGGTAGTGGCGCGGGGTGGGGGTGGCCGATCGGCTTGGGAGCAGATCAAAAACCAGGGCTTGGCAGAAAATGGCAATGAGGGCATGGTGAACAATCCACAGCACTTCTTCTAGGGGTAAGTGGTTCCCCAGGAGGTCTAGGGCTGAGGTTTTGTCGGGGTTAAAGACCCAGAAGCCGAGGTGAGTGCCCCAGTTGTCCCACAGGAGCGATTGTACAAAGGCGGCAGCGACGATAATGCCTGCGAATGCCAGTTCGGTTTGGAGGGCTAACAGCCGCTTGCGTTTGTGGAAGAGGGCAGAGATGAGAAAAATGCTAAAACAGGCTAAAAGGAGGTGAATATGCCAGTATCGGACAGTATTAAGCATTTTAACCAAAGTTATAAAAGACGATTATAGCGACTTCGGTTCGGGGGAAGTAAGGTTGTTTTCACCGATGCTGGTCTTGCCTTACCCCCATCCCTTGCCCTCGTTTTTTGTCCCATCCCTCACCTATCCCTCACCTATCCCTCACCTATCCCTCACCTATCCCTCACCTATCCCTCACCTGTCTCTGCCCATGCCTCGCCCCAGTTATGGCCCCAAAACCCAAGAGCGTTGCCTTGCGCTTTTTGCGGCGATCGTTCGCTATGCCAATGGTGAACTGGATGCTGACGATCGCACCCTCGATCGGCTCCAGCGGCAAGTTCAAACCCAATGGCAGGACGATCGGCGGGTGGTGGTTCGGACGAAGGTGCGGCATTTGGAGGAGTTAACGGCCTTGGGGGGGATGAGACTGACGGCGGCGCAAATTAAGGAGGCTCTGGCCCGTTTGGGGGATTATGTTGGCATTTTGGAGGATAACCGCCCGACGGCGGGGGGATCGGAGTATTGGCACTTTACGCTGCAATTGTTGGCTTCGCGTTGGGATTGGGCGGCGAATCAGGGGCGGTTTGGGGAGGTTTGGCAAGCGCGTCGATCGCAGGCTGGTGCTATGGGGAGTTTGTCCGATGGGGTGGGCTTGCAGGCGACTCCGATCGAGCCTGGGTTACCGAGTCTTGCGTCACCGCCTGCTCTGTCACCGAGTCTTGCGTCACCGTCTGCTCCGTTATCGACTGCTCCGTTATCGCCTCCCCCGTTGCTGACCCAACTGACCCCGGACCTGTGCCGATCGAGCTTAAGGCTGCAACGCGCTTACCGCCTGAGTTTTCATCCCGGTTCTCTCCCGGCGATGTCTCTTCCGGCGATGTCTCTCCCGGCGATGTCTCTTCCGGCGACGATCGATCGTCCGACTGCTCCAGCGGCCCTTGAGTCCTGCAAGATGGATGCCCCAGAAGCTGCTTCCCCTAAGGTTAGGTCTCCCAAAGTTCAGGAGATTAATGCCCAGGAGATTAATGCCCAGGAGATTAATGCCCAGGAGATTTACGTGCCGCTGGGGTTGGAGGAGTGGCAGGGGGGGGAACCGGGTTGGGGCGAGGGGGAAGCGGTGGCTCAGCAGTGGTCTGTGGCGGCGTGGTGGGGTGAGGTTTTGGTGGCGCGGCGGGTGGCGATCGTGGGGGAGACGGGATCGGGCAAAACGATGCTGTTGCAGCAGTTGGCGGAGGTGCTGTTGGCGCGGGGGTATTTGCCCCTCTGGATTGCTGTGGCGGATCTTCAGGGACGGCGCTTAGAGGATTATGTGCTGCAAGAGTGGTTGCAGCAGGCAACCCAGCGCTGGCAGGTGGCGGAGGCACTGCGGGCGGATGTGGCGGCGCAGGTGGCGGCGGGGCGGGTGTGGTTGCTGCTGGATGGGGTGGATGAAGCGGGGGAGGGGGGCACGGGTTTGGGGGCTGTGGGGCGATCGCTGCGGGGCTGGTTGGCTCCTGCGCCTGTGGTGCTGACTTGTCGCCTCAGTCAGTGGGACAGTGGGTTTAATCCGCTCCAGGGATTTCGGGTGTTTCGGAATTTGGGTTTGCGTCCTGGGGGGCGATCGGGGGCTGGGGGCGATCGGCCAGGGAGCGATCGGCAAAATCGCGATCCCAGGGGGGGCGATCGGGATGGGGCGGGGTCTGCTCAGCAGGCTGATTTTATTGGGTTGTGGTTTGAGGCAATTCAGCAACCGGAGTTAGGGCAACGGTTGCTGCAAGAACTCCAAGTGCCTCACCAACGGCATCTACAGGATTTGGTCCAGAGTCCCCTGTACTTGGCGTTGCTCTGTCGTTTGTGGAGCTTGACCCAAGGCCAACTCCCCCCCACTAAGGCGAGTCTTTATCAGCGCTGGGTTGAAGCGCTCTACACTTGGCAGCAAGATCGCTGTCCGACTTCGCTTCAGCAGCGCTGGCAGTTGAACCG
The DNA here is from genome assembly GCA_035286285.1 of Prochlorothrix sp. Classification (GTDB taxonomy): domain Bacteria; phylum Cyanobacteriota; class Cyanobacteriia; order Prochlorotrichales; family Prochlorotrichaceae; genus Prochlorothrix. Next base: position 5,083 of record JAYKJG010000200.1, read on the forward strand.
GGCGCTAGGCACTGTGGCGATCGCGGCTTTGCGACAACCCCAGCAGCCCTATCGCCTCAGCCAGACTCTGGTCCAGGGGGAGATCGCTCCCCACCTCGATCGGCTTTCCCTGGCGTTGCAGTTGGGCTGGCTGACCCCGATCGGCCCCGCAAGCCCCACCCTGGAACCCTGTTACCGCTTTTATCACCCTACGTTTCAAGATTACTTTGCGGCCCAAGCGATTCATGATGCCCAATTTTGGGAGGCCCAATTGGGGTTGGGGGAGACAGACTTTAGTGCCCGGTTGCGGGAGCCGTGGCGATCGGTGTTGCTGCTGTGGATGGGGCGGGGTGAGGTGCCGGAAGCGGCCAAGGAGGAGGTTTTGCGGGGGTTGCAGCAGTGTCCAGGGGACTGCGGCGGCTTTTATGGGGTGCAGGGTCTGGCCTTGGCGGCGATCGCCCTGGGTGAGTTTCCCAGCCGCGCCCAAGGGGGTGCTATTCTTCAGCCCCTGCTCCAATGGCGTTTTGGCCCCCAGCCGCCCCCGGTGATCCCCTCTCTGTTTCGGCGACAGTTGGCCAGCAGTGCCCTGCTCAAAACCGATCGACCCTTGGCGATCGCGGCCCTGGAAGACTTTGTGCAACGAACTCCTGATCCCTTTAGTCGCTGGAATGCGGCCTATACCTTGGGCAGGGTTTTAGAGGAGGGCAATGCCACGGCGATCGCAGCCCTGACGGATTTATTGGACGAAATTCGAGGGGTCGCTTTGCAAATTAAGCTGTGCAATAGTTTGGGCAAAATCCAGCCCGGTTCCGCCCGCGCGATCGCCACATTGGAAGCGCTCCTTAACCAAAATCTTCCCCCCAATCTGCACCGGAAGGCGGCCTATACCCTGGGCAAGATGGCCCCCGATGCTACGGCGGCGATCGCGGTTTTGGTTGGCCTGATCGACTCCCACGGCCTTCACACAACCCTGGGGCGGCAAGCTTGGGCTAATTTGCAAACCCTAGCGCCGGAGCATCCTGGGGTACAACGGCGATCGGTAGATGCTGCTGCCGCGCTAGGGGTGCCCCTGGGGGCGGGACTGGATTTAGGACTGGATCTGGAACCGGAGACGATCGCGTCATCCTGTTCTGACCGATCCCGATCGTCCTCGCGCAAGGTTTCCCGCGCATCTTCCCGCGCATCTTCCCGCCCATTGTCTCCCCCGCCGCCGCTGCACCAGTTCCAAGCCTCCCTGGAACAGCGCCTCTCCCAGGCCCAACACCCCACCCACCGCCATCGCCTTGCTGCCAAGCTGGGCTGTCTCCAACCGGGTCACCCTGCTGCGATCGCGGCCCTCACCCACCTCCTCACCCTCTCTCTGGAACCGGGCTTCTACCGCCGCATCGGCGCGGACCTTGGACAGATCTTGCTCCCGGAACAACTCCCGGCTCTGGTCACCGATCTGGCTTCCCACCACTGCCGCAGTGACTTGGTGGGGCCACAGTTCCAGGCGATCGATCTGCTCTTGGGGAATGCGTCTCAGTCTTTGTCCTATGAGCAATTTCAACAGGCATGGGGGCGATCGTCGGCTCCCACAGCGCCCTAATTGAGGGTCACGATCGCGATCGTGGCCCAGTTAATCAAAACGTTTTGATTAACCCTTTGATTAACCCTTTTAATACCAAATCCGATTAATCTCGATTCGTTTTGGTAGGGGCAATCCCCCCGTGGTTGCCCCTGATTAATCTCGATTCGTTTTGGTAGGGGCAAACCCCCCGTGGTTGCCCCTGATTAATCTCGATTCGTTTTGGTAGGGGCAA
>JAYKJG010000201.1:0-16055 GCA_035286285.1 Prochlorothrix sp.
AATCTCGATTCGTTTTGGTAGGGGCAATCCCCCCGTGGTTGCCCCTGGATTTGGCTGGTCGAGGGTCGGCACAGGGGCACGACCCCTACCCGTTTATTCTGTTTCAGGCTCAACGGATTTGGTATTATTTTGAGTTTTCAGTACCGATATGGGCAGAGGGCAGGGTTGTGAATCACCATCCAGACTTAATCCAGTTTGCCCAGTGGTTGGCGGGCACCTTTAGCAATGGGGAGCAGGTTGCGGCCAATCCAGGGCGTTATGGGCAAATTGAGTTGATTTTTCGCCCTTTGCCCCAGGGATTTGGGGGCTGTCTTGGGTTTTATGGCGAACAAGCCTATGCCTATGCTGTGGAGCGCCCCTATCGCCAGGTTGTGCATCGGTTGCTGTGGCGGGATGGTGTTGGCATTGAGGTGGAAAATTACCGGCTCCCCGCTGCGGCGGAGTATGTGGGGGCGGGGCTGGCTCCCGATCGGCTGCGATCGCTGGATTTCAGCACCCTCATCCACAAGCAAGATTGCTCTATGGTTTTTCGGCGCGAGACTGGGGCAGCAGGCGATCGATTTGTGGGCCAGTTACAGAAGCCTAAGGGCTGTTTGGTACCCTGGCAGGGGCGAGAGACTTATTTAGTCAGTGAAGCGGTGCTTACGGAACACACTTGGACAAGCCGCGATCGGGGCTTTGACCCCCAAACCCACCAACAGATCTGGGGATCGGATCTGGGAGCCTTAGAATTCACCAAAGGACAAAGTTTTGCCCCAGAGATCAGAACAGATCCGTAAGCGCTATGCCCACCCCTTCGGGCCAAGTTCCAGCACCCAGGGTTACTCCGTCGCCGTGATTAACGGGTGATGGTTTCAATTTCAGCAGAAATAACGGAAATCCTTAAGGCTTATTCTGGGATTTTGTATATGTAGATACAAACGGGTCTCAATCGCCTCCCCTAGGATAGTCCAGCTATGCAACTAAAGTTCCTCCCTGGCTTTGGAGTTCAGTGACTCGCATGGTCACCCAGCGCGATACGACATCGCTCCTAGCGCATTGAGTTCAGTCAGTGTAGTTACAGCATTCCGTTTGTGTCCGTTGCGATATTGCGGCTGAGCACGCCACTGAGAACCCATGACCGGGACCAAGAAACTTCCAACCGTTGAACAAGTGCAACAGCTATGGGATAGCCAGCCGCAGAAAATATTCTTTCTGAGAAGCTCAATCTTGCAAACCAGTTTCTTAGCTGGTTAGGGTTCTTTATGGCCAAATTTCAGCAGAGTTACCTGTTTTCCTTGGCTGCGAGCTTCCCAGGTACCGGTATTTCCCACAGTCAACCCCATCGCGCGTCTAGTAGTCTTAAGGAGTAGTTAATGTCTAAAACGCCCCAAGACATTCTGCAATGGATCGAGAATGACAACATTGAACTTATCGATCTAAAGTTTATCGACATGCCAGGGATCTGGCAGCACCTCACCCTTCACAAGTCCCAGATTGACTTGGATAGCTTCGACGCAGGGGTTGCCTTTGATGGATCCAGTATCCGGGGCTGGAAGGCGATCAACGAGTCCGATATGTGCATGGTTCCCGATCCCAACACCGCGTGGATCGATCCCTTCATGGCGGAACCGACCCTCAGCATGATCTGCACCATTAAGGAGCCTCGGACTGGGGAACTGTACGATCGCTGCCCCCGTGCCATTGCCTATAAGGCGATCGACTACCTCGCCAGCACCGGCATTGGTGACACCGCCTTCTTTGGTCCAGAAGCCGAGTTCTTCATCTTTGATGATGTGCGTTTCGACCAAAACGAGCATTCCTCTTACTACTATGTGGACAGCGTTGAAGGCCGCTGGAACACCGGTCGGGAAGAAGAAGGCGGAAACCTAGCCTATAAGCCCCGCTACAAAGAAGGATATTTCCCCGTAGCGCCCACGGATACCTCCCAGGACATGCGGAGCGAAATGCTGCTGACCATGGGCAAACTGGGTGTGCCCATTGAGAAGCACCACCATGAAGTAGCCACCGGGGGCCAGTGTGAGCTGGGGATTCGCTTTGGGGAACTGGTCGAGGCCGCTGACTGGCTGATGATCTACAAGTACTGTATCAAGAACGTGGCGAAGAAGTGGGGCAAGACCATCACCTTCATGCCCAAGCCGCTGTTCAACGACAACGGTTCTGGGATGCACACCCACCAGTCGATTTGGAAAGATGGCCAACCCACGTTCTTTGGGGACGGCTATGCTAACCTCAGCCAGACTGCGCTGTGGTACATCGGTGGAATTCTGAAGCACGCCCCGGCGCTGTTGGCCTTTACCAACCCCAGCACCAACTCCTATAAGCGTCTGGTACCGGGTTTTGAGGCTCCGGTGAACCTGGCTTACTCCCAAGGGAACCGCTCGGCATCTGTTCGGATTCCCCTGACGGGTGCCAACCCCAAGGCCAAGCGTCTAGAGTTCCGTTGCCCCGATGCTACGTCTAACCCGTATCTGGCCTTTGCTGCCATGCTCTGCGCAGGGATTGATGGGATTAAGAACCAAATTGACCCCGGTTCTCCCTTGGATGTAGACATCTATGACCTCAGCCCTGAGGAGTTGGCGAAGATTCCTTCGACTCCCGGCTCCTTGTTGGATGCCCTGAAGGCGCTGGAAGCGGATCAAGAGTTCCTGACCGTGGGTGGGGTCTTCACGGAAGACTTCATCACCAATTGGATTGAGTACAAGCTCGACAATGAAGTGAACCCCATGCGTCTGCGTCCCCACCCCTACGAGTTCGCGCTGTATTACGACGTGTAGGATTGACGCTCGTTTTGTCCTTTTTCCTCGGAAGTAAGGATGATGCCCCCTGCTCTTACGGTGTGCTGTCCGTTAAGGGTGGGGGGTTTTCCGTGCGATCGATCCTGTAGCCACAGACCACAGAACCAACCGATGGCACAGCGGCCCTGCCAGGGAATTTTCCCAAAACAATGAAGATGGGCCAACAGAAAAGCCCCCACTGGTGCAGTGAGGGCTTGTGACATTCCCGATCGAGGCCATTAGGGATGGGGTGAGGTGCGCCCAGCCAAGGGTTTAGCGGTCACGTCGGGGGGAGGCAACTGGTCCAGCCCAGGGCTTACATCATGCCCATGCCGCCCATACCACCCATACCGCCCATGCCACCCATGCCGCCCATGTCGGGAGCAGCCGATTCGGGTTCTGGCTTCTCGACCACGATTACTTCGGTGGTGAGGACCATGGAGGCAACGGATGCTGCATCCTGAAGGGCAGAGCGTACAACCTTGGCAGGATCGACGATACCGGCTGCCACCAGGTCTTCGTAGGTGTTGGTCAGCGCGTTGTAGCCATCGTTGAAGTTGGTTTGGGCCAAGACCTTCTCAACCACTACCGCGCCTTCAACTCCAGCATTATCGGCAATCTGACGCAGGGGAGCGCTGAGGGCGCGGGCCACAATGTCTACACCGACTTTTTCCTCAAGATTGCTCAAGGTGTCTTTGAGGGCTTCTAGCTTGGTAGACAGGCGCAGCAGGGTGGTCCCTCCACCGGGGACGATGCCTTCTTCCACAGCCGCCTTGGTGGCGTTGAGGGCATCTTCAATGCGGAGCTTGCGGTTTTTTAGCTCGGTCTCGGTGGGTGCCCCCACTTTGATCACGGCTACCCCACCGGCCAGCTTGGCAATCCGCTCTTGGAGCTTCTCTTTGTCGTAGTCAGAGTCGGTTTCAGCCAGTTGCTTGCGGATTTGGGCAATGCGGACTTCCACATCCTTACGGCTTTCGTCTCCGGCGACGATGATGGTGGTGTCCTTGGTTAGGGTGACTTTGCGGGCTTGGCCCAGCATGGACAAGTCAACTGCATCAAGGCTCAGGCCCACTTCTTCGGAAATCAGTTGACCCCCGGTCAGGACGGCGATGTCTTGGAGCATGGCTTTGCGGCGATCGCCAAAGCCCGGAGCTTTGACCGCAACGGCATTCAGCACCCCGCGCATTTTGTTGACCACCAGGGTGGCCAGGGCTTCCCCGTCCACATCTTCGGCAATGATCAGCAGGGGCTTACCGGCACGGGCCAGCTTTTCCAGCACGGGTACGAGGTCTTGGATGGTGCTGATTTTCTTGTCGGTGATCAGCAGCAGCACATCGTCCATCTCCGTGACCATGCGCTCTTGGTCGGTGACGAAGTAGGGGGAGATGTAGCCGCGATCGAACTGCATCCCTTCCACCACTTCCAGTTCAGTGTTGAGGGATTTGGACTCTTCCACGGTGATCACCCCATCTTTGGTGACCTTTTCCATGGCCTGGGCGATCATCTGGCCCACTTCCTCATCGTTACCGGAAGACACGGTGGCCACTTGGGCGATCGCGTCCCCTTCCACGGGCTTAGCCACAGCGGCAATTTCCTTCACCAGGGCGGCAACGGCCTTGTCCATACCCCGACGGAGGCTGACGGGATTGCTGCCTGCGGCGACGTTTTTGAGACCTTCGCGCACCAGGGCCTGGGCCAGGACGGTGGCGGTGGTGGTGCCATCTCCGGCTAGATCCTTGGTTTTGGAGGCAACCTCACGGATGAGTTGCGCCCCGGTGTTTTCGTAGGGATCTTCGAGGTCAATTTCTTTGGCAATGCTCACGCCGTCGTTAATGACATCGGGAGCGCCATATTTCTTTTCCAGGACAACATTGCGTCCACGGGGTCCGAGGGTAATTTTGACCGCATCGGCTAGGGCGTTAACACCCCGCTCTAGGGCCTGCCGGGATTGTTCGTTAAAGAGAACGAGTTTAGCCATTGTTTAGTTGTTGTAACCCATGCCATCACAAGCTGGCTTCTGGGCAATGTCCGGAGGCTCCGGGGGGCTGAACCCGCCTGCCCAGAAGGGGAAGAGGGTGGAGGTGATGGTCAGCACAAGCTGAGTCACCCAACCTATCCCGATGCTCAATTTAGCACTCTGTGCGATCGAGTGCTAAAGCAACTAGGGGGGTATTCCCCCTGAACCGAGGTAGGGATAACAGTAATTGGGCGATCGTAGTCCCGCTGTAGTCCCGCTGTAGTCCCGCTGTAGAACTGCTACAAATCCTTTTCAGAGGCATCGGCACGGGCAGCCTCCGCAAGGGCGTGACGGGCTAAAACTGCGCCTAGGGCTGGAATTTCCCGCTCCAGAATGGGGACGACCTGCGATCGCAGTCCGTTATAGGTCATCACCAACACAGGATTATTGGACTGATCCCGTCGTCGATCGGTAATGGCTAAAATTGCCTCCGTCACCTCTCGCCCACTGCGGCCTAGATAATCCCCAAAGGAAGGCCGATGATCCCCTAACTTACAATAGGACTGATAGTAGGGATCTAGGGCTTTAGCTCCTTCCGGCAGCATCATGGTAATAGCCCGCTCGATAAAGTAGCCACCCTCCAGTTTTTTGAAGAGGTCGAAGCATTTTCGGACTAAAATCCCAAAAAGCCCCTGTTGTTGCTTTACTTCTTCCGCCATCAGCGTCATCAGATCGGCAACCACTTGGGAGCGGCGATCGGGATGGGTCAAAATCTGTTGCAGCGTTGCCATAGAATTGCTTCAGCGTTCGTTACTGTCTCGTTACACTGTCTCGTTACACTGTCTCGTTACTCCGTCATAGGGCTTCGGCACAGGACTTCATTGCAGGACTTCATTGCAGGGCTTCGTCGCCGGACTTCATTACCGGACTTCATTGCAGGGCTTCGTCACAGGGTCCAAGGCAGGGAGCTAAGGACAAAGTTACCCAGGATACCCCCACTGCTCGTTAGCCCACCCTCACGGTGCCCTTAGGTGCCCTGGAATTTCTGCTCCCAAGACCAGACGGTATTTTGCAGCAACATGGCCACAGTCATGGGGCCAACGCCCCCCGGTACAGGCGTAATCCAACTGGCCACCGGAGCCACTGCCTCGAAATCTACATCTCCTGTTAAGCCAGCGCTCCCATCGGGCCGATCGACGCGGTTAATCCCCACATCAACGACGATCGCGCCCGGTTTGACCATTTCTGCGGTCACTAACCCAGGGATTCCCACCGCAGCCACCAAAATATCGGCTTCTCGGAGCACAGCAGGAAGGTCTACGGTGCGGGAGTGGGCGATCGTCACGGTAGCATTTTTTTCCAGCAGCATTAAGGCCAAGGGCTTACCCACTAGGATACTCCGGCCCACAACTACGGCCCGCTTCCCCGCACAGTCCAACCCATATTCCTGAAGCAACGCCATAACCCCCGCTGGGGTACAACTGCGCAACCCCAACTCCCCCCGTACCAGTTTGCCTAGGTTCAAGGGATGAAGTCCGTCGGCATCTTTGGCCGGATCAATTTGATGCAGTAGAGAAACAGCATCTAAATGGGCTGGTAAGGGCAATTGCACCAAAATCCCATCCACACGATCGTCTTGGTTCAAGGCTTGAATCAGCGCGGCAACCTCTGCCTGGGTAGCCGTTGCCGGTAAATGCTGCCCAAAGGAAGTAATTCCAACTGTTTCGCAGGCTTTCTCCTTATTGCGTACATAAACTGCACTGGCTGGATTATCCCCCACCATAATCACCGCTAAACCGGGCGCACGTCCTGTTTTGGCCTGCTGAGCCTGAATGCGATCGTGGAGGGACCGGCGAACCTTGGCTGAGAGAGCTTTTCCGTCTAAAATCTGGGCTGAGGGGGAGTTTGCAGTCATAATTCTGGGGGGAAGAGGGCAGGGGGAGAGTTAGGACATCCTGGGGACAGATCATCACCTGCTTCAGATTTTAACCCCGTCCTCATCCCAACTCGGTATTCAGGTCGGTTTTTCCTCAGGATTGGTTAAACTGCTTTGAGGCTACGGGCTACCCCTAGCAATTGCTGCGGCTCCTCTAGCAAAAAGTCCGGTTGTGCGGCATAGAGCACTGCCTGGGTATTAAAGCCCCAAGTCACTGCCCCCGATCGCACTCCCGCAGCCCTTGCGGCCTCAATATCCCGCACTTCATCACCAATATAAAGCACCTGACTAGGATTCCAGTTATGTTTCCACAGTAACCGCTTCAGGACTCGCTGTTTCCCTAAAATACTCACTCCAGCCTTCACCACTGAAAAGTACTGGTCCCCCTGGCGATCGCCCAAGAACTGCTGCACATTACGGGCGGAATTTGAGGTGACAATGCCCAAGAGGTGATGATCTTGCTGAAGTTGGACTAAAGCAGGTTGAATCCCTGGAATCCAGCCTATAGAGGCTAACTCCGATCGGAGTTCTCGGCTTAAGCGCCACAGTAAACAGGGGACATGCCAGCGGGCTACCCGACTCGATCGCAAAATATCCCGACTGCTGGTGTTCCGCAGTTGCTCCACCTCCGCCGGAGTGGTCGGCGCGTAGCCATATTGGGGCGCAAGGCGGTTACTAATGGCAATCACCGTGGGCAGTGTATCGGCCAGGGTTCCATCAAAGTCAAACAGCAGAATAGTCACAGGCAAAGGACCGAAACACGCACAGCATACCCGCAGCTCACCAAAGCCTTTGGAGCCTGCACAGGGATAATACCAAATCCCCCGCTCCCGTAACGCCCCAGCAGACAGGGTTAGCCCCAAGGGTTGGCCCCGTCAAGGCACTAGAAACAGCAGCACCCCTCAACACCCGTAGAAATTACAAGTCACACGAGGGGCGACGTTGCCCCAGCCCCTCGCGGGCAAGAAGCCAAGACTGGACCAGGGGCAGGCATTGATACTGCTGCGGCTAAGTGTTGGTTTACCTACTAGTAGGTAGATACAAAGGGTCTACCTAGACCCAATTCCCGTGGTTATCCCGGTTGTGGGTCGCCAAGAGGGGAGCCGCAGGGGCGCGACCCCTACGGGATGTTGAGGGTTTCCCAGTGGAATGCACCCCTTTGAGGCGGTTCTGACCGGCGATCGGCGGGCTAAAACCCGACTAACTGCGTCCCCCCCCTGAATCGTTACGGCACGGCCCCCCTCAATGAGCCTCATTTTTTCCTAACTGGATGCAACAATCGGAACTTTGTCAAGCCCAAAATATAAAAATTAACGAAGATTGGAGAGGGCTTTAGCCTTGTTTTTAAAGATCTTTTGTTCTACTTTTAAGGCAGACTGACACGGATTTACCGCAACATCTTGAGAGTTTTGGGCCGCCTAACCGCCCCGATCGCTCCTATCGGACTCCCCGATCGATCGCCCCCCAGCACCCTCCGATCGGCCCAGGGCGATCGCTCAAAACTCCCTCAAAAATCCCCCCTACCGGGATATGCTCAGAAGCTGTTTTGATGCGATCGTGGAGTCGCTGTTGGACCGATCGATCGGCCCCTCCAAGCCGGTCATTTTGAGGGTGAGGTCTACCTTAGCTTATTGAGAATGAAGTCAATAAGCCTGTGGAAAACTAGCCATTTTCTGTGGAAAACCTGTGGAAAACCCTGTGGAAAACTAGCCCCTACCTGTGGAAAACTAGCCTAAGTATAAATACCCTGTGGAAAAAGTAGGGGGGTTTTTCCACAGATCCCCCAAAGTTTTCCACAGGTTTTCCACAGGCTTGGATCGCTAGAAGCCTTACAGAGCAAGAACTTTAAAAAGTTTTCCACAGTTTCCACAGGAACTATTACTACTAGAAGATTTTAAAATTTTAAAATCTTAGTAGTAAATAGCTGACCGAGATTTTTGAAAAATTTTTTTTCAACACAGGGGAGCAAATCGGGTCGTTTTGCCTCTGCCAGAGCACCCCGATCGACCCCTTCACCAGACCCCCCCAAGCCCCTCGATCGTCGCCAAAATTTTCTACCGGAGAGCCAAACCAGAGCAAACCCAATCGACTCCCCCAAACCCCGACCCAACGTCCCCGACCTCTGCTCGGTAAACATCACCAAACAGATTTTGAACCCAGATTAACTCTCAAGTCAGATTAATTCTGACTTACTTATTAATTAATAAAACTAATTTAATTCATAAGAAACACTGATGTTAAAAAACCTACCCCAATCCCGATCGAGGGCAATTAACCCACACTAATCCCAGGTCAGAATCATTCTGATCTCAGATTTAGTTTTGAATTTCGCTCAAAGCCTGGGCTAAGACCACAACGGCGAGGTGTTCGAGCCTATCGCCTCAGAGACGATGGCCCCAGGTATGGAAAGTTTTCCCCAGTTTCCACAGAGAAATCCACAGAATTGAGCAAAATAAATTGAAGAATACTAAAATCAAGCTTAAAATCGACTTTTCAAATCCTAGCTAATGCTTAAAAGCTTGGAATTGCTGAAATGACAAATAGATTAACCATAGATTAACCAGAGTATTCCACAGGCACCTGTGGAAACTGGGGAATACGGGGCATAAAACAAAAAATAAAGCGCTAGACTTCTACAAACAACGAAAAATGGGCTATGCTGCTGGTTGACAAAAGCCTGGAATCTTGAGGGTTGACAAGAGCCTTGGGGGTGCTACAATCCTCAAGCCAAGATGTCCCAGATCCCTCGAAACCGTCTCTCTGCTCCCCCGCCATGAAACTGGGCTGTACACAGACCGACCTCAGCTTTAACCTGTCCCTTGTCAGCCGTGCCGTGCCTTCCCGTCCTACCGGGCACCCGATCCTGGCCAATGTTCTCCTCACTGCCGATGCCGGAACTCAGCGCGTGAGCCTGACGGCCTTTGACCTCAGTTTGGGGATCCAGACTTCTTTTCCGGCCCAGGTGGAAACCAGCGGAGCGATTACTCTGCCTGCCCGGTTGCTCAACGACATCGTGACCAAACTGCCGTCCCAGACCCACATCACCCTGGAAAAAGACGAGCAGGGAGCCTCGGTGAGCTTGATCTCTAGCTCAGGGCGCTATCAGATGCGGGGCATGGGGGCAGAGGAGTATCCTGAGTTGCCCTTGGCGACTTCGGGGGAGGCGGTGCAATTGCCCGGTCCGGCTTTGATTGAGGGGTTGCGGGGAACGCTGTTTGCCACCAGTAGCGATGAGACCAAGCAGGTGTTGACGGGGGTTCACCTGACGGTTCGGCAGGATGGTTTGGAATTTGCTTCGACCGATGGCCACCGGCTGGCGGTGGTGCAGACCGATAATTCAGCGGCGGATGAGGAAAACGGCAGCAATGAGGAATTTGAGGTCACGGTTCCGGCGCGGGCACTGCGGGATTTGGAGCGGCTCTTGGCTTCTTCCAAGGAAGATGACACGATCGCCCTCTACTTCGACCAAGGCCAAACGGTGTTCCAGTGGGGCGACCAGTACCTCACCAGCCGCACCTTGGATGGCCAGTATCCCAACTATCGCCAGTTGATTCCCCAGCGCTTTGAGCGCCAAATGACCGTCGATCGCCGAGCGTTCCAGTCGGCCCTGGACCTGATTGCAGTCCTTGCAGACCAGAAAAACAACGTGGTTAAGCTCCAGCTAGACAGCGATCGTCAGCAGGTCTTGCTCTCCGTGGAGGCCCAGGACGTGGGCAGTGGGCAAGAGGCTGTAGATGCCCAAATTTCAGGGGGAAACCTGGAAATTGCCTTTAATGTCAAGTATTTGATGGACGGTCTCAAGGCGATGTCAACGCCGGAAATCCAGATGCAGCTTAATAGCGCGACAAGTCCGGTGGTCCTGACCCCCCTGGGGGCCACGAAGATGACCTATTTGGTGATGCCGGTCCAAATCCGCAACTAATCGGCTGTGTATCGGCTTAAAAATTGGCCTTATACCAAATCCGTTGAGCCTGAAACAGAATAAACGGGTAGGGGTCGTGCCCCTGTGCCGACCCTCTGACCGCCAAATACAGGGGCAACCACGGGGGGATTGCCCCTACCAAAACGAATCGGGATTAGTCGGATTTGGTATTAGAAGCCTTAAAATCGCCTTGTTCCTTTTTATCTCTACTCTTTACACCGGAGCTAGCCCATGCCAACTCCCACAGAAATTTGCCGTGTAACCCAGCGCCAGCGCGTGAGTGATGGGGAAGTGGCTGAGATTATGGCAAATTGGAGTTCGCCCTATCGGCTGCTGCTGATCTGGCCCCAGTTGGGGGATTTTGATAGTTTGGAGTATGCCTGGTGGATCCAGCGGGAGCGGGTGAGTTTGGCCGATCGAGGGGTGTCGGTACGGGCGGTGGCGATCGGCGATCGATCGGCGGGGCTGCGGTTTTGTGCCTACACGGGCTTTCCAGAGGCGGATTTGTATGTGGACCCCCTCGGAGACCTGCACCAAGCTTTAGGACTATACAGCGGCCTGCGGTGGGCTTTTCCGGGGTTAAATCCGGCCCAGGGGGCCATGGCCAATTTGCTGTTAATGTGTGCGGGGTTGGGCAGTCCGGGGACATTGCGGGAGGTGTTCCGGGGCTACTTGGGCGATCGCCAAGCGCCGCAATTGATCGCCGATGGGGAAACCGTGGAAGCCAAGCCCCTGCCGCCGGTGCGGGGGGAGTTTTTCCGCTTTGCGGGGGGGAAAGGCTTTCAGCGGCCCTTTGAGTTGGCGACGTTGCGGCTGCGAAATATGGCGGAAGCCTTGAGCCATTGGTCTATCTATGTGCCCGATGGAAGCCAGGTGACGCAACGGGGCGGGACGTTTGTGTTTAATCCGGCGGGGGAGGTGCTGTATGCGCACCGCGATCGGGGACTGTTGGGATTTTCCGCAACCATGGCGCGACCCTTGGCCTTTTTGGATGACATTATGTCTGAGAGAAATTGTGTCTGAGAGAAATTGTGTCTGAGAAAAGTTAGGGCGCTATAGAGCGGCTAAGACTTGAGTGAGAGACAAGCCACAAGTACCCTAGCGGTAGGGGCGCGGTTTTCGCGCCCAATGCAGCATTTTGTCCCCGATCGTCAATCCCCCAAGAGGGCCGGAAGACCCGGCCCCTACCGTCGAGACCGCTGTACCTCACGGACCTGACACCCGCTATGATATCCCTTAAATCTATCTACTAGTAGGTATGCATAAAATCTAGAAAATCAAATACGGTAATGGAAAGACGAGTTTTTGTTATAAACCCTGCTTAAATTAGGCTATTCCCCCAAAACCGCCCTCTTTGCCTCTGTGAACCGATGTAGTAGGGGCAATCCCCCCGTGGTTGCCCCGGTTTGTGGCCCCGGTTTGTGGCCCCGGTTTGTGGCCCCGGTTTGCGGCCTTAAGAAAGTCGGCACAGGAGCACGACCCCTACCAGGGTTAGAATTTTGTTGGATTTAAGTCTACCTATTAGTAGGTAAATATAGGGCAAGCTGATTGACGGACAAAACGGGATCAAGCTTAGGCGCAGTGGGTCAGGAAACCGGACCTCTACGATCCCAAACATCTTCTAGGGGCGCGAAAACCGCGCCCCAAGTCCGTCAACCTGGGGGAACGGGGGCGTTCAAAGTTCATCTTCGATCGCGCTAGGGTTACTGCGATCGCTTTATGTGATAGAGTACTTTTTCATTAGCGCTTTTATTGCCTCGCGGTTATTGATAGTGCTTTTATCCTCAAAAAGTCAAACTGCTGTGTTGTTTCCTTCCTCAAATCGTCCTGAACTCCCCCCACAATACAGGTGTTCCTGTGTTTCCTAGGGATATGAGCCGATCGCTGTCCTTGAACTGTGAGGAATTAGTCCTTCGGATTATCACGACCAATCGCGTTTGGCATGACTTCCAGGAGTTGCTGGACCCCGACGATCCGATCGTCAAAGCCCAACGTGACACTAAAAACCGCCTTCAGCGCAAACTCCTGACGGAATTTCCCGATCGGGTCAGTCCGGTCTTCGATCGGGCTGAATCTGAGACAGCGGGTGAAGACATCTATAGCCTCAAGTTGCGGGAACCGATTCAACTCCCCGGCGACGATCGCCCCTACGACCACGCCGCCCACGTTCCCCACCGTCTGCTCCTAGCCTGGGGCTGGGATCCCGCCAACGGTTCGGCCCCCTAACCTGGGGTACTGCGGCCCAAGGCTACAGCCTCAGCGCTGAGTGACTGACAAACGTGGGTCAAATCTAGGCATAGCGGGCGGGTCAGGAAACCTGACCCCTACGGTCCCAAACGTCCTGTAGGGGCGCGGTTTTCGCGCCCCCGGCAGAATTTTTTGCCCGTCAACCAGCAGTCAACTAGCGTTAGCTCTTCAACCGTCCCCATGCAACTAGCGCAACCGACGCAACTACCCCCCTCTAGGTCTGAACATGGATGAAATCAGGACATGGTTTGAAGCCTTTATCCTCGCCAACTGGCAACTCATTGCCATCACGATCGGCGTTTTTATGGGCAGTTGCATCGCTGAGTTCGTTTCTTTTCGGAGAAATCAAGGTAAGCTGCACCAGATCGATCGCAGCCTGCAATACCTGACAAAGGCGCTCCAAGATGGAAGCCGCAAAATCCCCAAACCCCAGCCCGGATCCCAGGTTGAGCCACACTACAATTGGGTGCGGCAATATATTGCGGGAACCGAGAAAAACCAGCACTTTGTCTGCCAAGTGCTACCGGGTAGTTCTAGCCTGCACATGCTGCTGTCTTATCCCCCAGAACTCACCACCATTTCCCGCAGTAGCTTAACCGTTGTGCCCACGCTGTTAACTGCCCTCGGTATTCTGGGGACATTTTGGGGCATTACAACGGGAATGCAAGGGGTTGAGATTAACTCCAATAATATTGAAGCCTCGCTAGACAGTACCCTCAGCCTCTTGGATGGCATGGGAACAGCATTTTCCACCTCCCTCATTGGGCTGTCATGCAGCTTACTGTTTTCCTTGGTGATTACGGCTTCCAACTATCGACGAAGACGCTATTGCTATAGCCTGCGCGATCGGCTAGAACAAGTGGCAGCCTTAAAACCACCGACTCAATCGAGTCAGGAACTTTACCATGTTGTTAAGGATTTGCCCCAACGCATTGGTGAAACCATTAACCTCAATCCCATCCAGAATGCTGCCCATGATCTGCAAAAAGCAGCCGAGGTTTTGGTGCAATTTTCTCACCAGCTAGAGACCCAGTTTAATGCGGAACAAATTGGTCAGGCGGTGGGTCGTCAAGTCAGTCTTCAGTTGAAGCCTGTGTTTGTGCAAATTGAAGAAAGTCAGCGGCGGCTAGAGGAACTCAATGCCGATCAGCGGAGTGTTTTGGGGGGTCTGATTGGTAATATGCGCACAGAGCTAATTGAACCCGTTGCAACCCGCCTAGACAAAAGTGCTGCCATGACGGAGAAGGCTTCCCAGGCCGTTGAGCACCTCCACAATGAACTGGCGGATCTCTCCGATCGCCTTGCACGATCGATCGCCACCCTCACCAACACCGTCGAAACGATCGAAGAGTTCCAAACCAGAACCCTAGAACAATTGCAACGCTTTACCCAACACCTGGAAATTACCCTAACGGAATTTCAAACCAACACGAAGGACGTGCTCCAAGAAACGGCGAATGAAATTCGTAGTGGCACGATCGAGGTGCTTCAGCAAGCCCAGATCACCTTCCAAGAGCAATCGGTGATGTTAAAGACGATCGGCCAAGAAGCCTCTGGATTAATGACCTCGGCCCGCACCGAACTCGTGGCCAGTCTGCAAGACATTGACCAGCGCTTGCAAGCCATGAGCGAAGCGACCCAAGCGCAACTGGAAGCCTTTAGACTCGCTTACCAAGAGAATCTCCAGCGCTTCTTTGAGCAGCAAAATAACCTCCTAGAAGGTACCCTGGGCCAGCAGCGTGATGGGTTAGCCGCCGTGGTGGAGCGGCTCGATCGCGTCTTTCAAGACGAGTACGATCGACGCATGGAGCTAAACCAAGCCCTAGACGACCAGCGCAAACGCATCGCCAAAACCCTTCGGGATGTCAGCACGCTGGTGGCCACCTCAGAGACCCTCTATACCCAGGACAGGCTAGACCTGCTCCAAGCCTTGGGCGATCGATTGGCGGAGTCCGATCGACTTCTCCACGGTATTACCCAGCAAAATCAACAAATGCGGGCAGCCTGGACCCAGGAACTCAATGAATACGTGCAAAACCTTGCCCAAGAGCGGGGGAAATTCTTTAATGAGGCTGATACAGCGATGGCACAGGTTTCCGGCAAGCTTCTCGACACTGCTAACCTGATCGCAGACCTTCTCCCGCAAATGTCCCCCCGCTCCAACGGCCCAAACCCGGAAGGCTAAGGGGTCGATCGAGAACGGGGGTTAGCAATTGACCTTGAACAAACCGAACCCCAATCTTTCCGGGAGTGATGCCCCAGTTATGCCAACTTTTTGAGGTGCCCCCATGCAACTAGACGTTAACCCCAGCGAACCCCAAGAGGAAGAAGATAATTCTATCTTTCTCAGCATCGGCGACTTAATGTCGGGCTTGCTGATGATTTTTGCCCTCCTGTTCAGTGTGGTTTTTATTCAGTACCAAGAGGCGCTGATGAAAGCAGAGCAACTGAAACAACAGGTGGAGCAGTATGAACAAGCCTTCCAACAGTTACCGCTCTTGCTGCGGACTCAACTGGAAGCCGAACTGGGAACCGGACGCTTTGAGGTGGATCCAGAAACCGGCGATCTGATCATTGCCGATGAAATTCTCTTTGATGAAAATGTCGCCACCCTCAAGCCCGCTGGTCAAGCTTTTCTGCGTCAGTTCATCCCGGTTTATAGCAATATTATCTTTCAGCTACCGCCGGAAATCTCTCGCCAAATTACGACAATTTCCGTGGAAGGCTCCACCAGTTCCTCTGGCCTAGACCAAGACAATATGGATCTCAGTCTTAGCCGTGCATCCTCGGTTTATCAATATATTTTCAACGATCCCACCTTTCCTAATTTCCCAACCAAGGCCCAACTGCGGCAAAAAATGCTGGTGGCTGGTCGCGGTGAAATTGATGCGAACCAACAAACCATTGCCGCCAGCGATCGACGGGTCACCTTCCATTTCCAAGTCCGCCCCCCAACCCTCGCCGATTTTACCCAATCGGTCCCTTCTGCTCCCTCCGCCGTTCCCACCCCCACTAACCCATGATCCTCTCTATCCCTCCCCTGTCTCCCCAACGCCCCCACCAACTCATGGCCCTCGCCCAACAGCACCAAGGCCAGTTTCAGCAAATTCCCTCTGTAGATCAAGTCTTCACTAAACTAAACCAAGGCCACACCAATATCACCCCCCTCGAATGGTACTGCTGTCTACAAAACAAAGCCCACTGGGATCAGCAGCA
>JAYKJG010000202.1:0-6944 GCA_035286285.1 Prochlorothrix sp.
TTGGTTAAACCGAA
This sequence comes from Prochlorothrix sp., assembly GCA_035286285.1. Classification (GTDB taxonomy): domain Bacteria; phylum Cyanobacteriota; class Cyanobacteriia; order Prochlorotrichales; family Prochlorotrichaceae; genus Prochlorothrix. The sequence goes on from JAYKJG010000202.1 coordinate 15, forward strand.
GGAGCCAGCAACAGACATAGAAATGGTTTCACCTCCAAAAACGGGCGTGGATTAAGGGTGGGGTGGGATGAATTCTGGTGCCGCACAATCCATACTTGCCTCAGCCTGAGTCGCAAATGACCCCAAAACCGAGTTATGAAAAGTATACGACTCTTTAAGAAAGTATAGATTTCTGGCCCGTAAACTGTGCTCTGAAGCTTGTTGAGATAAGCTACGCCATCAAGCCGCCTCATTTCAGCCGCTCAACGTTGAATTCAGGGACCGTTCGCCCTCCATCAGTTGCCCTGGAGCCTGTCCCCGAAGCGAGTCCCTCAAGCAGCATCCCAGCCCTGCGCCAGCCGTCTACTGCAAAAATCTATACCCTTTCATCTTCATTGAAAGTCAGGGCTTGCAAGCTGTATCGCTACCCTGTGACGAGATGCCCTGTAGTAAAAATGCCCTGTAGTAAAGATGCCCTGTAGAAAGATACCCTGTAGAAAGATACCCTGTAGAAAGATGCCCCATAACTAGATGCATCTTCTGGCGAGATGTCCTTACGATGCCCTTGAACGAGATGCCCCATAACTGGGTACCCGGCAACTGGGTGCGTCTTGACGAGATACCCCAACAGGAACGAGATATCTAGGGCGATGCCTAGGGATGAGATGCCCCCATTGATTCCCGATGCCTCAGCACAGCAGTCCTCGATCGTAGCCTCTCCCAACCACGCAACCGCTGCACCCCCTTGGTTGCTTACCCAGCTTCCTCTCAGCAATCAGGAGAAGCCATCCTCAACCTAGCAGCCGATCGGCCAAGCCCAGGGGTCACACTCGCAGCAGAACTCGCAGCAGAACTCGCAGCAGAACTCGTCAACACCTGAGCGAGCCATACACCGAGCCGAGCAGTGCCCTCAAGCCTAGAGATGCATTAAGCTGGCCTCATGGGGAAACTCGCTGCGCAACACCTCATAAAACTGATCGCGCCCCTCAAAGGTTTCAAAGACACTTTCCATCGAAGTCAAACGCAGGAGGGTAGCCATTTGGTTTTTAACGGAACACAAGGCAAACCGGATACCCTGACGCTGGGCTTCCTTAGCAATGCGAACCAGGGCGGCGAGTCCAGCGCTATCAACAAAACTAATAGTGGTGCAGTCCAGCAAAATGACTTGGGGGGTCTTGGCCTGGATACAGGCTTGGACTTGCTGTAACAGTTCTTGCCCGTAGGGATAATTGATCGACTTGGCATTCGGTTCAATTACTTCAATGGTGAGGCTCAATGGAATACTCCTTGCTTGACTAAACGTGTTTCTTGTGTACAGCAGTGGACCTTAGCGATCGCCTCTGACCTGACCACAGCCACGGCTGGAATCCCAAGGCAGATCAAAAAATCAGCCCGTTACGAACCGATCGCGCTTAAATAAGCCATTAAAAACCCATAGGGTGGTAAAAATGCAACACACTGGATTGCTCAGGATTCTTACAGGATTTTAAGAGTTCATCATAGATCGCCGCTTGGGTTAACCGTTAGGTCGCGATGCCGTATCTTCCCGGAGAGCGCGATCGTGCAAATCTGAAAAACGCCCCCGTCTCAACTCAGGTTGAATAACTCGCCCGTGAATTGATGGAAACCTGGCTTCAGTCGGATTGCGTGATACTGTACGCTAAAGCCACTTATACCAAATCCGACTAATCTCGATTCGTTTTGGTAGGGGCAATCCCCCCGTGGTTGCCCCTGTATTTGGTGGTCAGAGGGTCGGCACAGGGGCACGACCCCTACCCGTTTATTCTGTTTCAGGCTCAACGGATTTGGTATTAAGTTTCGATCGTGCCGTTTTTCTTGAGCCATAGCGTGATCCAACGTGAAATCTGAATCTTCTTGCTCTTCTCTGCCAGGGGGAGAGGGGTTGGGGGTGCGAGAGCTTCAGATCCCGCTTTACCGGTTTTGGGGCAGGGCTATCCGGTTTTGCTGAGGGGATGCCATCCATCTGCAAAGCCAAATTGGTTATGATGCAGGGTGTGACTGTACTCAATCCCCTTCACGATTTAGTCGCCTTTTCGACCCCTTCGACCCAACCCTCCTCCCCATCATACGGTTACCGTTACAAACCCTATGGAAGTTTCTAAACTTTTACTGCGTTACCAAGAAGGACAGCGGGACTTTCGCCAAGTCTCCCTACGCAATGTCAACTTGGCCCAGGCCCAATTGGCGTTTATCAATCTTGATCAAGCCGATCTATGGGGAATCAACTTCCGGGAGGCCCAGCTTGCGGGGGCAAACTTGGTCCGGGTGGATCTGAGCAATGCCGTCTTGGTGGGGGCCAACCTGCTGGGGGCTAGTTTACTGTCGGCGCGGCTAGTGCGGGCCAATTTGGAAGGGGCGCTGCTGAGTGGGGCCGACCTACGGGCCACCAACTTAAAGCAGGCCAACCTCCGCAATGCTTCCTGTGTGGGCATTGACCTCAGTGGGGCGGATTTGCGGGAAGCCAACCTGACGGATATTAACCTCAAGGATGCCAATTTGCGGGGGGCTAATTTACTCAATGCCAAGTGGGACCGGGCTGACCTGGAAGGGGCACAACTGGATGGGGCCATTATGCCCAGTGGGGAATATGTGGTGCCGGAAGAGGAGGAGCAAGCCAAGGGGACGGCCAGCCGTGGGGGACAAGGGGGGAGTGGGCGTGCTAGCTCGATCGATGAGTTGAATTTCCCAACCCTAGAGGAGCGCCTTGAGGATAAGTTCCTGCGCAGTCTCCAGAGCGAGGCTGCTGAAACACCTCCGGGCAGACAGCAGACCGCACAGCCCTTGTTTGGGGATGTGGAGATCGATCGCTCCCAACCGCTCAACCCTTCCCCCTCAGACATCCCCGTCCCGGCAGTACCAGCGGGGCTGGGGTCAGATTGGGGCGCAAATATCAGTCTGTCAGAGCGCATTAAGTCGAAGCTCCAAGCCCAAAATCAGTACCTGTTTCGACGGGCAGTCAGCCAAGCCTATGGCAACCGCTGTGCCATTACGGGGAACCAGATCCAAGTAGTCCTCAAGGCAGTGTCCATCACTGAGGAGGTGGAAACCGGCAAAGATCACCCTTCCAATGGCATTTTGCTCCGGTCTGATTTGGCGATTTTGTTCCAAGAGCATTTGATTACCCTGGATCCCAAGACCAAGACGGTCTTACTGGCCCCCAGTTTGCGAGAGTCGGACTATAAGGTTTGGAGTGGGAAGCCGGTGACCCTACCGGAGAAGGAGTCAGAACGGCCCAATCAGGCGTTATTGCAACAGCACCAAGGGGCTTGCCGTTGGCTACAAGTGGAACAAACAGCCCGCCAACTGCGTACCAACCCAGAACCCGCACAACCGGCGACCCCAACCCTTTGGCGATCGGCCCTGCGCAACCTCCTAGGCCGCAACAAATCCGCCGAAACCAACCCGGAATTCCAGGCTACCCCGGCCCCGGTTAACCCCGCTGCGGCTCCCGCCAACTCCGCCCCCAGCGTCCCCGATTCTGTGGCCCAAACTCCTGCGGCCCAGGCTCCCGTAGCCTCCAATGAAGATATTCCAACGGGTTGGTTGGGGCCAGCCCAGCCACCCAGTCTGCGCCCTGAAGCGGCTGATGTTGCGGCTCCGATTCAGTGGTTTGGCAGCTTGAATGTTGAGGACGATCGGGCTGTTGAGCCACCGATCGAGGCCGACCCGATCGAACCGATCGCACCCCTAAACCCCAGTTACAGTGCTGAGCCAGAGCCGGAACCCCTCACCGATGCCGCAGGCAAAACGGTATTGGACCCCCTGGAAACCTTGGTCCGATCGCGCCAAGAGTTGGGGCTAGGGGAGGAAGAAGTCGCCGAGCCAAAGGCCAGTGACCCCATTGCCAGCGGTGACCCCGCCTATGATCCCCATCCTTACTTCAATGCCCAAGCCTATGCCGACTACGGTTATGTAGCAGTCGGGACTGAACACGCCCAAACCCAGGAAACAGCGACCGATCGCAGTGACGACGCACAGGGCTACGGCGAACCCAGTTATGAACCGGGCTATCCCAGCGAAGACGTACAGGGTTATGAACCGGGTTATGAACCCAGTTATACAGATGAGGACGCACAGGGTTATGAGCCAGGGCATGAAGCGGGTTATGAACCCAGTTATACAGGTGAGGACACACAGGGTTATGAACCGGGCTATCCCAGCGAAGACGTACAGGGTTATGAGCCAGGGTATGGAGCGGGTTATGAACCCAGTTATGAACCGGGCTATCCAGATCCCAGCCGTTCCGAAGATTCTGCTGGGACTCCCATCGCATCAGAACCCAGCCGTACCATAATCAATCCTTGGGAAGTGGAGACAAACGATGACACTGATGACAACGCAGTGTTCTTGACCCCAGCCCCTGCAATTCCTTCAGAGGCGGATTGGAGCGTTCCCCCAGAACCAGGGGCAGCAGAAGAGGCAACTCCTTGGGCTGCTGAGTTCAACCAAGGGATAGAGACCCCTGCGATCGTCGATGCCTCGGCCTGGGAAGCGGATTTGTCGGCTGCTGCCAGCAGTGCGGTCACCAATGCCAGCGGCTCCGATCGTGCTGCTCCGTTCCTAACTCCCCCCTCGATCGCCCCAGAACTCGCCTTTGTCACCGACCTAGCCAGCCCAGACCCCAATGTTCTAACCGCCGTCGAGGCGGAGGTGAGTCTGGGCTTTCCCAGTTCCTTTGGGGATGTCTTGCTAGAGGGAGAAGAACAGCAGGGGGCCACGATCGAGGCTGGGGCGGGGGAAGTTGCGATCGAACCTGACCGAGAAGAGGCGATCGAGGCCGAACCCCAAGCCACAACACCAGAGGATCGGATCCCCCTAGAGCCAGGGCCGGAGTCTGAGGAAAGCAGCACCGCCGCAACCCTAACCAGTTTCCCAGGGGAAGATGAAGCCCCGGCGATCGTCGAAGCCCCCGAACCCCTAGCGACTGAGGAACCTGTAGCAGCAGCAAAACCCCTAGAAGCACCACCAGCCCTAGAAGAACCCGCCCAACCTCAAGCCCCAGGCCAGGAGCCAGACCAAGAGCCAGACCGTGCGACCCCAGCCGATACCCTAGCTTCTGCCGCTGATCCCATTGCCGCTGATCCCATTGCTGCCGATCCCGTTGCCGCCGATCCCGTTGCCGCCGATCCCGTTGCTGCTGCTCCGGCCCCGGCCAAACTGCCCCTACCCTTAACTGTGGCCCTAATCGCGATCGCCGCGATCGTCGCCACCCTGGGCGGACTCGCCGCCTTCGGCGTACTCTCCTTCGATCAGATCGGCCAATCCTCCCCAGCAGACTCCACCGCTCGCGGCACCGCCGCCGCCACCCCCTCAGCCAGCCCTGACGCGATCGCCACAGAACCCGACCCCCCAACCCCCAATTCCCGCAACACAGCCGCCGTCGCCCCCACAGCAGAAGCCGCCGACCTCACAGCCACGCTAGAGGATGGCACAATTTTGCTCCAACCTGCCGCCGCCGCCGCCTTCTGGGAAATGCAAGAAGCAGCCCGCACAGCAGGGATTAGCCTCTATCCGCTCCAGGGCTACTTACCCCCAGCAGCAGAAACAGCCTATTGGCAAAGTCAGGAGGCAGCGTTAGCCGCTACCAATCTAGAAACGCTAACGTCCCTGAGCAACTATCGCAGCGGCTATGGTATTGATATTGGAGACTATAACCAAGCCGACCGTGATCAGGTTCCCAGTTTCCGCGACACCCAAGCATTTGCATGGCTTGCAGAAAATGCTGAAGACTACGGCTTTGTGCCCTGGACTGCCGCTGTCGCCTTGGATTCCGTCGATCGGCCTTGGCACTGGCACTATAATCCCGATCTCGCTGCCCCCTCGGAGTAGAGCAACACAGTAAAGCCAAGACCTTACAGGGCCAAAGCCTGACAGGGCCAAAGCCTGACAGGGCCAAAGCCTGACAGGGCCAAAACCTTTGCCCACCTCAGTTGCACACCCACACTGCCCATTTCAGCAGTATCTTTCAGGTGTACCCTCCAGTTATACGTTGTTAGGCGTACATTGCGCTCAGGTCTGCCACCTCCTGATTTTCCTTCATCCCTACTTCAATTATGGCCTTTACGCCCCCTCCACTTTCCCCCCAGTCCGCCGCTTCCTCCGGCTTCAAACTCTTTCGGAACCTCAAAATCCGTCGCAAAATCCTGCTGGGCTATGTGCTCACACTGATTTGTTCAGGGGCTGGGATTGGGGTAGGGCTACTGATCAGCATTCCCGTCAACCAATACAGTTCTGATCTCCGCATTGATGCCTTAGAAGAACAGAAAATTAGCCACGCTCTGTTATTGGATTTTCTGACAATTCAACACCACAGTGTGGGACTGCTACGGGTGATCAGGTCTCCAGAAGAGCTAGCTCAACACCATGCAGATCTACAACAATCCATGGCGGAGTTTGAGGCGAACTGGGCAGATTTTGTAGCACAAACGAGGATATTTAGCGCCAATGCCACAGGGGAAGATATCGAAGAAGCAACCCGGTTGCAGCAGTTCATCCAAAACTATAACGAAGTGCCCCAGCGTTACTTCATCTACTTACGTCAGGTTATGCTTGAGTTTGGGCTACCGAACTTTGATCCAGCCCAGACGGCTGCCCTAGAGCAAGCCCTACTCTACAGAGCAGATCCCCAACTAGTCGCTGATCTCGAAGACTTTACCGAAAGCTTGCGGGCCGAAGCAGCCTATTCCTATCAAGAGTTTCAGGCAACTGAGGTCCAATTTTTCCGCGCCCAAAGGCTCATTCAACTCATTTTTGGCACAGGGCTACTCATTTCTATCATCGTAGCGCTGATCATGGCTCGCTATACCAGCCGTTTACTGGCAGAACCGATCGAACTCGTCACCGCCCAAGTCCACGAAGCCCGTCGATCGGAAAACTTCTATCTCCAAGTCCCCGTCACCAGTACAGACGAAGTTGGAGCACTCGCCCACA
>JAYKJG010000203.1:0-18316 GCA_035286285.1 Prochlorothrix sp.
CCGCGCATCATCCTCCAGCAGCTTAGACAGCCGGTTGAGCACATCATCCAGCACCCCCCCCACTTCCCCTGCCTGAACCATGGCAACGTAGAGATTATCAAAGGAATCTGGGAACTTGCGCATGGACTCGGACATATTGTTGCCCTGCTGCACATCGTCACTGATGACTTTGAGGGCTTTTTTAAGCTTGGGGTTGGGGCACTGATCGGCAAGAACACCCAGGGAGCGGACGATCGGCACCCCGGCGTTGACCATTACCGCCATCTGCCGGGAGAAAATCGCCTTGTCCTTAACCGTAACACTGGCCGTATATTCACCAATGTCAATCTCGCCCAAACTATCCAGCATTTCCTGGAAAGACTGAGCTTTCTTAATTTCCTGGATGGTTAGCCCTTGCTCCCGCAGTGCAGCCCGGACTTCCCGCGCCGACTCTCCCTCCACTTTTTGTTTTTTAAGTGCCCCTTGGGCATCTCGAATCTGCACTACAAAGGTGGCCATAGTTCCTACTCCCGATCGATTGAGGATTATGTCGAGGATATGTCGATGAGTTAATTTCCCCAGGGCAGCACTCACCGAGGGGTTAGGGGTGGAGAAACCCAGAAGCACCATTTACCGAAGGGAGGCATCGCGCCAGTGCGCCCCCTTCCTCAAAATCCCTGGCTCTCGTCTCCCGCGCTGGGAGAGGGGCTGGGGGTGAAGGCCAAGATCAAGGTCCAGCCCCACACCTTCAGGCGTGTCATCAATTAACCCATGATGACAGCCCCTAGCGCTTGGCCGCCGCCGGAGCATTGCCCACCAACCGTTGTAACTCCTCTGGTTTAGAGGTTTTGGACATTGCAGCCTCAAAGGTACACTGCCCCGTCTTCACCAGGTTGGCCAACACCTGCTCCAAGGTTTGCATCCCCAATTTCGCCCCCGTCTGAATCGCGGAGTAGATCTGGGAGGTTTTTCCTTCGCGGATCAGGTTGCTGATGGCTGGGGTGATGATCATGATTTCCTGGGCCATACAGCGGCCATACTCACCGGGCTTGGGATTATGGCGGGGCACCAAGCACTGGCTAAAGACCGCCACTAAGGAGTTCGACAACTGTACCCGCACCTGGGTTTGGCGCTCGGAGGGGAACACATCGATCATCCGATCGACGGTCTGGGAAGCCGAACTGGTGTGGAGGGTGCCAAAGACCAAGTGGCCGGTTTCGGCAGCGGACATGGCCAGGTGAATAGTTTCCAAGTCCCGCATTTCCCCCACCAGAATAATGTCGGGATCTTCCCGGAGGGCAGCTTTCAGGGCATTGGCAAAGCTCTTGGTGTCTTCCCCCAGTTGGCGCTGGTGTACCAGGCTCTTAATCGGCTCGTAGACGAATTCGATCGGATCCTCCACCGTCAAAATATGCTCAGCCCGCGTCCGGTTAATCAGGTCGATCATGGCCGCCAGGGTGGTGGTCTTCCCGGATCCCGTCGGGCCGGTCACCAGCACCATGCCGCGTGGCTTTTCCGACATTTCCCGCACCACATCGGGTAGCCCCAGGGCATCAAAGTTGGGAATCTTGGAACTCAAGGCCCGCAAACAGGCCGCATAGGTGCCCCGGTCCTTATAAACATTGACCCGAAAACGCGCCAGACCTTTGACCCCGTAGGAGCAATCCAACTCCCAGTTTTGTTCCAGGGATTTCCGCTGGTTGTTGTTCAACATACTGAAGATGAGGCGCTGGCACTGGTCCGCTGTCAGGCGTTCTTCGCCGATCGGAGTCAGTTTGCCGCTAATGCGAAAATAGGGCGGCAGGCCCGCAGACAGGTGCATGTCTGACCCCCCCATTTCGATCATTTGCTCCATCAAGTCTTCAATCATGAATTCCATAGAGGGTTCTCCTTCTGTATCAAAGTCTGCAAAGTCAAAATCTGCAAAGTCAAAACCTGCAAAGTCAAAACCTGCAAAGTACGGGTTTCAAAGACACCGAGCTTAACGATCTGACTACCCAGGGTGGGCAGTGGCTGCGGGCTGCCGCGAATCGCCAGAGTCCCCCCAGATCCTACAGTCAGGTTGCCCAGGCTCTGGCCTAGATTGGTCCCTGGCCTGGGGCTGACCGGCTGGACGGGCGGTGAGGCACCGCGATCGCCTAGGCAAAGCGATCGGTTAAACAATAGGGACAATCCATCCATTCAGGCTGGAGGCCCGCCCCACAACACTTACAGGTTAGAGAGGTCTTGCGTTTAGCCTTTAGCTCCGCCTCTAAACCGGTATCCGTATAGGTCACCCGCTCCACCTCTTCAAAGGTCGTGTGGCCCTGGCGCACCAAATCCAAGCTATAGGCCAGAAGCGTTTTCATTCCCCCCTCTACGGCAACTTCCTTAATGCGATCGGTACTGGCTCCCTCATTAATGGCCACCTGGAGCGCCTCGGTCATCTGCATCACCTCATAGACCCCAACCCGGCCCTTATAGCCTCCCCCACGGCAGGCCGGACAGAGTTGCTCCCCCTTCTCCTTCGCCTGCTGCGCATTGGTAATCTTGGCCTTATAAAAGGTCACATCCACCTCATGGGAAGCCGACAGACCAAAGCGGGCCAACTCATCGGGGGTGGGCGTATAGGGAATGCGGCACTCGGAACACACCTTCCGCATCAAGCGCTGGGCCGACACCCCAATCAAGGAAGCCGACACCATAAACGGCTCCACCCCCATTTCATCCAACCGCGCCACCGCACTGGGGGCATCATTGGCGTGGAGCGTCGTCAGCACCAAGTGGCCCGTCAGCGCCGCCTCGATCGCCGTCTTCGCGGTTTCCTGGTCCCGCGTCTCCCCCACCAGAATAATGTCGGGATCCTGCCGCATAAAGGCCCGCAGAATCGAGGCAAAGTTCATCCCCTTTTCCCGAATCACCTGGACCTGGGTAATCCCAGGGAGGGCATATTCGATCGGATCCTCCGCCGTACTGATATTGACCCCCGGCTCATTGCGCTCCGCCAACATCGAGTACAAACTCGTGGACTTCCCAGACCCCGTTGGCCCCACCACCAGAATTAAGCCATAGGGCCGCTTCGCCATCTCCCGGCACATATTCAGGGTTTCCGGGTCGCTGATCAGCTTATCCAACCCCAACTGGGCCGCCGAGCTATTCAGCAGCCGCATACAGATCTTTTCCCCGTAGCGGCTGGGTAGCGTATTGACCCGGAAGTCCACTTTCTTGCGCTTGAAAACCCGGCGAATCCGGCCATCCTGGGGTAGACGGCGTTCGGCAATATCCATGTCCGCCATAATCTTAAAGCGGGAGACCAAGGCCGGAATGATTTTCTTGGGGAAGGGGGGAAACGCCTGCTGGAGCACCCCATCCTTACGGAAGCGAATCCGGAGGAACTTTTCCTGGGGTTCAATGTGAATATCCGAGACCCCCATCTGGAGCGCCTTAATCAAAACCTTATTGGCCAAGTTGACGATCGGGGCACCCGACGCATCCTTCAAGGATGCACTCAGATCCGCCCCCTCAAAATCATCGGCATCCGCTTCCCCTAAACCTGAACCATCCAGATCCGCCAGATCGTCCCCAATGTCCACCACCACCGGCTCATTGTCATCGGGGACATCCCCCTCATCCTCACTCTCCTCATAGTCATAATCGTCGTAGTTCTCCTGGGCATAGATCGCATTGGGATCGACATCACTCCCAGAGGTATTCTTCGCCTTCTGTTGCTGCTGGTCCAGGTAAACATTGATCATCGCCTCGTAGTCTTCCGGCGCAATGACCAACCGATGGGCCACAAGCTGTTGGGGCCGCAGAATCCGGTTCAGTTCATCCTGGGCACCCAAGTTCTCCGGATCCACCATCGCGACCAGGACTGAAGGGGGATCGGTGTCCTGGCGGCTGAGGGGCAAGAGACGGTGCTCACGGCAGACCTTCAGGGGGATGAGGGTATTAATTAGCTCTGCAATTTGGGTATCCGACTGCTCATCTAACTCTGGATCGAGGGACTCAATCCCAAAGAGCACTTTTAGCTCAAACAGTTGTTGCTGCTTATACTGCCGTAACATCTCCGGGGGCAAGCTTTTCCCCGTCATGCCCTCAATGACTTTGGTCAGAGGTTGGCCCTCGCGCCGACTCTCGATCAGCGCTTGTTTCATTTGGTCGCCATTGACATACCCCCCCTGGATGAGCTTGTTACCGAAGGGAGAGAAATTATTTTGGACAACGAGCGCCCGCCGCTGGGATGAAGAACTGGTCATAAGCTATGCAGGAGTGGTTTCTATAAAACTTAACGGACGGTTTTCTGTCAGATGACAACTGGGGGAGTCAGCGCCAACACCGGTAGAAGGTGTGACCCCTGCATCTGAATCCTTAAAACAACAACCAGGGCTACAGGGGCGCTGGGGGCCATTTTACCCGTCGGGCCTAGGCTAGCCGCTCCTCGCGATCGGGCCGATTCTAAGGATCACGCTGGCCTCTGGAACGGGAGGCAATCGGGGGGGATCCAGAGTCTGTCGCAGGCAGTCGCTGAAATGCCGAGAAAGCGTCCTGGACAATACAGATGGGGCGAGAAGTTGGCAAGCAGGGTAACCTGGTCTTGGGAAGTACGGAGATTCTCCTTCTCAAACCTAACACCGATAATAGCCTCTCCGTCTCGCAGATGGGAGATTGTCCGGGGATGGGGGAAGAGTCACTTCGTTGCCTTGGTCCCACAAGCTACTACACTATCTAGAAGGTTTACCGAAATTTGTACAATTTGTACTAGTTTTTAAGGGTGCCCAGGACGATCGTCCTGAGTCCTAGGCTCAATTGACAACCTATGCACAACACTGACGAGACGGTAATGTCCATGTCCCCTGAAGAAGTTATGCCCGCCCCTAGCCCCACAGCAGCGGAGGTTCCGTCTGAGGCTCCCGTTGAGGCCCAGGAAGTCTCTGCTGCGGCCCCCGCCCCGCGCCAAGAGCAACCCCAAGAGCCTACGATCGAGGAGGGGAGCGGGGAGGAAGTGGAAGCATCTCCCGCTGCCAGTTTTGGGGATCTGGAGTTGGAAGCCAGCAATGAAGAGAGCGAGGCCCTAGCAGCGGCGATCGCCGAGAACCAACGACTGCTCGAAAAGATTAAGTCCCTAGAGCTACAGTTAGAGCAGCGCAACGAGCAATATGTGCGGATTGCGGCGGATTTTGAGAATTTCCGCAAGAGAACCCAAAAAGAGAAGGAAGACCTTCAAGAGCAGATTAAGTGCAATACCCTGGTTGAAGTGTTGCCCGTGCTCGACAACTTTGAGCGGGCTAAGGACCAGTTGAAGCCCCAAACGGAAGAAGGGATACAGGTTCACAAAAGTTATCAAGGGCTATACAAGCAGTTTGTGGAAAGCCTCAAGCGGGTGGGGGTCTCGCCCATGCGGGCTGAGGGTAAGCCCTTTGACCCAATGCTGCATGATGCCATGTTGCGAGAGGCAACGGCGGACTATGAAGAGGGCACGGTGATGATGGAACTCCAACGGGGCTATATGTTGGGCGAACGGGTTCTGCGTCATGCCATGGTGAAGGTGGCGGCTCCCCCAGAGCCAGAGGCAGATGGGGAAGGGTAGTTCCCGATGCCCCCTAGCCCTCCTCAACGCTAAGCAGTTCAGCACGGGGGTTAGCGCCGATCGCGGCCCAGTCAGGACAACCCAACCTAGACCTTCCCCAGGCCACCCCCCCAGACTCAACATCCTGGGTCAGGCTGCGCGGGTCTCGCCTGAGGGCTGGTTTAGAGAGACTGTCCCTTCTCCGTCTCTTGCCATCCCTGGAAAAACCCTCTAAAGTTCAGTGCAGGGGTTTTAAGTCAAAACTACAGGGGAGATTCCCTCTAGTCTGCTGGTTGTCCAATGACTCAAGTTAAGCTAAAAGGAAGCAGCACTTTACGGCAGCCTCCCTTATCCTACGGAGCCTAGCTTGGTAATTTGCTCACTGAGGCTTAAGATTCTTGCTGAAAGCCAAAGTCTGACCTTAGGTTTTGATTGCAACCCGTTTTAGACCGCCGCTCATTTGATTGCTGCTCATGGGAAAAGTCATTGGTATTGACCTTGGAACAACAAATAGTTGTGTTGCTGTACTCGAAGGCGGCAAGCCCATTGTGATCCCCAATGCTGAGGGCGGTCGAACCACCCCAAGTATGGTGGGATTTGGCAAGTCAGGCGATCGTCTTGTCGGCCAATTGGCGAAGCGTCAAGCCGTTACCAACGCGGAAAACACAATTTTCAGTATTAAGCGTTTTATCGGGCGACGGTGGGAGGATACAGAGGAGGAAAGATCGCGGGTTCCCTACACCTGCTGCCAAGGGCGCGATGCCACGGTGGATGTTTCAATTCGGGGCAAGAGTTTCACGCCCCAGGAAATTTCGGCTATGGTTCTCCAGAAGCTCAAGCAGGATGCGGAGGCGTTTTTGGGGGAGGCTGTGACCCAGGCGGTGATTACGGTTCCGGCCTATTTTACCGATGCCCAGCGGCAAGCCACAAAGGACGCGGGGACGATCGCTGGTCTAGAGGTGCTTCGCATCATTAATGAACCCACCGCAGCGGCCTTGTCCTACGGTTTGGATAAGCAGGGCGAGGATCACTGCATTTTGGTCTTTGACCTAGGTGGGGGCACCTTTGATGTGTCCATTCTGCAATTGGGGGATGGCATCTTTGAGGTGCGATCGACCTCCGGGAATAACCACCTCGGCGGGGACGACTTTGATAATGTCGTTGTTCGCTGGATGTTGGACTCTTTCCAAGCCCAGGAGAATATTGATCTGTCCCAGGATAAGATGGCGCTTCAGCGCCTACGCGAGGCGGCAGAGAAGGCCAAAATTGAACTGTCAGGGACCAAGAGTACCTTGATTAATTTGCCCTTTATCACTGCCGATGCCACTGGCCCCAAACATCTGGAAATGGAACTGAGCCGATCGCTGTTTGAAGAATTGGCCCAGCAGTTAATTAAGGGCACCTTGGATCCGGTTAAACAGGCGCTCCAGGATGCGGACATGAAGGCGGATCAGATCGATCGCATTCTGCTCGTGGGCGGTTCCACCCGTATCCCCGCTGTCCAGTCCTCCATTACCCACTTCTTCGGCGGGCGCACCCCCGATCGATCGGTCAACCCCGACGAAGCCGTTGCCCTCGGTGCGGCAATCCAGGCCGGGGTCATGGGCGGCGAAGTCAAAGACCTGCTGTTGCTGGATGTGGTGCCCCTATCCTTTGGCATCGAAACCCTGGGGGGAGTCTTCACCAAGGTCATTGAACGCAACACCACAACCCCAACCAGCAAGTCCCAAACCTTCTCCACCGCAACCGATGGCCAGGTTTCCGTCGAAATCCATGTGCTCCAGGGAGAACGGGCCATGGTCAAGGACAACAAGAGCCTAGGGAAATTTCAGCTTACGGGAATTCCCCCTGCGCCTCGGGGCGTGCCTCAAATTGAAGTCTCCTTTGATATTGATGCCAACGGTATCCTGAATGTGTCGGCCTTGGATAAAGGAACGGGACGGGCGCAAAGTATCCAAATTTCCAACACGGGGGGCTTGAGTCCCTCGGAAGTGGAGCGGATGCGCCAGGAAGCCAGCCTCTACGCCGAGGAAGACCAGCAGCAGATCAAGATGGCCGAACTGCGCAACCAAGCCGAAACCTTGATGCAAAGCTATGAGGCCACCTCGAAGGATCATGCTGCGCTGTGGGATGCTGACCTCAAGGCCAGTGTGGATGCCCACCGCGCCGAACTGCAAGCGCTCTTGTCGGATCCGGATGTCAGTTGTGAGGCCGTTGAAGCCGTACTCACCACCTTCCAAGATGCCCTCTTTAGCCTCAGTGCAACCCTATACGGCCAGTCCGGCACAACCGCCACGGAAACCGCTGCCCCCTCCGTCCCCCGCGCCACCGCTGCCAGCAGCATCCAGATGGGGTACGATCCCGATGGCACCATCCAGGTGGATAGCAGCGCTGAAAGCATGGCCATTGATGATGCCACGATTACGGCAGACTATGAAGCCATTGAGTAGGGAGCGCTGGAGTAGGGAGCGCTGGAGTAGGGAGCGCTGGAGGCAGGGGTCTGGAGGAGCAGGCCAAGAGCTAGCCAAGCCATTGAGTGCAGATCCCCGCAGGGTGACTGAATCAGTCCAGTTCACTGTGGCGGGTTCACCGACTTGGGTTGGGGCAATCTCCCCGTGGTTGCCCGGACTGTTGGCAGTCGGAGGGTCGGCACAGGGGCACAACCCCTACGGTTGACTGTTCCACAGTGCAATGCACCCCACTGAATTTCCCCCCGAACGGCAAGTCCCGACATCACCAAGGCGCATCCTGCCATGCTCCCCTAGCCATTGACCCATCAGGGTAGGACCGAAGGGGAGTTTGCCGATCCTGCCGATCGTGAAATCCGAGATTACCCTTCGGGAAAATCCGTGATTGAATGATGGGCAAGCTTTCGTTAGAGTAAACCTATAGCTAGCGCTTTGCACCTCCAAGGAGTAGAAGCGGATTCTGGTAAATATCGTTATGACCCGCGATTACTACGAAGTTCTCGGCGTTGGCAAGAACGCTGATAAAGAAGAAATTAAACGTGCTTACCGCCGCTTGGCCCGCAAGTACCACCCGGATGTGAACAAAGATCCAGGGGCTGAAGATCTCTTTAAGGAGGTCAACCGGGCCTATGAGGTCTTGTCAGAACCAGAAACCCGTGCCCGGTACGATCGCTTTGGCGAGGCGGGAATTTCTGGAGCGGCGGCGGGGGCTGCCGGTTTCCAAGATTTTGGCGACATGGGCGGGTTTGCCGATATTTTTGAAAGCTTTTTTAGCGGCTTTGCGGGGGGCGGGGGCATGGGCAACCAGCCCCGACGGCGTGGACCCGTGCGCGGGGATGACTTGCGGCTGGATCTCAAGCTAGACTTCCGCGAAGCCATTTTTGGCGGAGAGAAGGAAATCCGCATCAACCACATGGAAACCTGTGGCACCTGTGAAGGGAGCGGGGCCAAGCCGGGAACCCGGCCCCAAACCTGTGGTACCTGTGGTGGCTCCGGACAGGTGCGCCGTGCAACCCGGACTCCCTTTGGCAGCTTTACCCAGGTCTCTGTTTGCCCGACCTGCGGGGGCCAAGGGCAAGTCATTGAGGATAAGTGCGATGACTGCGGCGGCTCTGGGCAAAAACAGGTCAAGAAAAAGCTCAAAATTACGATTCCGGCAGGGGTAGACAGCGGCACACGGCTGCGGGTCTCCGGTGAAGGGGATGCGGGGCAGCGCGGTGGCCCTTCGGGCGATCTCTATGTCTATCTTTTTGTCAATGAGGATGCCGAGTTCGAGCGGGATGGCATCAATATTCTCTCGACTATCAAGATTAGCTATCTCCAAGCCATTCTAGGCTGTCAAATTGAGGTCAAAACCGTGGATGGTCCCCAGGAGTTGGCCATTCCGGCGGGGACACAGCCCAGTACGGTGCTGACCCTGGAAGGGCGTGGGGTGCCTCGGTTGGGGAACCCGGTGAGCCGGGGGGATCATCTGCTGACGGTCCAGGTGGAAATTCCCACCCGCCTTTCGACCCCGGAACGGGAACTGCTGGCTAAGCTTGCGGAGGTCCGGGGCGATCGCCTCGGCAAGGGAGGCAGCAAGGAAGGACTGTTTGGAAAGCTCTTTCCATGAGGAAGGTCATGCACGAATCTCGACTCGATCGCGAGGACACACTGGCCCAGAGTGTCGCCAACCCTGATCTTTCTCCCCCTGAGGCGTTAGATTTGCGGGGTACGCCCTGTCCCATTAACTTTATCCGCACCAAGCTCAAGCTTCAGCAGTTGGTGCCCGGTACGGTGCTGGAGGTGTGGCTGGATGGGGGGGAGCCGATCGAGCAAGTCCCCGATAGTTTGGCCATGGAGGGCTATATTATCGAGGCGCTGGAGGAGCGATCGGGGTTCTTTGCACTGAAAGTGCGTCAGGAGTCTTGAGGGAAGCTGTCGATCGCCCCCAAGCGGACTGTTCCCTACTGGGGACTGTGGTTGCAGTGCAGGCGAACTATTATCGCGTCCGCCTCGATCGAGTTCCCCCGGTCCCCCCAAGCCTCCCGCCAACCCTGTTGTGTACCCGGCGATCGCGCCTGAAAAAGTTGGGCCAGCGGGTGATGGTGGGCGATCGGGTCCAGGTGGAAGAAGCCGATTGGCAGGGGCAACGGGGGGCGATCGCCGCTGTTTTACCCCGCACAACCCTGATCGATCGGCCTCCCATGGCCAACGCCGATCACCTGCTGCTGGTCTTTGCCCTCGCTGAACCCACCCTCGACCCCCACCAACTGACCCGCTTTCTGGTCAAAGCCGAATCCACTGGCCTTCCCGTGACCCTAGCCCTGAGCAAGCAGGATTTGCTGGAGCCTCAGCAGCGGACAGACTGGGCACAGCGCCTGGGGCAATGGGGCTATGTGCCCCACCTGTTTAGTCTGTACGCCCCCCCAAGCTTGGCTCCCTTGGCCCTTGGGTTGCAAAACCGGGTGACGATCGTGGCCGGTCCTTCCGGCGTGGGCAAGTCCAGTTTGATTAACGCCCTCATTCCGGCGGCAGAGCTACGAGTTGGAGCCGTATCGGGGAAGCTAGGCCGGGGTCGCCACACCACGCGCCATGTGGAACTCTTTGAGCTAGCCCAGGGGGGCTTGCTGGCCGACAGTCCTGGGTTTAATCAACCGGAGCTAGGCTGTGACCCCCTCACCCTGGGGCAGTACTTCCCCGAAATTCGCCAACGTCTCCAACAGCAAGTTTGTCAGTTTAGCAACTGTCTCCACACCGATGAACCGGGCTGTGCGGTGCGGGGGGACTGGGAGCGCTATCCCTACTATCAACTGCTGCTGCAAGAGGTCCAGATCCAACACCAAGCATTGGAGCAGTCGCGGGATCCGGAGGCGGTGGTGAAGCGCAAGGTGCAGCGATCGGGCCAGGTCAACTATGAGCCTCGGCTGGCCCAAAAGAAATATCGACGGCAGTCCCGCCGCTCCCAACGGCAATCCCTCCAAACCCTAACAGGGTCACCGGGGGAGTGGACCGAAACGGAGTCTGGGGATCCCGATCGCGACTAGCGGTTGCCTTGCCGCCGATCCGGCTATCCCACAAAAACCTTTTGGGTGGAATCAGCCCCCAGCCCGTCCACAGTGAAATGGACCCACTGATTTTAAGTCCCCCGTTTTAAGTCCCCCGTTTTAAGTCCCACGGATTCCATCTAACTGCTCCTCCCTCGCGGATCATGTCTAACCCATCCCCCTCTTCCCTGCCCCTGATTTTGGGCGTTACCGGTGCTTCGGGCTTAATCTATGCCGTGCGTGCCCTCAAATTTTTGCTGGCTGCCCAGTACAATGTCCATGTGGTGGCCTCCAAGGCAACAGCCCAGGTTTGGCAGGCGGAAACCGGGATTCGGATGCCCCTAGAGCCACAGCAACAGGCCCAATTTTGGCGACAACAAGCCGCTGTCCCCCAGGATGGACAACTGACCTGTCATGCCTGGGGCAACGTGGGGGCGAGTATTGCCAGCGGATCCTTCCGGGCGCAGGGAATGGTGGTGATGCCCTGTAGCATGAGCACGGTGGGCAAGCTGGCCATGGGCTTGAGTTCTGACCTGCTGGAGCGGGCCGCTGATGTGCAACTCAAAGAGGGAAGACCCCTGGTCTTGGTGCCCCGCGAAACCCCCCTGAGTTTGATCCATTTGCGGAATCTGACGGCCCTAGCGGAAGCGGGGGCTAGAATTGTCCCCGCAATTCCGGCCTGGTATCACCAGCCCCAAACGATCGAGGATCTGGTGGATTTTGTGGTGGCCCGTGCCCTCGATCAACTGCAAATTGACTGTGTGCCGCTGCGCCGCTGGTCGGGTCGGCCCCTGGTGGATGAGGAAAGCTGAACTCGTTGTGTCTCTGGTGCCCCCTGTGCCTCCCCTATGAACAGTCCCATGCCTCCCTCTCGTCGTTCTGTTTCTGTTCGTGCCCGTCGCCCTGGGTCTAGCCCCTCGCGGGGACAGTGGATCCTTGGAGGGGTGACGGGGATGAGTGTTCTGATTTTTCTCCTCAGTAATTTTTCGCCCTCCATTTCCCTGTCGATTTTGGGCATTGTCTCCCAACCGCTCCCGCTGGTGGTGTGGCTCACGCTGGCGGGTGTGGCTGGCTCCATGACGGCATTGGTGTTGCAGGGGTTGTACCAAGGGCTAGCACCATCGATTCAGGTGACGCGGCCTCGGATGGGCAGCAGTGCGGGGGGCCGTCGCGATCGCGGGGGGGCTGGGTTGCCGCCCCTGACTGAGCCATGGGATGAGGAAGCGTTAACGGATTGGGTCGAGGGCCGATCGCCTGCGCCGAATTCCCCGGATCGGGAAGCGGTTGAGGACAGGATGGGGGAAGGTTCGCCCTGGCAGCGGGTTGCCGCAGCATCCATGGATCCCCGATCGGCGGCAAGCAAGGATCCTCGGCCCCAGACTGACGATCGCAGGGCCGATCGATCGCGCCAATCTGCAACGGGAGCCAGCACCCCACCGGGAGCCGAGGCAGTGGGGGGAGGCTGGGACGATCGCCCCAATCCGAACAATGACTGGGAAGATTTATGGGGCCAAGTGCAGGCAGCCCAGGGAACAGCAGAGGACAGCGACGATCGCGGCCCTAGGGGCGATGCGGCCCAGACTGGAGCCAGAGGGCCAGGGCCAGAGGCTCAGAATCCCCGCGATCGCCCTGGGGCAGACCGTCTAACGGAGGTGCAGCGGCCCCCGGCTGAGGAGCGACGATCGGGATCGGTCTATTCCTACCGCTATCGCCCAGCCGCCGCCCCCGATCGACCCCCTGCTGCTACCCGTTCTCCGTCTCCCCCTGTGCCCGATCCTCGATCGGCCCCGCGCCAACCCCAGCGCCCCCCCGCCTACCTCAACAACCCCCAGGCGGGTCAGCCCGATGCCATTTATGATGTGAACTACCGTATTATTACGCCGTCCCAGCCCCCCGCCAGCCCTGCTGATGCAGCCCCGCAATCGCCCCAACGCCCCCCCCGTCGATCGCGGCAACAGGCTACCCCTGCGCCCCCAGCCTCGTCCGAGGGAACCCCTCCATCCCGAACACCCCCTGATGATTGGGATCAGGGCAGAGCAGAGGATTGGTAATCTATTGAGATCGAGACGATCGCACCTATGGGAATTGATGTGAGTGACGGAACAGGTTTCCCCAATCTGGGGCCGAATGAGCCAGAGAACCCGCAAGCAGAACAGCCATCCCAGAGCCTCCCCCCAGCCGAACCCCCTGAAATCATCCCAAGCCCAACCCTGGAGGGGACCACCTCCCTCTGGCAACGGTGGGAACAGCGGCCCGATCGGGCTTGGCGGTGGACTGTGCTGTGGATTGCGGGGCTGACGACGATCGCCTATCTCTGGCACCTGGGCAGCATTGGCTTGGTGGATGAAACGGAACCGCTGTTTGCCGAAGCAGCACGTCAAATGCTGGTGCGGGAGGATTGGGTCACCCCCTACTTCAACGAAACCACCCGCTTTGATAAGCCACCCCTGATTTATTGGTGTATGGCGGTGGCCTACCAAGTCTTGGGGGTGAATGAGTGGGCGGTGCGGTTGCCGTCGGCCTTGGCGGCGATCGGGTTAATTGCCCTCGCGGCCTGGGTTGTGCGGCGCTATGGTCTGTTGCCCCGTGCGGGCTGGGGATCCCAGGGCTGGAGCACTTGGCCAGCGGTGTTGATGACAACGGCCATGATGGCCTTTAACGGGGAGATGATAGCCTGGGGTCGGACGGGGGTGTCCGATATGCTGCTAACGGGGTGTATAGATGGGGCGTTGTTGTGCTTTTTTATGGGCTATAGCGCCGCTGCGGGGTCTAGTGCCGCTGGATCTAGTCCCGCCCCAGACCAGGGCATCGCGATCGATCGTGCCCATTCCGATCGCCCTAGCGCCGATCTGACCCATTCCGATCGCGCCCCTTCCGATCGCCCTAGCGTCGATCTGACCCATTTCGATCGCGCCCCTTCCGCTCTGGCTCGTCCCGATCGTCCCACGCCCGATCGCGCCACAATCCAAACTCGCTGGTATTTTGCCTTTTATACCTGTATTGCCTTAGCGATTCTGGCCAAGGGGCCGGTGGGCATTGTCTTACCGGGCGTGATTATTGTGCCATTTCTGCTGTATACCGGTCAATTTTGGCCAATTTTCAAGGAAATATTTCCCCTGCGAGGGCTAGCCTGGGTCGCCCTCATGACCGTGCCCTGGTACATCTTAGTGATTCAGGCCAATGGTCAAGCCTATATAGACTCCTTTTTTGGCTACCACAACTTTGAGCGCTTCACCCAAGTGGTCAACCAACACTCTGCCCCCTGGTATTTCTACTTTTTAGTCGTCTTAGCGGGTTTCGCCCCTTGGTCTTTGTATATCCCCGCCGCGATCGGGCGCTTGCGCTTGGGGCAATGGCGACGCTGGCAGGAAACCCCCCGCCAAGAACAGTTGGGATTATTTGCTGGGTTTTGGTTTTTTGGCATTTTTCTGTTTTTCACGATCGCCGTCACCAAACTGCCCAGCTATGTCTTGCCCCTCATGCCAGCAGCAGCGATTTTAGTCGCCCTCTTCTGGCAAGACTGCCTGCTCCCTAGCCCTCGCTCCCCCGTACTGCGTCTCTCACCCGCACTTTGGGCAAGTGTCCTGCTCAACACCCTCAGTTTTTTCCTCCTCGGCGGCGTGGCCCTCTCAGCAACCAACTGGATCGGCGAAGCCGTGTACGATCCGGCCATGCCTGAGTTCCCCATTGCCCTCCAGGAGTCCCCCTTGCTGTTGCGCTGTGGGCTGCTGTTTCTGGGGACGGGGCTGGTGCTGGTGGGGCTGCTGGTCAAGCGGCGCTATTCCTGGCTAGGAGGGGCCAATTTAGCCAGCTTTGTGCTGTTAATGCTGCTGGTGCTGCTGCCCGCTTTGAATTTGGTCGATACCCACCGCCAACTGCCGCTGCGATCGCTAGCCCAAGAAATGGTCAACCAACGCCGTCCCGGTGAAGAAATCTTGATGCTGGGCATTGAAAAGCCGAGTTTGGTCTTTTATAGCCACTACCCGATCTTCTTTGCCCGCCACGATGAGGTGATCCTGAAGCACCTTGAGGAAGTGGTCTTGCCCCAGGCGCAACCGGACACCTTTTTGTTGCTAACCCATCCCGATCGCCCGTCGGGGCTGGGGCTGGAGCCGCCCAACTATGAAGTCTTGAGCGCAGCCGGTGCCTATGAATTGGTACGGGTACCCAAGGCACAGTTCCTGCGGTAGGGGCAATCCCCCCGTGGTTGCCCCGGTTTTTGCGGTAGGAGCAACCCCCCCATGGTTGCCCCAGTTTTCACGGTAGGGGCAATCCCCCCGTGGTTGCCCCGGTTTTATGCCCCCCGCCCTGTTTCTCCAATGGGTTTGTTGTTGATGAAAGGTGCCGGGGTGACGCAACAGGGCGGGCACGGGGGCACCGCCCCTAACGGGGAAATAGAGAATGCAATGCTGACGTTCAGATTAGCTAGCAGCAGTCTCCAGGGGTTTGGTAATCACCTGGATCGGGGCCGAGCAAAAAATACAGAGTTCATTGGCGATCGCCACGGCCTCCTCTGGACCCTTATCCAAATAGAGCGCCGTCAGGGCAAAGTCCTCCCCAGCCCCGATCGCGCTAAATTCATTAATTCTCTCCACCAAATAGGTATCCAGCACCCGAAAAATACTGTCCTCAATGCCGATTAAATATTCATTGCGCTTGCCAAAACTGTCATCCTTGGTTCTGGCCCAGCTATAAAACTCCACCATAAAGTCCAGCACCGCCTCAACCGTCGCAGCGGCGGGCTTGTGGTTGCGGGCAAACATCTGCATAAAGCTTAGCTCCATGATGTAGCCCACACTGCCAATGATTAGCCCATTGGCCTCAAACAGCTTGCCCTGCTCATTGCCCAAGACCCGCTGGTGGGTTTCTTTGACGTAACCAGCCACCCGAATGCTATCGGAGGCAAAAACGAGGCGATCGGGATACCGCCGTGCTGCAACAACACTCATTGTGAGTCTCCTTGTATGACTTGCTGCCTTTTTTGACGTGCTGCCTTAACTGCAACCAGAGCAGCAATGGCTTGGTTAAAACTCAGGGATGCCATGATCCCGACCGAGGAGTCGAGGGGGGTCCATCTCACGTTGGCAGATTAACCAATTCGATCGGCGCAAACCACCCCCTGGTTACTGGGCAGATGCAGCGACGATTTCTAGGGGTGGGGCAAAAGGATTAACCGATTCGGTAGGGGCAGTCCCCCCGTGGTTGCCCCGGCTTAGCGCCCCGGTTTAACCCCAAGGTTGCCCCAGTTTAGCGGTCAGCGGGGAGCCATGGGGGCACGACCCCTACTGTGCCCGTCAGGGTCTGGACCGTTGCGCACCCGTTATTTACCGCCGTAATAAAAGGCGATTTCCTTATCCTTCAAGGGGGGAAACTCTGCATCCTTGAGCATTGCCTCTAGCTCAGCCTGGGGCAGATGTTTCGCGCCAATGCGGACAATGCGCGATCGCATGGTGTTGACCACGCCGCTCCGCTGCCGCTGCCCTTCCAGGGCCATGACGCGGTTATAGAGGTCGAGCTTGGCTGGGGGGATGGGGCTACCGTCCAGATCTAAGCCTTGGGCGATCGCAGCATCTACTGCATCTGCGCCAAGGCTGGGCGTGACTTCAGAGCTTGTCATAGGTTTAGTTCCGGGGTTTGAGTCCGGGGTTTATTGTATAGCGAATGGGTGGCCCACAACCGGGCTTTACAGCCCTTTCAGTTCCTCTAGCCAGTCCCACCAACGATTGAGGGGATAGTAGGCGATCGGTGCCCACAAACTGCTCACAATGGCAGAACTCAGGGCAATGCGCTGGTGATGTTGCCAAATTTCCCCCAAGCTTAAACCCGTGCGATCGACGGCGCTAGAGTCGATCCCCTCCACCTTGAGCAAGCTGCTATTAAAGCCAGGATCTTGGCTGGGGGTGTTATTCAGCCAGTCCGGAAGCCATTCCTGGGCTTGGACTTGAAGGGTGATTTCGATCGCCATCGTCGTTTCCACCAATACCGCCATGCCAAAGACAATCAAAGCAACGGAAATAAAATCCTCTTGCAAATAGCGGTGCTTTTGCAGCAAAGCCGTCAGAATGCCCGCCAAGGCAAGACCCAAAGCATGGGTCGGGTAGGGCGCAGTCAGGCCATCTTGGATCCAGCCCAAACAGCACCCCGCCAAGGCTCCTTCCAGGGGCGATCGCTTAATGCTCCAGCTCACCACCCAAATCAGGAACCAATTGGCGCTAACCCCAGCAACCTCTGTACCGGGCAGTTGGGAGAGCAGCAACAAAACACACATTAAAACCGACAGCGCGATCGCCCCCCCATCTAAGGCAATGGGCGGCAGTTGTTGCCAATTAAACTTTCCTTGGACAAAGGCTTTCATGGGGCGCAGAATGAGGGCACTGAGAAGAGCATGGGGATCCCCAGGGGACTACAACCGAGATTCCAGAAGACCCCCTCTAGGGGGCTGCCACCGCTTGTGAAGCAGCGGGAGCCGGGGGCTGCGAGGCCGCCGGTGTAGCGGGCGGAGTGGGTTGAATGACAGAAGGCGTAAAGGGTCTGACCTGGACCCACTCTAGGCGACCGATCGGGGCCGTTAGCCGCACCACCGCTTCAGGGGTTGGACTGGCCTTAAAACTAACCTCCTCCACCACCCCCACCGGAATCCCCGCTGGAAATAGCGTACTCATCGCAGACGTAGTGACCACATCACCGGGCCGAACATCAGGATCCTTATCAAAAAAGCGTATCACCACCGAGTCCGTCCCCTGGCCCCGCGCATAGGCTTGGGCACGACTGCGGCTCACCATCACCCCCACGCTGCTAGTGGCATCGGTAATCAGCAAAACACGGCTCGTATTGGCAGTCACCTGGGTGACTCGCCCCACCAGACCCCCCGGAGCCGTAACCGTCGCTCCCACCATAACCCCATCATTACTCCCCCGCCCCAACACAGACTGCTGCCACCACTGGTCAGCACTGCGCCCAACAACGGGACTAAAAATTAAGTCACCCGGACCCGAAGCGGGTTGGCCGAGAAGCTGCTTTAATTGCAAATTTTGGTGCTCTAGCTCAATGAGGCGCTCATAGTCCTCCATGAGTTGGGCTTGTTGGAGGATTTCCATCTGGGACTCAGAGACCTGGAAGGGGCGGCTAATCTGGTAATAGACTTCCAGCAGCCAATTGCCTTGGGTTTGGCGTAAAATCCAGGCGGAACCCAGGGCAGTCCCTGCCAGCAGCAGACTGGTACCGTATAAACTCCACCAACGACGCAGTGAATACATAGGGGGTTGGATAACAGGGGGGCAAAATCAGGGGGGCAA
>JAYKJG010000204.1:0-10894 GCA_035286285.1 Prochlorothrix sp.
TCTCGATTCGTTTTGGTAGGGGCAATCCCCCCGTGGTTGCCCCTGTATTTGGCTGGTCGAGGGTCGGCACAGGGGCACGACCCCTACCCGTTTATTCTGTTTCAGGCTCAACGGATTTGGTATGAGATGTTTTAATCTGGATGAATAGGGTTAAGCAACCGGGAGGCTCAGAATGATCGCAGAGTGCAGTTACGATCGCTATTTCACGCCGGAGGAGTATTTTGCCTGGGAGGAGCGCCAGCTAGAGAAGCATGAACTGATTGATGGTCGTGTCTATGGGATGAGTGGGGGTACACAAAACCATAGTGCGATTAAGTTAAATGTTGCTCTGGTTATTCAGGGGCATTTGCGCGGCAGCAAGTGTAGGGCTTTTGATTCGGATTTAAAGGTTAATATTCTCAAGACGCTGAACTATACCTATCCGGATCTGAGTGTGACCTGTGACGATCGCGATCGCAAAAACCCGCTTTACATTACGTATCCTTGTCTAATTGTGGAGGTGCTGTCTTCGAGTACGGAGGCTTACGATCGTGGTAGGAAGTTCGAGAAGTATCGCCGTAATCCCTGCTTGGTGGATTATGTTTTGGTCAGTTCTGAGGAGGTGGCGATCGATCTCTACCACAAAAATAAGGCGGGGGACTGGATGTTTTTGAGCTATCGATCGGGGGAGGTAGTGGAGCTACAGAGTATTGATCTGCGGGTGCCGATCGAGGAATTTTATGAAAATATTGTTTTTGAGCTTGAGGATGGGCTGCAACCAGTGGATGGAAATGTCTCCTAGCTCCCTTCGACGGCGCTCAGGGACCGTCATGGGGGGGAATATTTTGGGTAGGGGCCGGGTCTTCCGGCCCGCTTCAGGGATCTGCCAACGGGTACTCGTGAATGGTATGCCCATTCC
Organism: Prochlorothrix sp.; assembly: GCA_035286285.1. Taxonomy (GTDB): domain Bacteria; phylum Cyanobacteriota; class Cyanobacteriia; order Prochlorotrichales; family Prochlorotrichaceae; genus Prochlorothrix. The sequence goes on from JAYKJG010000204.1 coordinate 899, forward strand.
TACCCTGCTGTACTAGGAGACCGAATTGCCCCTAAGCCTCCGGGGGAGCGACCTGTTTCAGCATGGCCACGAGGGTGTGGTGGGCATCCTTGGCATCCACCAGGGTGTGGTCAAAGGCAATGCGCAGCGGCTGGGCTTGGGACTCGATTTGGATTTCTAGATCCATGCCCTCCGCGTCAATCTTGAGCATTCGGGCCGCTGTGACCTCAGGCCGCTGGCCAAAGGTTTGGGCATAGCGGGCGACTGCCTCGGCGTGGTCTTCGTTCATGTGGCGACAAATGCGATCGCTCACTGCCGGGGGAAAAGCATCCGTCATGGTTAACACCTCTCTATCAGCATTCGGAATCAGAATGGGCATCGGTACTGGCATCGGTACTGGCATCGGTACTGGCATCGGCACTGACATCAGTTCCTGAGATTAGTTCCTGAGATTAGTATTATCTTGCGAGCTTCATTTGAACAGGGTTTAATAGACCTGTCTACAGCAACCCCCATTCCGTAGCATGGCTCCCTGGAGCAGCGACCCGTTTTCTAGCGCTCCACCGAACCCCAAACTGAGCCAAAGGCGAGAATTGAGGGTTGCAGGGGATCCGGATGGCTGCGCCGCCGCCCTGCTAAACCACACAGGTAACCCTTCACCATGCACATATTGGCCCTTGTCCCCGGTGGGATTAGCGATCAGATTCTCTTTTTCCCCACCCTTGAAACCCTTAAACACCGCTATCCCGGTGCTGTCATTGATGTGGTCACGGATCCTCAATCGGTGGGAGCCTATCGGGTTGCCTCCACGGTGCGGAAAACCATTCCCTTTAATTTTCGCGATCGCAACAGTCTGGCCGACTGGAGCAATCTGCTGGGTGTGATCCGAGAGCAGGAGTATGAATTGGTTTTGACGGCCCAGGGAGGCTGGGATGTGGGGCTGCTGCTGTGGCTGTCGGGGATTCCGGAGCGGATCGGCTTTGCGGGGAAGGGCACGGGCTTTCTCACCCAAGCCATTCTGGATAAACCGAACCAATATCTAGCCCAGCGCTACCATGACCTGCTCCAGGGGATTGGGGTTAGCCAACCCTGTCCAGAAATTAAGGTCACCATTCCCCGCAAAAATTTGGAGTGGGCGGAGGCTGAACAGCAGCGGCTGGGGATTGGCAATGGCTATCTGCTGGTAGATAGCACGCGGGGAGACTATCCCAGCAGCAGTTGGAGCTTGATTCTGAAGAATATCCAAGAGCAACAGCCCAATCTGCCGATCGTCTTAATTCAGGAAGAAACGCCCACGGATTTACCCCAAGTGCTGCAAGAGGCGGGCATTAGCTGCAAAACCTTGATCCCAGAGGAACCTGCCAAGCTAGCGGCTCTGATTGCGGGGGCCAATTTGGTCCTTTGCACCGAAGGGGATACGCTCCAGTTGGCCGTTGCGGTCCAAACCTTTACGATCGCGCTGTTGGGTGCTGCGAAGATTGAGCGCTATCTGCCCCAGAGCGATCGCTTTATTGGGCTTCAGTCCACCACCAGCAGCATGAAGGACATTTCACCGCAGCAGGTGCTGGATGTGTTGGCAGGTCAGCGCTAGTCTAGAGCAGGACTTGTCTCTTCTCCTCTCTGTTCACCCCCGCACTCCAGGGCAAAACCATGGCTGTCTATCAAGTTCGGCTCACCAGTCCTGATGGCAGCCTCGATCGCACCCTTGCCGTTCCCGATGATCAATATATATTGGACATGGCAGAGGCAGCGGGACTCCGGCTCCCTTCAGGTTGTCTTCAGGGGGATTGTTCCGTCTGTGTGGCCAAGGTGCTCCGGGGGCAGGTGGATCAGCAGGAGCAGCGCTTTTTGAGTGCTGCCGATCGTGGACGAGGCTTTACGGTGACCTGTGTGGCCTATGCTCGATCGGATTGCCACCTGCTCACCCATCAGGAAGCCGCCCTATATCCCCAAGCGCTCTACGGTAAACCCGGCCCTAGCTCCCCCGACCCTCAGGCTCTGTAATTTCAGCCCAGTCACCCTTCTTGTTACCGAACCACTATGCCGATTCTCCGCTCTGCGTGCCCTGCTGCCCTTACCCCGTCGGCCCAGCCCTGTCCTCGCCCTGCTGCCCCAGTCCCCGTTACCGGGCGGACGTGGGCCTGGGTGACCCAAACGTTGCTGGTGGGTAGCCTCTTCACGGGTAGCCTCTTTACGGGTAGCCTACTGTTGAACAGTAAGACTGCCCTCGCCCAGTCTTCCTTCTATAACCCTATTACCTTACCGACGAGCGGCGAGATTACCGATAGCCTGAGCGATCGGGATATTCCCACCGGCCAAGGTGGCTATGCACGGGACTATTCAGTTAACCTGCAAGCGGGGGATCAAGTCGCCATTGACCTTCTGTCTGACAACTTTGATACGGTGGTGATGTTGATGGGGAGCGGTGGCCTGACGATCGGGGAAAATGATGATGCTCCCGACGGCACCACCAATTCCCTCTTGTTTACCCGCATCACCACCTCAGGTACCTACACGGTGCGGGTGCGTTCCTTTGGTGAAGGTTCCGGTGGCGAGTTTACCCTGAAGGTGACCCGACTGCGGCCCTTCTAAGGGGTGTCTCCCGCTGCTGATCCCAAGGCGCTCCAAGCTGTTAACCGAAGTCTCTCTCCTAAGTCTCTCTCCTAATCTCCCTATCTTTGGGGATCCCTAGGGCAGTCTCTGGAATACTGGAGGAATGGGAACATCTCCATTGGGCGAATTCACCGATTCGGTAAGGGTAATCCCCCGTGGTTGTCCCGGTTTGACTCGAAGAGGGGAACTATGGGGGCATGACCCCTACAGAGATTCTTCCACTGTGAGATGCTCCCGGAGGCAGGACGCTCGATCGCCCAGCAGTCCCGGCCTTAGCACCTGGGATTCCGTTCGGGATTTTTATCCGGGACTTCTGTCCCCAAGCCGTTGGCCTTAGTCGAGCAGGGCGGAAATTCTCACCCCCCTGTTGAGCGTGGGCCTCTTGCCCGTGAGGTGAGCGAGACGCTTACCCGACTTGGGGGTAAAACGTACACCTTGGCCTGCTTGTCTCCAGGGGTCTCTCTGTCCCCGGACTCTCCCCCCTGCTTTCCTGGCTGAGCTACCCCGACTGTGTGTTTGGCTTCACCGTGTTTGGCTTCACCGTGTTTAGCTTCACCGTGTTTAGCTTCACCCAACTCTGGCCCCTCAAGATTTTTGATCTAGACCTATGACCTCGGAACTTCCCAAACCCGCCTCTGCGACAGTTGGCGTTGCAACTGTTAATGTCTTTATGACCCCCGAGTCAGGCCCACACCATGGTGATGATTCTCCTACGGTGGTTCTGCCGATGCAGTTGGTCAGTCTGGATGATGCCGGTCGGACTGATGTGGGCCAGCAGCGCAACCAGAACGAAGATGAATTTGTGATCCGAACAGAGGTCCGGCGGATGGAGAATCCCCAGGGTCGCACGATCGAAGCCAAGGGGCTGTATGTGCTCTGTGATGGTATGGGGGGCCATGCGGCGGGCGAAGTGGCCAGTGCCAAGGCCGCCAATTATCTCAAGCAATTTTTTGAAAGCTACCCCCTGGATCAACTCCCGACCGAAGCGGTTCTGCGGGAAGCAATTTTGGGCGCAAACCAAGATTTGTACCGGGACAACCAGAGTAGCGCCAGCCAGGGCAGCGGTCGCATGGGGACGACCTTGGTGATGTTAATGCTCCACAATACCCGTGCGGCGATCGCCCACGTCGGTGATAGTCGGATTTATCGCTACACCCGCAAAAAGGGGCTAGAACTGCTCACCCTAGATCATGAACTAGGCCAACTGGAAATTCAGCGGGGCGTAGATCCGGAGGTGGCCTATGCCATGCCCGATGCCTATCAGCTTACCCAAGCCCTTGGCCCCCGCGATAATGACTGCGTTGAACCCGATATTGCCTTCTATGACATTAACGAGGACACCCTCTTTTTGCTCTGTTCCGATGGTCTGTCGGACAATGGGCTGCTGGAGGAAGCCGAAGACACCCACATCAAGCCCCTGCTCAGTTCCATTAGTAATTTAGAGGCTGGAGTCATCGATCTGATTGATCTGGCCAATGAGTGCAATGGCCATGACAACATTACGGTCATTGCTGTGCGAGCCAAGGTGAAACCGAATATGGCTACTCTCGTGGCCTAGGGCCATGGTTAGCATTGCGTTTTTAGATGGCTCAAGTTCAGATCCGCTGCGCTGGTGGGACTTTACCCCGGAGCAGGGGGTGGGCATTGGTCGTGCCCTAGAGAATGACATTGTGATTAAGCATTCCCTCATCTCTCGGTACCATGTGGAGTTGTTGCCCAGGGCAACGATCGCTGGGGCCGAAGGGTCGGAGCCAGACCCGCGCTGGGTGATTCGGGGCTTGGGCAAAAATGGGACGTTTTTGAACTGCCACCGGGTTGAACAGGCTTTTCTCAAGGATGGGGATATCATTCAACTGGCCTCGAAGGGGCCGCGCTTACGCTTTCACTACCAAATTCAGGATGCTGGTCCTGCCCAGGACTGGCCCCAGGGCGAAGGTCGGGGGGGTTTGCTGTCGGTGTATTGGACAGGGCCGGAAGCGCATCACAACTGGACTTCCCATTTACCCAAGGTGGATCGATCGGATCTGAACGGCCACGATCCTCGCCTTCCCTGTCCCCATGCCGATCGTAGCCCCAGGGATCTGTTCTGTATCCACTGCGGTCAGCCCCTGCTGAATTTGGGCCGCCTGGGTCGCTACCAACTGCTCAAGCCCCTGAGCCGAGGCGGTATGGGGGCAACTTTTTTGGCCTGGAAACAGGGAACCTTGCCCCCCAGTTCCCAAACTTATGCCTTTGAGCTAGAGCAGCGCTTGGTGGTGCTGAAAAAAATGCGGGAAGAAATGGCCCGATCGAAAAAAGCCCGCGAACTGTTTGAACGGGAAGCCAGAACGCTTCAGCGACTCCATCACCCCAATATTCCCCAATTTTTAGACTTTTTTAGTGAAAACGACGAGCTATACCTGGTGATGGAGGTGATTCAGGGCCAAGACCTGAAGCGCTATGTGCGGCAGAAGGGAACGGTGCCACCCGCCCAGGTTTTGGAGTGGGCCTTGCAGGTCTGTGATGTTTTGGAATATCTGCACAACCAGGATCCGCCTATCTTGCACCGAGATATTAAACCTGCCAACCTCCTGTTGCGACATCGGGATCAGCGCATTGTGGTGGTGGACTTTGGTGCGGTCAAATCCCTCAGTTCCGCCCAGGCCACCCGGATCACCGCCGGGGGCTACACTGCCCCAGAACAGGAACGCGGCCACCCTTGCATTCAGTCCGATCTGTACTCCTTGGGCGCAACCTTGATCTTTCTGCTCCTGGCAAAAAATCCCATGGTCATCCACCACTACCAGCACCGGGATGCCCAGTTTTATAGCCAAGCCCTGCCCCACATTCCCTATGCCTTGGCTTCGGTGCTGAGTCGCCTTCTCCACCCCGGTTTTGAGCAGCGCTATGGCTCGGTGCAGGAACTCCGCCAAGCCCTGCGGATCTGCCAGGTGAATTTACCGGTGGGGTCTGCCGCTCCTTAGCCCTAGGGGCAATCCCCCCGTGGTTGCCCCGGTTGTGCGTCTGAAGAGGGGAGCCACGGGGGCACGACCCCTACGGTTGATGGTTCTGAAATGCACCCGGCGTGTCCTGCGGATACCCCAAGGTCTCTACGGTGAATTGATGACATGCCCTAGGGTCCAGCGGCGGGGGATGCAGTGAGGGAGGCTTGGAGGGTTTGGAGGGCGGTGATTTGGCTGTGCAGGCCCTGGAGCAGGGGATGGAACTCGCCGAGAACGGGACCACAGTTGAGGATGGCCTTGCGGTACAGGGCGAGGGCTTGGGTGGGCTGGCCTTGGGTTTGGTAGAGTAGCCCGATCGCCTCGACGATCGCCACCTGCTCCTCACAGAGAGGGGCCGTGCCCAAGGGAAACTCCGACAGCAACCGCTCCAGCAGGGTCAGCGCTGCTTTGATCTGACCCTGATACCCATAGGCTTGGGCTAAGAGCCGCTCACACCGCATCAGGGTGAAGGGGCGAGTTGGGTGGGTTTGGGCGGGGGGCGGGGTGGGGGCGGGGGTGACCTCTGGGCGGCGATAGAGGTTGAGGGCGGCCCTGAGCCGAACGGCTGCTTTGCTATAGCGGCCCTGGGCTAGATCGACCTCCCCCCACTGCTGGAGGATGACGGCAACGGCTTCGCTTTCACTGGTGCCATTGTGGTGGTGGAGATGGAGGGCCAGGGGAAACAGGACTACGGCTTCGCCCCAGCGACCCTGCTGCCATTGGAGGTTGGTTAATGCGGTTACGATCGCCACGGCTAGCGCCACTTCCCCCGGTTGTCCCCCGGTCTGCAAGACCCCACAGCACTGTAAGGCCCGTTTCAAGCAGGCTTCTTGGGCCTGACGTTGGCCTTGGTGACCATAGGTCTGGGCTAAATCGGCCAAAACGGCGGCCACCTGGGGCAAGCCTACGGATCCCTGGGGCTGATAGCCGACCAAAGCGGCCTGAAGGGTTGCCTGGGCTGCGCCGTAGTCCTGCTGTTGCAAATACACCCGCCCTTGGCGGTGCAAGCTTAAAAAGTCTTGGCGATCGGGCTGTGGTAAGGGCTGAAGGGGATGGGGTTCTGGGGCTTCAGAGGGTTGGTTGGGGGGCAGGAGAAGGTGGGTGTGGAGCGGGTCGCTGTCGGGATCGATGTGGGGATCCCGTGGGGGGGATAAGGTCAAAGCTCTGGGATTTACCATGGTGAGGGGAGGAGTCGTCGGGCGGTTGGGGAGCGGCAAGTCTGGGGTGTTGGTGGCTGAAGGGGGTGGGGAGGTGGCTGCTTGACTATGCCCTAGCGGCCAACCCCAACTCCAACCCACCACAAATCCCACTCCCTGTTCACCCCACCCCCGCCCAACCTGTTCAAAAACAGGGGAAATCGGCATCAGCCAGTCATAAGCCTGCGGTAAGGCAGGCCCTGGGTCGCAGATTATGGAATCTGGCAAATTTACGCGAAAATTAGCCATGGTGAAGGGGTGGAAGTAGGGAATCAAGCTGGGGCAGCTTGTCAAAACTGCTGCGCTAGCACTCCTTTCCCTTGTCGCCTTGGCTACTCAGGAGGATCCTCGAATACCAAATCCGACTAATCTCGATTCGTTTTGGTAGGGGCAATCCCCCCGTGGTTGCCCCTGTATTTGGCGGTCAGAGGGTCGGCACAGGGGCACGACCCCGACCCGTTTATTCTGTTTCAGGCTCAACGGATTTGGGGGCGTTGTTACGGGACGGACTAAAGTCCGCACTACGATCGCTGCACTACGATCGCTGCACTGCGGGCGTTGTGACGGGACGGACTAAAGTCCGCACTACGATCGCTGGATAGGGATGCTTTCAGCTATTCTGGGGTTGCCTATGCCTCTAAAGAGTCCCGTTCGGGGGCGCAGTTGGGGATTTCGATCGTGAACTCGGAGCCTTGTCCCACCTTCGATCGGCACCAGAGTCGTCCCTTATGCTTGTCCACCACAATTTGGTAACAAATGGACAGCCCTAACCCTTGACCACTGCCCACCGGTTTAGTCGTAAAGAATGGGTCAAAGATTCGAGTCTTAATCTCGTCCTCAATCCCACAGCCATTATCGGCAATCTTAATGCGAATTTTATCTTCTCCATGGAGAAAGGTCTTGATGTGAATTTGTGGCTTGGCCACGGGTTCATTGCCCCGCATGGCATCAATGGCGTTGCTCAAAAGGTTCATGTAAACCTGGTTAAGCTGGCTGGGATAGCAGAGGGTTTCCGGAATTTCTCCATACTCCTTAATCACTTCAACGCTGGGATAGCGATCCTGCTCGCTCAATTGATGCCGCAAAATCAACAGGGTGCTGTCTAGCCCTTCCTCAACCCGTGCTGGTTTCATTTCTGCCTCATCCAGCCGCGAGAAGTTCCGCAGACTCAGCACCAAGTCCCGAATTCGCTCAGCCCCGACCCGCATGGACTGCATGAGCTTAAAGATATCTTCTTCAATAAAGTCAATCTCCAAATCCTCCAGTAACTCTTGGAGGGTTTCCGTTGGGTTAGGATATGCCTCTTGGTAGGTATGGATAATGCTCAGCAAATCCTGCACATAGTCCTGGGCAGGCTTGAGATTGCCATAGATAAAGTTAATGGGATTGTTAATTTCATGGGCGAGACCCGCCACCATTTGACCCAGGCTGGACATTTTCTCAGACTGGATCAGTTTAGTTTGGGTGCGCTTCAGTTCGGCTACGTAATGCATTTCCTGATCCCGCAGCCGTTTTTTCTCTAAACAAGCGCCAATGCGTGCCCGCAGCAGGACCGGGTTAAAGGGTTTGGAGAGATAGTCTTCCGCCCCCATTTCAATGCCTTTGACCACGCTATCCAACTGATCGAGGGCCGAAATCATAATGACGGGCACATGGCGCAGTTGGGTATGGTTTTTGAGATAGGCCAGGACCTCGTACCCATCGGGCTTGGGCATGACGACATCCAGCAGAATGAGGTCGTGCTTTTCTGCGTCAGCCATCTGAAGCGCCTGTTCCCCGTTGATGGCCATGCAGACTTGGTAGCCCTCTTGGGTCAGGTATTGGGACAGGACTTCCCGGTTGGTCCGGCTGTCGTCTACGACTAGGATGGTGGCTCCCGTGGAGGGGGTGGTGTGGGTGATGGAGCTAAAGGGGAGGGGCAGACGGGGGTAGAGGTCTGCGGTGGCGGTAACTTCGGGGGTGGGGAGGACTTGGAGGGGGGGCACCGAGGGGGGTTTGAGCGGCAGGTCGTCTGCTGTGAAGAGTTCGGGGCTGGGCGAGGGGGGGGAGTTGGGTGGGGGTGCAGTGGGGGAGGTTGGGCTAGGGTCTGCTGCGGGGGGGTCTGGGAAAACGAGGGCGAGGGGGACGGTTTTGGGGAGGCCAAAGGGGCTGGCGGCGGGGGAGAGGCTGGCGGCGGCCAAATCCAGGGTCGATCGCGGGGGGGCGTGGGTGGCCGATCGCGCTGCGATGGGCACGAGGGCAGCCGTCATGGGGCGCAGGGGATTTTGCTCCAAGAGATCTAACATGACCTGAAGCTGCTGGGCTGCGATTTGGAGGAGTTGGACTTGTTGGGTAAATTCTTGGCCACCAAAGTCCTGGAGCAAACTGGCGCAGGTGTGGAGAATGAGGTGAACCAGGCGCTTGGAGGGCGGTTGGGAGAGATCGGTGATGCCGTGGCGATCGATCGTCAAGTCTAAGGCTTTGCCCCCTTGCTGGGGCTGGGTTAACTGAAGCAGGGCGAGGGCCGATCGATGGATGGTGTCCAGTCCTGTCCAGACGACCCCCCGCACTTGCAGGCTTTCTAGATCTTGTTTGAGCCGATCGCTCTGGACCAGCAGCGTGTCGATCGCAACCCGGGCATGGTACCTCAGGTCAGACCGAGAGGGTCGTTGCACTGCGGAGCGGGAGCGCTGAGCCATGGCGGGAGAGATGCGAGGGGCAGAACTAGAACAGTTAAGTGGGGTCATAAACCAAAATCCCTTAAGCCTGATGATCAATGGCGGCTATCCACTCCATTAAGGACAAAGCGGCAGGGATCGATCGGAGGCTTTCCAGTGGCAGTCAGGAAACCTTGCCCCGTACCGAGTCCGGTTGATGAGATGGGGTGGGTATTGCCCACTGCACCGAGCCATCTCACCCAGGCTGTAGCCCGCATAAGGACTGTCCTAAATTTTTGGATTGAGCAGTAGAGCAGAACTGTTAAGCAAGACTGCAAGGCAAGACTTTAGGGTGAGACCTCAAGGCCAGCCTTTCTAAACGCAGCAGTGGAAGCAAATCCCTAGGAGCAGGAGGCACAGCAACGTTACTCGCTGGGGCAAGACGGGGGGATTTTTTCTTCTTAAAACTTTGTTTGTTTCTTCAGGCCAAAGCAGGCAAAATCAGGAGCTTTTTGGCAAGGGTAGCGAGACCCTTCGGGCGCTTGGCCCTGGATCAACGCTGACGGTCAGCTAGGGGGTGGATCCCGGTGG
>JAYKJG010000205.1:0-2896 GCA_035286285.1 Prochlorothrix sp.
GCATCGGCCCCAAACTCTTTTTGTAGCCACTGGTAAAAGGCGGCATACTGGGGATGGGGGGTGAGATCCCGCTCAAACATGAGGCGCATGGGGTCGCCCTGGAGGCCCAGGGGCGGCTGTACTCCAATCCAAACGTTGCCCAGTTGCACCCCGCCAATGAGAAAATCATCACCGTAGGTCTTGATGCCAGTGCCCGTGAGAGATTGCCATTGCTTTTCAATGCGGCTGCTGTGGAGATAACCGAGCCATTTTTCTAAGGTTCGGACGTTGACGGTGGCAGGGGGCTGGAGGTGGGAGGGTAGCGGCGATCGGGCAGCGGCTAAGGCTGAGTCGGGTAAGGTTTCGGGGATCGGTTGCAGACCGGGATACTGCTCATCGGCGGCTTTGACCCAACGGATCAGTTCTTCGCCGTCCTGGGGCCAGTCTTGGGGATCACCGAGGTCATAGCCTTGATCGTGCAAGCTTTGCAGTAAATTCATGAGCGATCGGGGCACATTCAGCAAGGCAGCCGTCCCAGTTGCTCCATAACCGGGCGGGAAGCCATAGAGCACGATCGCCAGCTTACGATCGCCCGCCTTCTTGCGCCGCAGGTGTACCCAGCTTGTCACCCGCCCTAACAAGCGCTGCACCCGCTCCGGTACTAGGTAAATGTCATCCCCCACCAGTCCCCCCAGGGGTACCGTATCGATCGCCCCATCCAACTCCGGCAGCGCGTATAAAACCACGCTTTGCAGCCCACTAATGCCCTGGCGGGTCCAGGAGGCAATATCTTGGATTAAAAGCGGTGCTGCGACAAAATAGGGCAAATTTTTGCTTTCTAGAATCGCTTTCGCCACCGCCACCTGACGACCGGCTTCCATGGATCCCGCTGGACCACCGACGAGGGGAAAGCCGATCGTGGAGACAATGGCATCCACCTTCACCGCTTCCGGCGAGAGCGATAGATTGGCCTTGTGGCCCCGCTGGCGATCGGCCTGCTCGGTCTCACTGGTCAACCAATCCCGCACAATGACATGACCTTCCACACCGTTAATAAAGACCGGCAGGGGAATCAGTCCGGCTTGCTCAAAATAGCGGATAAGCTGGGGGATATAGGGCTGTTTGGTGATGACGTGTTTGCGATAGAGCAAAATTGCAATCACAGGGCGATTTTCACCCTCCCAAGTTTGCCTTTCCTGGAGAGCAGAACCAACCCCAAAGGCTTCTTGCTCCCCTCGCCCACTGGGAGAGGGGCTGGGGGTGAGGGTTGCTGCTGGCCCAGGGGGAGAGGCTCCGGGGGAGAGGGTTCGGTACCAGTTTAGGTAGTCCTTAGGGCTGGTGAAATAGCCGGGATAGTCTGGATGCAACAGCCCCATATTCGGCGTTTCTAGGACGGGGGGAATCTCTACAACCTTTAACCCTAGATATTTCTGCCCCAGCACCCAAAACATCGCCGCTACGTTCTCCAGCCCCCCTGCATTCCAGTATCCGTAGATAATCAGCCAGTTGCGCAGATCCTGGACCTTACCCACTGGCACAAACTTGAGCAACTTGGGGCCAATCTTCAAAAAGCTGAGATATCCGGCCAGCTTGTCTTCTTCCTTCTGACTGCCGCCAAATTTGCTCAAAATAAACTGGACCGGCTTCGGCATTCCCTTGGGCTTGTCGCCGATCGCAAACTTGCCGATCTGGGTCAAACTGATCAACTCCAGGGCCGACTCAAACACCAGCCGAATCGGGATCGCCTGGACCCGTTCCCGCAACCACAGCACTTGGTCATAGTCAAAAATAAGGCTGGCAAAGAAGACATCGGCTCCCTGGAGCGCAGCAGCTACACGATCGGGCTGGGCCGTGATGTCCCGATCGCTAAAGGTCAAGATCTCCAGATCGGTGCAGTGAGCCTGGGCACGATCGGCAGCTTGGCGATAGAGGGTCGCGTTAAAGGATTCAAAACCGGCAATGAGAACAATCTTGGCCATGGGGAGAGAAAAGGCAACTGTTAGCCTTGGCAGGTGGTTGCCTTAATTTTAAGGAATGTTACAAATTTTGCGCAGGGGCTAGGCTGGGGGAAATCAATGCAAAGGATACGCTGTGCGATAGGTTGGGATAAGTTTGGCAATGCCCAGAGTCTTTGCCGCTCACACTCTACCGAGAATTGTCGCCATGGATCCAAGTCCTTCACCTGTATCGCCAGACACACTCCCCGCGATCGATGCGGAACTCATTCGCCTCAACCTAGGTGCCCTGGGGGAAGACGCGGCTGAATGCTTGACCTTCCTCACTGAAACCTTCACCCAAGACACCCCCGCCATGCTGGCCCAGATGCAGCAAAGTGCAGCCCAGCAAGATGCCGACGGCCTGCGTCGCAGCGCCCACACCCTCAAATCCAGTAGCGCCACCCTAGGAGCCACCCGGCTGTCCAAGCTTTGCCTCCTGCTGGAAACCCAGGCTAGGGCCGGAGACTTTAGCCAAGCCGTAGAGCTAGTCCAACAAGCCAAAAGTGCCTATGAAGCCGCCAAAATCGGGCTAGAGACCTTTGAATGGTAGCCCGCTCCGGGCGATGGGGCCATAGTCCTCCCCTGGACCCTCCCTGTAACTTTCCTCGGTCCGTCCCCCGGCAGCAACCCCAAAACCCGCCAGCAGGCCCAGCCCAATCCAGCCTTGCCTGTAATAGTGCCAGCGGAATCTCGTAAGTGGCACAAATCTTTCCCTTTTTGGGAGGAGTTTGGGATGAGCCATTGGCCCGCACAATACGCAAGACGATCCCCTAGGGGGGCTAAAACCTACGCCGTGGTCCGACTAGTGACGTTCTCTTCCGGCCTGTAGTCCGCACCCACAACTATTGCAAATCTTAACGCTTCTGGGTCAGGGTGCAGTGGGTCTGGAATCTCCCCTATATACTCTAGGGTGTTTCCTG